>CAZQTE010000366.1:0-6076 GCA_964595615.1 uncultured Saprospiraceae bacterium
AATGAAGACCAACCAGAGGAAACACATATCAACAATACAGGTTTACTCAATTTCTATGTGCAGTCTGACCGAGAAAATCCACTTTTAGATGTAACTTTTGATGGAGTACATATCTTAAACGGCGATTTGGTCTCTCCTACTCCACAGATTGTGGCGAGTTTTACGGATGAAAATCGATTCTTAGCAATGGAGGACACTAGTCAATTTCAAATGAAAGTTGTCTTCCCTGACCGAAGCGAAAAACGTATTTATTTCTCTTCTCCTGAGGTTTTATTTATTCCTGCGGATGAAACAAATTTGGATAATGAGAATAAAGCAACTATTGAGTATTCCCCTACTTTTGAAGAGGACGGTATTTACACCCTAAGAGTTGAAGGACAAGATGTAACAGGAAATCAATCAGGTGAACTAGAATACAGCATAGAGTTTGAAATTATTACAAAATCTATGATTTCAAATGTATTAAACTATCCGAATCCGTTTAGTACTGCCACTCGGTTTGTCTATACTTTGACTGGAAATGAACAACCAGCTTCTTTCAAAATCCAAATTATGAGTGTTAGCGGGCGTATCGTACGCGAAATTACTCAGTCCGAATTGGGAGAAATGAAAATTGGGACACATCAGACCGATTTTGTTTGGGACGGAACTGATGAATTTGGTGATAAACTAGCCAATGGTGTTTACTTATACCGCGTAGTCGCTAAAAATGCTGCAGGCGAGGATATTGAACAGTATGACACTGGAGCTGATAAATTTTTCAATCAAGGATTTGGTAAAATGGTAATTGTACGATAGCTGTATTCAAATAAAAAAATAGGGTCTATAATTAACAGTTGTAGACCCTATTTTTTTAAACCAACTTCCCAAGCCCCTCATCCAAATACCATATTACATCCCCCACAGCATTCCTCAACAATTGCGCTGGATATTCATCTGGATTATATTCTCCGTTCCAAACCTCTTTTAAAGCTTTTCCTTTAGAAGAGCCTGCAACTAAAAAAACTACTGTTTTAGCTCGATTAATCACTGGTGCAGCCATAGTAATGCGCCAAGCCTTTAGTTTTTTTACATAGACTTCCGCTACCCGTTTTCTCGCCATGTGGACAGCGCGTGTACCGGGGAAGATAGATGCCGTGTGTCCGTCGTCTCCCATTCCTAAAAAGAATAAATCGAATGCTGGTTGTTTTTGCCCAAAGAAGAGATTGAGTTCTGCACGATACTCTGCGGCAGCTAACTTAGGGTCTAATTCTGTACGAATACGGTGAATGTTAGTAGTAGGGATTTCAATTTTTTTCAAGAGTGCCTGCTCTACCATTCTGTAATTGCTGTCGTGATGTGTAGAAGGAACACAACGCTCATCTCCCCAAAACAGATGAACCCAACGCCAATTAATACGCTCAGCATACTCAGGGGTAGCTAATAGTTCAAATAAAACTTTGGGTGTACTACCGCCAGAAAGGCTAACAGAAAAAGGCTTACGTTTTTCTGCTTTTTCTGCAGCTTTTTCAATGAAGAGTTCGGCTGCAGCCTTACTAATTTCGTCTTTATTCTTAAAGACTTCTTTTTTAAAATTTAACATAACAATAATCAGGTGGAACCCAAAAAAAAAGTACGAAACTAGTCTTTTTTGTTCTCAAGTGTAAAATTCAGGTGATAAAATGCAAAAATAAATAAAAAATATCAAAAAAATAACATTTTTACGATATCCAGTGAAAACCATCTTGTGCGATTAAAGCGTCTGCAGGTTTTGGACCACTACTACCTGCTGCATAGTTAGGAAAATCGTACGCCAAATTCTCTTCCCAGTACTCTATAATAGGCATCAATAGTGCCCAGGCTGCTTCGACTTCATCAGACCGCATAAATAGTGTAGAGTCGGCAGTCATCACATCGTGTAATAGTGTTTCGTAAGCTTCTGGTTGCTTATCTGTGTATGTTTCCGAGTAGTTAAATTTCATTTCCACAGGATTAAGCATCATATCCAAACCTGGTCTCTTGCTCTGAAAGCGAATTTTAATTCCCGTGTCTGGTGATATATTAATCGTAATCCGATTTGGTTTTACGCGAGTTGCTGTTGCCTCGGGGAACACTTGATGCGGCGCAGATTTAAACTGAATTGTAATTACCGATGCTTTTTCTGGCATCCGTTTTCCACTACGTACATAAAATGGAACACCACGCCAACGCCAATTGTCAATATGTAATTTAACTGCCGCGAAAGTCTCTGTTTGTGTTTCTTCGCCTACTTCCTCTACGTATGCCTTGGCTTTTTCGCCTTTTGCCCAGCCTTCACTATATTGTCCTCGTACGGCATTCATAGGAATATCTTCCTTTTTAAAACGACGCATAGCTCGTAAAACATCTACTTTTCGATTACGAATTTCATCTGACTCAAAGGATACTGGAGGCTCCATTGCTATAAAACTTAACAATTGTAGCACATGATTTTGTATCATATCTCGTAATGCACCAGATTTGTCATAATAACCTCCGCGGTCTCCTACTCCAATACTTTCAGATACTGTAATTTGAACGTGCTCGATATAATTATTATTCCAAATAGGTTCAAATAGTAAATTTGCGAAACGGAAAACTAAGATATTTTGAACCGCGTCTTTCCCTAGGTAATGATCTATACGATAGATTTGGCTTTCATTAAAATACTTTTTTAAAAGAGTATTCAATGCTATTGCGCTGTCTAAATCGTGTCCAAAAGGTTTTTCAATAACTAAACGTGTACATTCAGGGTCTTTACAAATCCCAGATTCTCCTAATTTAGTAACTACATCATCCATCAGACCTGGAGCAATCGCCAAATTAAAAATAACATTTGGATGTGCACCAAAATCTTTCTCCGCTTTGTTTATCATCTTACCCATTTCTTTGTAAGACTTGTCATCAAAAACATCACTAACGAGATAGTGAACATTTTCTGTAAACTTCAACCAAGTTTCCTTACTCCCTTTCTGGCGCGAATAATCATTAACACCTTTGTTTACCTCACGGATGTATTCATCATCAGTGTATTTCGTACGTCCTAAGCCAACTACCCTAAATTTATCAGGCATATGACCATCCAGCCACAAATTATAAAGTGCGGGAATCAACTTACGATTGGCAAGGTCTCCACTTCCTCCAAAAATAAAAATGATTGTAGGCTCGGGTTTGATTATATTATTCATTGAAAACGGTTGAAAGAGTTGTAAAGTATCTCGTGTATTCTACGCTGCGTAAACTAAGATATAAACAGATTTTAGTGCGAACTCAAAACCGTCACTCTCAGCATAGCTTCTCATGTTTAAAATTACTCCCAATCTGTGTGGAAGAACCCCTCTTTATCTAATCTCTCATAAGTATGTGACCCAAAAAAGTCGCGTTGAGCTTGTACTAGATTCATTGGTAATCGTGCGGAACGATAACTATCAAAATAAGATAAACAAGCCCCAACACACGGCAAAGGTACACCAACTTTTATAGCGTCCATAAGGACAGTACGCGTATCTTTTTGTGTCTTATTTACTTTTTTAGCAACATTAGAATCCACTAATAAATTAGTCAAGTTTGGGTCCTTTTTATATGCTTTTCTAAAGTCTTCTAACATTTTTGCTCGAATGATACAGCCTCCTCGCCAAATTTTAGAAACTCCTTCTAAATCTAATTTGTAATTATATTCTTCAGATGCTGATTGGAGTAAAGACATCCCTTGAGCATAAGTCACTAAAAATGAAAATAAAGTCGCATTTTTCAGACGACGTACATAATTTTTCTTGTCACGTTTTATCATTTGAACCTTAGGTCCTTCCAGTATTTCAGACGCAGCAACTCGCTCTGCTTTAAAAGCAGAAATAGCTCTAGCAATAACGGCTAAATCTATAGTAGGAATAGGTTCTCCAACATTGAGTGCATCTTGAGAAGTCCATTTTCCTGTACCTTTTTGCTTCCCTTTGTCCAAGATTAAATCAATAACCTCTTTTCCTGATTCTTTATCTTTTACAGCAAAGATTTTAGCAGTTATCTCAACCAAAAAGGAACGCAATTCTTTTTCATTCCAATCTGTAAATACCTCATGGATTTCAGTATTTGACATATCTAATCCTCGTTTCATCACATCATAAACTTCTGCCAATATCTGCATCAAGCCATACTCAATACCATTATGTACCATTTTGACATAATTACCAACGGAACCTTCCCCTAGGTAAGTTACACAGGGATGTTTTCCCACTTTTGCTGCTACAGACTCTAAAATAGGACGGACTTTGTTATAGGCAATTCTATTACCTCCAGGCATCATACTTGGGCCGCGACGTGCACCTTCTGCCCCTCCGCTAATACCAATGCCGAGATAATGAATTCCTGTTCCTTTGAGTTCTTCTTGCCTACGTTCCGTATCCTTAAAGAAAGAATTACCCCCATCCATAATAATATCCCCTCTATCCAAAAGAGGTAAGAGGTCTTCTATAACATAATCGACAATTTTGCCCGCAGGAACTAACATCATGACCTTACGTGGTCTTTCTAGAGCAGCAACAAAATCTTCTATGGTTGTTGCGCCATATATTTCACCCGCCTCATCCTTTAGTGATTGAACTTTAGAAATGTCTTTATCATAGCCAGCCACTTCATAGCCGTGGTCGGCCATATTCATTAAGAGATTTTTTCCCATCGTACCCAGACCAATAAGTCCAAAATCGTAGATTGCTTTTGCCATTGTTTTTTATTGTAGCGGTTTAAGAAGCCCTTTTAAGCATTTTTTGTAAAAAGGTTATTATTTCCACATTTTCAAAAAGAAGCGGAAAGGTATATCTTTCTTACTAAATGACAAATAATAAAGTATAGCTGTTCAAAATAATATCATATTTTTTTCAAAAAAGTCTATTACCGTGTAACAGAAGTTTGTTAAGATTTTTTCGCACTTTATTTTTGTGGAGAACAAGGCGAAAAAATTAAGCATAGCCGTAGCTATGGTTCATTTTTTTAACGCAGTTATCCGCGAAAAGAAAGACGCGAAAAATTTAATGAAACTTTTGTTACACGGTACTATAGTTCTCCTTTTATTTTGCTAGCGTCAAATTGTCTAAAAATAGCCATTTATCACATTAATTTGAAATAAAACCTAATATGGCTTGTAATTTCCAAATAAAATCACACTTTTGTGCACATAAAGTAGTAATCAGGACATAAAAGTTGACTAATTATTAGTTCCAATTATGCACAAAACTGCATGATAGGCAGCACAATTAAACTTTTAACCGTTTACTCCTCGAAAATTTATTTTTTAATTAAGAGCCCGTTTTAAACAACTTATTAGATGAAAAAAATCATTCTATTCTCATTTGCGTTAATCTTAGGATTAGCAACACAGACACAAGCACAAAACGATGACTTTCGTATGAATGCTGGTCTTTCTTTAAACTATACCTTCACTGGTACTGCTTTAAATACAGCTATTAAGGCTGCAGAGACTACTACTACTGGTTTCGAGAAGGAAAGTTTTCCTTCTCTTCAATTAACGTTTGATTACGGATTAACAAAATGGTTTAGCATTGGAGTTGCCGCTAGTTACCAAAACATCGGTTTCGACTTTGTGGGTAATACTTTCCTTGATTCATTAAACAACCAAGTAATTGAAGATTACTCTGTAGGTTTTTCTCGTACAACTGTAGCTTTACGCCCATTATTTCACTATGCAAATAATGACAGATTAGACTTATACTCAGGTTTGAGAATTCAATATTTCTCAAGAGGTTTTAATAACGATTCAAATGATCCTGCAACAGCAGAAAATTTTGAAGGCTTCACTGATGAAAGTAAATTTGGTGTAGGTATCGTTGCTTTTGGTGCGCGTTACTATGTTACTGAAAATATTGGTATTGGTACAGAAATTAATATTGGGCGACCTTATTTTACAAATCTAAGTGTGAATGCTCGTTTCTAAGTAGAGATTGATTATATAGTTCAATTATTAATATATTGAACAGACAAAAACGCTTGTATATCCTTTGTGGATTTACAAGCGTTTTTTGTTAGAAATATTCTTTTTCTGTAAATCTTTATTATTTTTGATATTGAA
>CAZQTE010000367.1:0-1462 GCA_964595615.1 uncultured Saprospiraceae bacterium
TTGGTTATTGGTTATTGGTTATTGGTTATTGGTTATTGGTTATTGGTTATTTTACTTCAAATTACTGATAACTAGCAACTTACGAGTATCTTATTTTTGAATAATTATAAAATATCATCGGTAATTAGAAAGTACAATAACCCGTAACTAATAACTAAATAACCAATAACATAGTAACCAATAACTAATTAGCCTTGAAAGGAGCAATCATTTGAAAATCTGGCACTTGCACTTCAAACTGCTCCCGCGTTTTCAAATCTACCATCGTAAAGAAACCTCCCATTTTACCAATCGCCGTTTTCAATGGACACCAAGAGTTATAGCGATGTACTTGCCCTGGCGCAAGTATAGGTGTTTGCCCAATAACACCTGGACCCTCTACCTCTCTATTTTCGCCATTAGAGTCGCTAATGAACCAGTGACGACGCTGCAATTGTACCGTTTCTGCTCCTACATTTTCAATCGTTACACGATAAGCAAAGATAAACTGCCCCGTCTGAGGTTGTGACTGGAAAGCTTGGTAAAAAACTTCCACACTTACTTTTATACCGTTTGTTATGAGTGTATTCATTTTTTTGAGATGTTAGAGAGTTTTTACCGCAAAGACGGAGAGGCGGAGAGTTTTTTTATCCTTTGTGTCTCTCTGTCTTTGCGGTGAAAAATTCTCAATTTCTTTATAGCTCTAAATGCCTTTTTACTATTGCCTCTGCTTCTAAAAACGCTAAATCCAAATCATCGTTCAGTAAAACTTCGTCAAATTTTTTCTCGTAAGTTAACTCCTCGGCGGCACGATTGATACGCTTTTTCAAACTTGCTTCTGTTTCTGTCTTCCGTCCACGTAATCTGGCAAAGAGTATCTCTGGCGAAGGTGGTTTTACAAATACCGCACAAGTTTCCTCTGGATAAAGATTACGAATATTCGTAGCTCCTTTTACCTCAATATCAAAAACCACACATTTCCCCAAAGCCCATAAACGCTCAATTTCACTGCGTAGTGTACCATAAAATTGGTCATCGTACACCTCTTCCCATTCTAAGAAATCACCTTCCTTTACTTTACGACGAAACTCTGCGGGATCCAAAAAATAATAGTCTTTTCCGTCCACCTCTCCTGGGCGCGCAGCACGACTCGTCGCCGATACGGAGAAATCAAGTTCATCAAACTTCTTTAAAAGATGTCGAACTATAGTCGTTTTTCCTGCTCCAGAAGGCGCAGTAAAGATAAGCAATTTACGCATGTACTTTTTTATTTTTGGATAGAACGCAAAAGTAGTTAAATCGGTGTTTAATTAAAATGTTAATCAAAATTAAAATTAAAACAGTACTTGATTTATTGCTAACAATTTGAATCCAAAATCAGTTTTTTATAGCCTTTGAAATTCCAAGACAAAACAATTCTTTTCCTCAAATGTAATCAATGTCACATATTTTTTTTATTCATTTTTGCACCTTTGTCTCTTAG
>CAZQTE010000367.1:1562-6066 GCA_964595615.1 uncultured Saprospiraceae bacterium
ACTAGAGTTTTGATTACATTCAAAATTCCTCATTCAAAATTCAAAATTATCTTTAATGATTGATTTTATATCTCAACCCTGGCATTGGGCGGTCTCTGGCGCACTCATTACGCTCAATATGTATTTGTTGCTTTGGCTCGGTCAGCGCTTTGGTATCAGTTCTTCGCTTGAAACACTTTGTACTATTGGTGGTGCAGGAAAACGATTTTCATATTTTGATACAGACTGGCGTGCTAAAAGCTGGCAGTTAATTTATATCCTCGGTGGTATTATTGGTGGCTACCTTGCTATCAACTTCTTACAAAGTCCTGATGCCGTAGATATTTCACAGAGTACTGTTGACTATTTAGCGAGCGTTGGTGTGGAAAAACCTGCTGACAGCTCTATCGGTGGCGGTATGGCTCCTGCTTCTCTTTTTAATTTTGAGACTTTATTTACTCTAAAAGGTTTCCTTTTAATGGTGGTCGGTGGATTTTTGATTGGCTTTGGGACACGTTATGCAGGTGGTTGTACATCTGGTCACGCGATTAGTGGTTTGTCAAATATGCAATTGCCTTCTTTGGTGGCCGTCATCGGTTTCTTCATTGGTGGTTTGATTACAACGCACTTCTTATTACCAATTATTTTAAAATAGTACTGGACGCTTTAGCTTCCAAAGTCAAAAATTAAAAATTATGAAAAATTGGATATTCCTTTTCCCAGGTATTTTATTTGGGATAATAATGACAAAATCAGAGGCAATTTCTTGGTATCGCATTCAAGAAATGTTTCGTTTTGAGAGTTTTCACATGTACGGCATCATTGGGACTGCCGTTATTTTAGGCGCAATTGTCGTCTTTTTAATCAAAAAATTAGGACTAAAAACGGTGGACGGCACAGAAATGAACCTAAAACCCAAGGATAAACGTTATAAAGCTGCATTGTTTGGTGGCACTATCTTCGGATTTGGTTGGGCGATGACGGGCGCGTGTCCAGGACCGATGTATGTTTTGGTCGGAAATGGCTTACTTGTCTTTGGCGTGGTGATTTTGAGTGCTGCTTTAGGTGCATTGACTTATGGTGCGATTGGGCATAAACTTCCACAATAGATTGGTTATTGGTTATTGGTTATTGGTTATTGTGTTACTTTTGCATTCTAAACATTCAAACCTCGTACTAATTTGAATACTTATGACAATAAAAAAAGTTACCGATTTCCTTGAAAGTATAGCACCTGCCGCTTATCAAGAGAGTTACGATAATGCGGGTTTAATCGTCGGTAATCCTTCGACGGAAGTAACTGGTGTCCTTACGTGTTTGGATAGTACAGAGGAAGTTGTGCAAGAAGCAATTGATAAGGGCTGTAATCTGATTGTAGCGCACCATCCTATCGTTTTTAAGGGTTTGAAACGTTTTAATGGAAAAAATTATGTGGAGCGGACAATTATTTCTGCAATAAAAAATGACATCGCGATTTATGCCATTCATACCAATTTGGATAATGTCTATTATCAAGGGGTAAATACAAAAATCGCAGAAAAATTAGGTTTAGAAAACACACGCATTCTTTCTCCTAAAAGTGGCTTTAAAAAGCTATTTACTTTTGTGCCAGCTACGCATAGTGAAATTGTCCGGCAGGCACT
Organism: uncultured Saprospiraceae bacterium; assembly: GCA_964595615.1. GTDB lineage: Bacteria > Bacteroidota > Bacteroidia > Chitinophagales > Saprospiraceae > JAHDCG01. The sequence goes on from CAZQTE010000367.1 coordinate 3,185, forward strand.
TTTTGCGGCAGGTGCAGGTTCGGCAGATGGAATTAATAACATCAGTTATGCAACTTTGGGCGTCGGAACTATTGATGAAGGAAATGGCGCGCAAATGAAGTTGGAGGTCGTTTTTCCAGCAATAATGCAAGGAAAAGTACTAAATGCACTCAAAGAAAGCCATCCTGCAAAAAATTATGTGTACGATATTATTTCAATTGAAAATAAAAATTCGGAAGTTGGTTCGGGGATGATTGGGGAATTGAAGAAAGAAATGAAAGTGGAAGATTTCTTGAAGTTTTTGAAAAAAACGATGAAAGCTGGCGTGGTAAAATACACTGCGCCGACGGGGCAAAAGATAAAAACTGTGGCAGTTTGTGGTGGTTCTGGTGGATTTTTATTGCGAAATGCCATAGCTCAAAAAGCAGATATTTTCATTACGGCGGACTATAAATATCACGAGTTTTTCGATGCAGACGGTCGCATAATTATTGCCGATATTGGACATTATGAGAGCGAACAATACACAATTGAGCTTTTACACGAAATTATTTCAAAAAAATTCGTTAATTTTGCGGCTCATTTGACTAAGGTTAATACAAATCCAGTCAATTACCTTTGAAAATCAGTTGATTAGAGCAACTTTTTAGCCCTTTGTACAGTTTATTATAAGGGACTATTTGAACGAAATTCTCTGATAATTAAAAATATAAGACTTTTATGGCAAAAGCAAAAGAAGCAACAGCAGTAATAGATAAACTCAGAGACTTATACGATTTGCAACAAATCGATAGTAAGATTGATGAAATCCAAATCTTGAAGGGAGAATTGCCGATAGAAGTGAGTGATTTGGAAGATGAAATCGCAGGCTTGGAAACGCGTATGCGTCGTATGGAAGAAGGTATTAGCGATTTGGAAGGCAGTATCAGTAAGCATGATGCTAATATTCGTGAAGCGGAAGGCTTGATTGCGCGTTACACTGCTCAAATGGACAATGTAAAGAACAATCGTGAGTACGAAGCATTGATGAAAGAATTGGAGATGCAGAAATTGGAAATCCAATTGAGCGAGAAAAAAATGCGTGAAGCTAACATGTCTTTGCACAACAAACGTGAAACTAAAGATGCTGCTCAAGCTCGTTTGGAATTAAAGCAAAAAGCTTTAGCGACAAAGAAAGTCGAGTTGGAAGCTATCATCGTAAAGACTGAAAAGGACGAAGAAAAATTGCGTAAAAAGTCTGATAGAGCACGTAAGAAAATTAGTGAGCGTCTTTTGAATTCTTACAATCGTATCCGTTCTAACTACCGTAATGGTATGGCAGTTGTAACTGTTGAGCGTAACTCTTGTGGAGGTTGTTTCAACCAAATTCCACCTCAGGTGCAAATGGAAATTGCTACACACAACAATATTCTTGCTTGTGAACACTGTGGTCGTATCTTGGTCGATGAGACTTTGAATAACCCTGTGGAAGCGTAAGTTTCAAAGATGTTTAATATTAAAACGGCAGCTATCTTGTGAGATAGCTGCCGTTTTTGTTTTTGCTCTACACAAGTGACCGACTACAAAAACAAAGCAATCAAAAAGAACAAAACCGTAGTCGCAAAACCCACCATAAAAATATTATAAGACATAGTCAGCAAGCGATACTTCTTGTCCAATACCTTTCCTAAGTAATACAAATCTCGCGTCATATTTCCATACATCAACTCGCCGTCCCGCATCACAGCATCCATAGCTTCTTCAAATTGCTCTACACTCAATCCTACAAAATTTCCAAAAAAAGCGACATTCTTCTTCACATCTTCCATTGTTTTCTTACCATTATTGAGTGAAGTCACCTTCGGACGGGCAGACAAAACTGCAAAAATCAAAGATGCCAAACCTGCAATCACAAAAACAATAACAGGTGCTAAAATAGCTGGATTACGCTCACTAATATTTTGATAAGAAGCAATCGACAAAACTACCGAAATCAAAATAGCATTTACGCTAATCATGATATTCGCTTTATTATCGGCGATTTGACTGAGATTGATGTGGTTCCGATAATTCGCGCGAAAAAAAGTTTGTATCGCACGTTCAGGCATTTTCTTTTCGATACCTTCAAAACTGCGCAAGACGACTTCATCATCACGCATCGAGGTATTGTTTCGACTTTTTTCTACCAGAGATTTTTGAGACATCAAATTACGTCCTGTATCAATCTCAAATTTTTCCTTAGCATAAGCCGTATAAAACTTTGCCCCAATAATCTGCTGCAAACGAAATTGTGTCCAATCTGCCTTTGAATATTGTTCGTGTAACAACAGTTCTAATTCTAAACGCAACAAAGCACTCTTTTCCGAAAAATTCGTGGCAAACAACCAAGCATTTCGAGCATCAGAAAAGACTTTCGCAGCATCATTACGCGGTACATTTCCAGACTCTAAAGTTTGCAAACAAGCAATTACCTGCTCAGAAGCAGCAACTGGTATTTGTTGAACAGAAAGGAATTCGTTGGTATTTTTTCGCGCAAAGACAAAAGCATTTTTAGGGTCTGCTAAAAAACCTGTGAGGTAAAACCAAGAAGCGATTTCGGCAGCTTCACGGGCTGTTTCGACCGTATTTTCAGCATCCGAAATTTCTTTGATTAAGGTATTCACCTCCGTTGCCTGACGAAAATTGTGGTAAGTCAAACGTGCATCTCCACGCTCATTGAAGAGTTGTAAAGCATAAATTTTTGCTCGCTCTCCAAGCGTTGTACTTGCACTTGTCGATGTTTGTATGTCTGTAGTAGATTTGTTGGTCATGGTAGTTTTTTCTTAAATCACCTTGCAATATACGAGTTTTTCAACTATCCGCCGTTTTTCTCTACACCTCAAGGAGAATTTTGTTTGTAAAACTCTCGATTTGTATATCTTTAT
>CAZQTE010000368.1:0-6042 GCA_964595615.1 uncultured Saprospiraceae bacterium
GCAATTTGCAAAACTTCCTGCATCCGAGTCACATAAGAAAACTTCAGTCCTTTAACGTACTCCTCATTAATCTCTTCGACATTTTTCTTATTCTCTTTACACAGAATGATTTCTTTGATACCTGCGCGTTTTGCAGCTAAAATTTTCTCTTTGATACCGCCTACTGGCAATACTTTTCCACGCAAAGTAATTTCACCTGTCATGGCAACATATTGCTTCAAAGGCTTTTTCCTAAAAGCAGATGTCATTGCAGACAACATCGTGATACCCGCCGAAGGTCCATCCTTTGGAATGGCGCCTTCTGGTACATGAATGTGGATGTCATTTTCCTCAAAAACCTTAGCATCTAAGCCTGCTTCTTCGCTGTGCGCACGCAAGTAAGAGTAAGCAGTCGAAGCCGATTCTTTCATCACATCTCCCAAATTACCCGTCAAGGTCATCTTGCCTTTTCCTTTGCTCAAACTCGCTTCTACAAACAAAATATCACCGCCAACAGACGTCCAAGCCAATCCAACAGCCACTCCTGGTACTTTCTCAACCTGATAAGCTTCGCGCGAATAACGCGCAATACCCAACATATCTTTCAATTCACTTGGCTTGACAGATACATTATATTCCTCTTCCATTGCCACTTTTTTGGCAATGGCACGCATCACACCTGCCACCTGACGGTCAAGCGAACGTACACCAGATTCGCGGGTATAATCTTGTATCAATTTTTCCATAACAGAGCGTGACAACTTCACATGTGAAGCTTTCAAACCATGCTCTTTCCGTTGTTTTGGAATGAGGTGACGCTTTGAGATTTCTAATTTTTCTTCAACAGAATAACCGCTGACTTGAATGATTTCCATACGGTCTAAAAGTGCGGGTTGAATAGTCGAAAGCGAATTTGCCGTCGCAATAAACATGACTTTTGACAAGTCATATTCCAAATCCAAATAATTATCGTGGAAAGTGCTATTCTGCTCTGGGTCTAAAACCTCCAACAAGGCAGAAGAAGGGTCTCCTCTAAAGCCTTTTCCGACTTTATCAATCTCATCTAAAATGAAAACAGGATTGGATGCTCCGACTTTTTTCAAAGACTGAATCACACGTCCGGGCATTGCCCCAATGTAGGTTTTACGGTGTCCACGGATTTCGCTTTCGTCATGCAAACCACCCAATGACATCCGCACAAATTTGCGGTCAATCGCACGCGCAATCGAACGTCCCAAAGATGTTTTACCCACACCTGGAGGACCAACAAGGCACAAAATTGGTGCTTTCATGTCCCCTTTCAGCTTCAAAACAGCCAAATGTTCCAAAATACGCTCTTTCACTTTATCCAATCCATAATGGTCTTGGTCCAGCACTTTCATTACCTTTTTGAGGTCAAAATTGTCCTCTGTATATTCATTCCAAGGCAAATCCAACATCAACTCTAAGTAAGTCAACTGCACCGAAAACTCCGCCACCTGCGGGTTCATACGACGTATTTTGTTGATTTCTTTGTTGAATGCTTGTTTGACTTCTTTCGGAAAATCTTTTTTCTGTGCGCGGCGTACCAATTGCTCAATTTCTTCCTCATGAGGATTAGATTGCCCCAACTCTTCTTGAATAGTCTTCAATTGTTGGTTCAAGAAATAATCGCGCTGCTGCTTCTCCATATCCACACGCACCTTACTCTCAATCTTATCTTTCAACTCCAAAAGTTGCAACTCACTATCCATAAATTGAATGATAGTCGTCGCCTTTTCAGAGAGGTCATTTATCTCTAAAATCTGTTGCTTTGCCGAAACTTTGCTACCTAAGTTAGAAGCAATAAAGTTTAACAAGAAACTTGAATTCGTGATATTGCGCAGCATCACAACTGCTTCTGTAGGAATATTTGGAGAGAGTTCAATTATCTTTTTCGCCATGTCATTCACAGAAGAAATCATAGCTTCAAATTCCAATTCATTAGTCGCTGAAATGTAGCTCAACACCTCAATCCGTCCTTTCATAAAAGGCTCTTCGGTCAACATTTCTAACAAAGTAAAACGCTTACGACCTTGCAATATCGCCGTTGTCGTACCGTCAGGCATCTTAATCAACTTGATGATACGCGCCACCGTTCCGATACGAAACAAATCAGTATCATGCGGTACTTCCACATCACTATCGCGCTGCGACAAAACAGCAATCAAGCGGTCTCCTTCATAAGCGTGTTGTATCGCTTTGATAGATTTATCGCGTCCCACCGTAATCGGGATGACAATACCCGGGAAAAGAACCGTATTTTTCAATGCTAAAACGGGCAGCACTTCCTGCACTTCTTCATCAATCGAGTTTTCATCCTCCTCATCAATTGTAATAAGAGGCATGAAATCTCCATCGTCTTCAAATCCTTGGGCTTTAAACATAATATCTTTTAAAAAATTCGAGTCCATTATAATGGCTTAGTTCTTATTTAGATGTTAGATATTGGATTTTAGATGTTAGATATTTTTAATCGTAAAATTAATTGTCTATGTATTCCTTTGATTATCAATAATAGAACACAAAATTCTTATTTTCACTATAAAAGTCTAAAGTTCCCGATTGAAAATACGGGACAGGCTAAAATCTTTAATCTAAAATCCAATTTCTATGGTTTTTTAGCACACAAAATAAACCGTCTGAGGTCGTGATGTTATTGAAAAAAAGAGTGTTTTGCCTCTTTTATCTACTAAATGAATTGAAACGGCTAATTTACGTTGATTTGTAACGCTTAGTGGACTTTTTAACTAAGATTTTATCCACATTTTGATAAAAAAGGCGAGAAAATGAAGTTTTGGCTGAAATTGGCAGAAAGGAAGAGAAATTATGGCTTAAATCCACTCTTTTGCTTCGATAAGTTGTAAATCTAAGAAGGCTTTGTCTAAATGCGTGAAATCTTTATCTGTGGTGAGTAGTTGAGAATTGGTTAGGGCTGCGGTTGCGGCGATCCAGATGTCGTTTTTTCCCATATTGCGGGCGGTTGTATTTAGGGGTTTGTTGGGGAGTTTGTTTTGGGAGAATGCGTCGATTTGGGCGTAAGTATTGACAATTTCATCATTATTTATTGGAATGATGACAAAGTCTTTTAGATATTCTTCCAACGCTACTCGTTTGTTCTTACCCCCATTTATTTTTTAGAGCCAAAGCACGCATTTCAGCAACGCTTGCTATAGAAATAAATAGATTGGTGTCTGGATTATCCAGATTTAAGGCTTTTACAAGTTTAAATTTCAAACTGGTCTCTCTAAAAATATAGAGTAAAATATTAGTGTCAAATGTGTAGTTCATCGTTTAGGTTTGGGAGGTTAATCAAGCATTTTCAATAAGTCTTCTATCGGTTCTTGAATGTTTGCTTGTTTGGATAATCGTTCAATTTTATCTACATCAAAACGTTTCTTTCCCTGTTCTCGCATTACTTCCTCTAAATCAAACTTCTTTTTGATTGGTTTTGCATATTTTTCCAATAATTCAGCATTACTTAATTCAGCATTTTTAGCTAAAATAGCATCCAATCGATTAAGTATTTCTTCATCTTGTTCTTCTAAAACCTTTTTAGCTATCTCTATTTTTTTTATTGCAATTGTCATACTCTATTATAGTTTTATGAAAAATCATTTTACCAAAGATACAGGAAAAGCCCACACCAGTCAAATATTATTTTTCTACAACTTTAACCCAATACTTCCTCCAAAATTGCATGGCTGTGTATCTGCTGTAAATTTTCAATATGTAAAGCGTAAAAGTCTAATAAATGCCCTACTAACAATTTTCGTTGGCCGCGAGTCATTTCTACTTCATGCACATTTTCGACAGGAGATTGCAGTAAATTGTACAAAATCAAACTCAATTCCTCATTCAAAAAGTGCGTATGGTCAAATCCAAAAGGTACAAATTGACCTTCTTTCAAATCAAAAAAGTCATTGTATTCGTCAAAATCACCGCCTGGCATAAAGCCTAAATGCGCACTCAAATTCACCATAAACCAAAGATGAATATTAGCAACTGACTCTGTGGTCTCATCTAAAAAAAGGAAACTATCAAATAGGAATTGAAATAAGTCTGCATTCTCCTCTGACTCTCTAATCGTCCGCTGTGTAATCTCTGCCATAAAAATACCCACCGAACGCCGCGCAATCTCAAAGGGCAATTTTTGAAAAACATGTGCCGCCCGTATCTCTTTTATCCGCGTCATACTTTGCTTATCGTCTCGATGATAAGCGACCATATCCACCAATGACATCACCTGCAAAAGCCCTGGAGGAAACTTAGACTTTTTCGCGCGCACACCACTAACAATGTACGACCGTAGCCCCTTCGCCTCGGTGTATATATCCGCGATAATACTGCTTTCGGAGTATTTCTTGGTGCGGATGATGATGCCTTTGGTTTTTATTAACATTTTCTTGGTTGGAGGTTGGTAGGCATAAAACAAGTAATTAAATCAATCAAATTCCAGTTTGGTAGTATATTTCATCCAATGGAATACTCAAATTGAGAGATTTTAAGAAAACAGATTTCTCTACTCCTTGGATTGTTTTAATGCGCCACAAATCGGCTTCTTCCTTATAATAAGTGCTAACACTTGCGCTTTCTTGATGCACTAAAACGTACTCTTTTAAACTATCAAGCGATTTATAGTAATCAAATTTAACAGTATTGTCAAAATCTTTTGTACTGGGAGAAAGCACTTCAATCACTAATATAGGGTTTACAAGAATATCTTTTCTATTATTATAATATTCGAGTTTATCGAAAATCACTAAAGCATCTGGATATACAATGACATCATAAGCATCAATTCTGACTTTCATGTTGTCTCCCATCACATAATAATTCTCTCCATTTTTCTTTAATTCTTGTCTTAAAAAAGCAGCGAGATTAGTACCAATTAAATTGTGAATAGCTGTTCCTCCGGGCATAGGGGCAATTTTTCCTTGATAATACTCATATCTCACCTTAGACATTGCTTCCAATGTAAAGTATTCTTGAATGGAATAAACCTTATTTTCAATTCCTATTTCTATCATCAAGTTTATTTTTTCAAATATACAAAATATTTAGGAAATATTCCTAAATATCAATCTCCATAAACACCGGACAATGGTCACTATGCACCACATCCGTCAACTGAAAAGCATCTACAATCTTATCTGCAATCGGAGTACTAACTGACTGATAATCAATACGCCAGCCTTTATTATTCTTACGCGCGCCTGCGCGGTACGACCACCAACTGTATTGCGTTTCTTCAGGACGTTTCGTGCGGAATGCATCAACAAAACCACTCTCAAACCACTTCGTCATCCATTCTCTTTCTTCAGGAAGGAAACCTGATGTTTTGTGTTGTTTGGAAGGATTGTGAATGTCATTTTCGCCATGTGCGATATTGTAATCACCCACCAAAATGATATTTGGACGCTCCTTTTTCAACTCATTGACAAATTCAAAAATGTCTTTCAAAAAGGCAAATTTCACTTCCTGTCGCGCATCGCCCGAACTTCCACTTGGGAAGTAAATATTTAAAATTGTAGTATCACCAAAGTCGGTGCGAATAACGCGACCTTCAAAATCATAAGCTTCAATTCCACAGCCTTCCACGACCAAATCTGGTTGCTTTTTATAAAAAGTAGCCACACCACTATAGCCTTTCTTTTGCGCCGAAAACCAAGAAGATTGATAGCCTAAAGCTTCAATTTCTGACAAATCTACTTGCTCGCGCATCGCCTTCGTCTCCTGTAAGCAGACCACGTCAAAATCATTTTCTCCTAACCATTCTGCGAAGCCCTTTTTGAGTGCTGCGCGAATGCCGTTTACGTTGTAGCTTACTATTTTCATTTTGTTAGTTACTGGTTATTATGTTATTGGTTATTGTGTATGACTTAGACCTTTTTGACTTGGTTTCTTTTGAAAATGACTTTTATGATTAGTATGATTTTTATGTAAAAAACGCTCTCATAATAATCATACAAATCATAACAATCATCCTCAAAAAAATAATCACGAAATTGGCAATCACGACCACTCCCCTATTGAATTTGAATT
>CAZQTE010000369.1:0-4876 GCA_964595615.1 uncultured Saprospiraceae bacterium
GCCTTCGCCTTCACAAAAATTTCCTCATCTTTATACTTCGACGGACATTTCATCAACATATCACTGGCGATGAATTCATCTCCTTCCATCTTTCCCGTCACTACAAGATTCTCACTCTTTTCAAAATCCTGCGGTTTTTCACTCGCTAAAATGACTTTACGCTCCTGTCCTTCGCTATCTTTCATGTAGAAGGAAAAGTAGTTTTCATTCTCTTGTGGATTGTAGTACATCTCTTTGTTCTTCACCAAATCTCCTGATACTTTCACTACTTGTGCATCCAATGTCGCTTGTTTGAAAGTAGAAAAAGCAGTCATATCCTGCCCACTATTAATGAAAATCCCAATGGCTGCGATAATCATGACGATTGCTATGATGTGTGTTTTTTTCATTATTCTTTTTTTAAGATGTTAGATTTTGGACTTTAGATATTAAATTTCTGGTGCAAAGTTACACCTGTTAACGCTTAAATGTTTGATTTAGGTGTCAAAAGAATGTAGGATATTGGTAAAATTGCTGAGAATACGTGATTCAAACGCGGATTTATCAGATGAGACACGGATAAGACGCGGATTTCTTCCACTTTTATTTATTCCTTTTCGTCTGATGAGATAGAGTAAAATGGAAATCCGTTCTAATCCGTGTTTTTCCGCGTTCATCTGTGTTCCAATCGCGTCATATATGCAAAAAAAACGCTCGTAAAGAACTTAATCTCTACAAGCGTTTTTTAGTTCAAAATGGAAAGCTGTATTACGACATCTCCATAGGCACATCCATAAGCAATATCTCCGCATCCTCCGATGCCGTCACACAAATTTTATCCGTATCCCACACGCCAAAGCCGTCACGTTTACCCAAATCTTGCCCGTCAATCGAAACTGAACCTTCCAAAATAAAAGCATAAACACCATTCCCCGCACGCGCAATAGAATAGTCCAAAGACTTTCCTTTTTCCAATTTTGTCATACTGAAATAAGCATCTTGATTAATCGTCACGCTGCCGTCTGACTCTGGCGAAACGACACGTTGCCATTTGTTGATACGGTCATTGACATCATATGCAATCTGGTCGTAGCGCGGTTCGATATTGCGCTGTTTTGGGAAAACCCAAATTTGCAAAAACTTCACTTCTTCGTCTCCACTTCTGTTTTTTTCCGAGTGATAAATGCCTGTGCCTGCGCTCATTACCTGCACATCGCCCTTTTTGATGACGTGTTGATTGCCCATGCTATCTTGGTGTTCCAATGCACCTTCTAAGGGAATACTGATGATTTCCATGTTGTCATGAGGATGCTTAGCAAAACCACGCTGGGCAGCGACGCGGTCATCATTTAAGACGCGTAATACGCCAAAATTCATGCGTTCTGGATTTCGATAATTAGCAAAACTGAAAGAGTGATGCGTGTCCAACCAACCATGATTGGCATGTCCTCGAGTATTAGCACGATGTAATACGGTTTTCATTGTTCGTTCCTCTTTATTTGGTATATGATTGAAGCCGACTTGTTTTAATTCGGGTGTGGCTTCTTTGGTATTTTCTTTAGCTTTTGTGTTGGTTGCAATCGTTGTTGCTGCCAGTCCCATTAGGGAATTTTTGATGAATTTCTTGCGATTCATGTTGATAAGAGTTGAGTTGTGAAATCTTATTCAATGTATAGACATCTAATTTTGGATATTGTTCGATTTTTAGACGGGAAAGTGCGTTTTTTACCCCCTAACCCCCATTTGGGGGAACTTTCGTTTTTCTTAATTTTAGCTTTGTAAATCTTGGCTTTAAAGGTCTTAGAGTACTAAAGTTAATATTTACCAAAGAAAACTCAGCTCTGAAAAAAGTTCCCCCGAACGGGGGTTAGGGGGCGAACAAGTGTTCATTGCAAAAAAAACGCTCGCTGAAAAATTAATCTCAGCGAGCATTTTTTTAACAGCTTAGAAAAGTTTACCCGTATGGGCTGTTTTACGGGATTCTCAGCTTGGAAAACTGAGTTACGGTTTAGAGTATAAACCTATAAGTCCATTTCATCAAAAAGATATTACGTCCTTTTTCTTGAAATAAATTCTCATTCAAAGTTGGTAATAAGGCATCCATTGGATTACCTGAATTCGTTGTATTTTGAGACCAAACTAAGAACAATTCAGAACCTGGAACATATTCCCAACGCGCCACCATATTCGAACGAAACTGGATAAAACTAAAGTCAGGATTTCCAAAATCACAATTACCACAATCTTGTACCCCATTTTTATCCGCGTCTAAATAGTAATAATCATTTTCAGAATCATAAACCACTTCATCACCATACAACTCAAAACGCTCATCTCCTTCTGCCAATGGGTTTGTAATTTCTTTAAAATCACTATACTCTCCATGCGTAATAAATGGCGCACCATAATATTGAATGGTCAAATTAGGTGTGATATTGTAATTGAGACGCAAGGTCAAATCTAAAGTTCTTTGATTCAAACTACCTCCGACATAACGTGTTCCATCATTGATATTTTGAAAAGGAATGTACTGAAATTTTCGAAAAAACTTGCTGTAACTCGGCGCAATGGAAAAGCTAAAAGCATTCGTCGGTTGTACTTGCATATACATTCCAACATTCTCTGAACGCAGGGAACCCGCACCTGCAAATCCTTGACCTGTCCACACATTAAAAAAGACTTTTTTACGATTATCTGTACTCAGATTTATATTGGTAAATCTACCTCGTGGACGATTTAAAGCAGGACCTCCAAATAAAGCACGACGAGAAATATCTTTTGTCTCGTAATGAATGTTCGCATTTACACTCCAAAAATTCTTGAATTGCAGAAAGCCATTCGTATTGAAGAATTGAGCTAAAAATCTTCCTGAAAAATCAAAAGTATTTCGATTATTGATATTTAAACCAGCAGAGTTAAACACTTTCGTTGGTTTGAGAAGACGGTATCCTCCCCAAAATACATGATTGATTTCATCTGTGTTTGACATAAATCCAAGGTCATTTAAATCCAAACCTGGAGAACGCCAAGTCACGCCTGTTGAGAAACGGAACTTGCCTCCATACTTCGCAATTTTAGCCGAACCTGCATGACCAAACATGGAAGTCGCCGTACTATCTATCTCCAAATGTTCCGCATCTGGGCGGTCAAAAGCATGCAAAAAATCCGTTTGTTTATTCAAAATAGCAGATTGTGTTCCCATAACTTGACTGGCAGATAAAGAGCCTTGAAATTGCCAAGTTTGTTCTTTCCACTTATGCAAAATATCCAATCCACCAGTATAGGCTTGGTCTGTCAACCAATCACGCATATCTGACTCTCCCAAGCGACGATTTACGGCATTAAAACTACCACCAATCGTTGTATTATTATCATTATAATCCTGCTTCACACGCCCCACAAAATAACTGGTCAATGGCTCCACCATTTCCTCACGACGCTCACCGTTATTATCAATAATCGCCATTTCTTCCTGCGTAATACTTTCCAAAATACCAATAGAAAGTCCTTTTTGTGTTCGTCCACTCACCTTAGCTGCGCCTAAGATTGTTGAGTTAGCAGGAATGTCAACATGCTCGCCATCATTAGTACTTGGGTAGCTTTTTGGATTGGCACCAATACGACGCGAATAAAACAAACGGTCGCTATTAAAACCTCCCCAGACGTCCATATTCGACAGACGGAAGTTGAAATTTTGATTTCCTTCAATAAAAAATGGACGTTGTTCTTGGAAGAATTGCTCAAAGCCGTCAAGACGCAACTGTGAAGGGTCTGCCTCTACTTGTCCAAAGTCTGGATTAATTGTAAAATCCAAAATCATATTGTTGGTAATCCCGATTTTACCGTCTACACCAGCACTAAAATTCGTATCACTACCATCTGCAAATGGATTACCTTCTTCACCGGGATAAGTCTCTGCTTTGGCGACTACATAAGGTTGAATTTCTCTTTGTTTCTGTGGCTTGATGCCTCTAATTCCATGCAGTTCGGCAAAACCACGTACCCAATATGAGGCACCATTAGGAATATGTTGAAAAGTCGAACGGCTACCATCTCGAAAGTGACGACGATTGACCTGAATCCCCCACACTTGCTCTTCTTGAGCGGTAAAACGAAGCTGAGAAAAAGGAATTTTAATCTCCGCATTCCAACCTTTATCATTGATTTGAGTCTTAAGATACCAAATTGGATTCCAACTTTCATCCCAATTAAATTGATTGGTAATACTTTCGTCGCCCTTGACACCTGCGACCGTAGTTGTAAAAGAAAATGCAGATTGTAAATCGTGGTAAGAGTCAATACTTATTTCTACCCAATCCCCTTCAAAACCATCGCGGCGACTCATTCGACTGACGATACTATCTGGCTCGGGGTCAAAGCATTGATATGCAACATACAAAAATTTCTCGTCATAAAGGATTTTAAAAGCGGTCTCTTGGTCAGCAACTACGCCGTTGTCAGGTTCATTTTCTGTAAATCCTGTTGCCCATTCTACCTGATTCCAGACTGGTTCATCAAACATACCGTCGAGGACGGGTGCTGCGCCATTTATGCGAGCAGTAGTAACAATGCGACGGTCAATGGTGTCTTGGGTTTCTTGTGAAAAGGCTGTAAAAAAATTGCATAGCAAAAAGACTATGATGAGTGTTGGTGATATCTTCATTTTAATTAGTCGGTGTTGGTGAATTACTAAATCAGGTCGAAAAAAATGACATACATTATTTCATAAAGTTGCATTGAATAGTTTCAACAAGGCAAAAATCGTGGTATTTTAAGTCAGAAGTTCATATTAACTAATTTTTAGTGACAAAAAAATGCCAAACCGTTTAATTCCTGTCTTATTGTAAAATTTAACATAATAAATGAACCAAAAACAACTCTTATTCAGTTAATAAAA
>CAZQTE010000369.1:4976-6032 GCA_964595615.1 uncultured Saprospiraceae bacterium
TTAGTAAAACTTGGATGTATTTACATGGACACTATCAACACATTAATAATTTCTCATTCTTCTCCCCCAAAGTATGAGTTATTAAATCCTTAGACAACATGAATAAGACACTAGCCATTATCATCGGTTCAGTTCTCGCAGTATCACTAACAGCTGTGACAATTGCATCTTACAACAAAAACCAAAACTTAGAAAAAAAAGTCATTCAGTACAAGTCCGCTATGGATGAATTAGCTGAAGACAATAATGCTAAAGACATTAAAATTGAAGATTTAGAAGTTAAAGTTGCGGAACTTGAGTCACGTATTGAAGAGTATGAAAATACTATTGCTCGCTTAGAAAAAAAGGTTAAAAGCCAAGCTTCTGAAATTAAAGCGTATAGAAGCAAAATCGCAAGACGTAATAAGTCAATTGACGATTTGAAAAAAGAAATTACGCGATTATCACGTGGTCGTGAGGATAATTCAGCAAAAATTGCTGAATTGGAAGCTCAAAAGCAAAATCTGCTCGGTAGAATCAAAAAATACGACGGCAAACTAGGTGATGCCCTAGCCCAAAAAGAGCAAACTGCGGATGAAATTCGTCGTGCGAAAATCGAAAAAATGCGCAAAGAACGCATTGCAGATATTGTCACACACACCAACATCGCATTCGTTGGAGTAGAAGCGCGAGAACGTAAAGACTCTAAAGATATGCGTAAGATTAAGCCTAAAAAATGGCGTTACACAAATCTTCAATTTCACTTGCAGCACAAAGAAGGTCCTCGTGCGATTATGGATGAAGAATTTGCTGTAATCATCCGAGATTTAGACACTGGAAAAGTTTTACCTTTTAATGAAGGAAATCCAGTATCGCCAGGAGATAAGATTGAAACGGGCTTTCCGATTACATACAATGGCAATATGTTTATGGTAGATTATTTCAATAGTGAATTGAAAGAAAGCAAGAATTACGCAGTAGAAATTTACTACGTACTAGGCGGGAAACATTATGCAATGTCTGGAGGTACTAAAAAGATTATTAGCGATGGTAAAGTCGTTAAGATATAAACTCAAT
>CAZQTE010000370.1:0-5961 GCA_964595615.1 uncultured Saprospiraceae bacterium
CTTAACATGTAAGAGTTAAAGTCAATTATTTTGAATATATCCAAAATAATGCTTTCCTTTACAGTACGAAATACAAGATATCTACAGTATTTAAAGACACATTTTGAGAAGTATAAGAGAATCGCCCCTTCGATTTTCAACACAATTTTCTAACTTCTCTCTTTTTTTTCGACATCTTATCTCCACCAGTTAAAGGATTTTTCAAAAACTAATTTAGTTTTTTGTGTTTGCTTTTGCATGCATTAAAAGCTGATTTTTTCATTCCAGAAACCTGCGAATTTGTTTTTATATACTTTTTTTAAGTGCGTAAAAATAGCCGTCGCGGGCTTTTAGTAACGACGAAATAATGACCTGTCCAGATGACGGACTTATTGTTTTGTCGTTGCTTAGGGAATATTATTTAATGAGCTCATAAGGATTGTTATAAATTATTTTTTAAATAATCTTAAGTACTCGAATATAATTATTTCGATAATTAGAACAGAGGAAATTTTTTGATTGATTTGGCTTTAAAAACCGCCAATACCCTACGGTCTTTAAGGATTTTTAGAGTGAAATCAAGCGGAAAATTGCCCTGTTCTAATATTGTAAATAATTGTGTCCGAGTACTTAGTAAAAGTGATTTAATAAGTTGAGTCATAATGCGTAGTAATTTTTTCTTCTAAGAAATTCAAAAAATCGTTGCATGGTCTGCATCACGGAACTATTTTTTGTGTTTTTTAGAAGGAAAAAGAACAAGTATAATGACTCAAGTTATTGAATTACTTTTACTTATAGTGACTTTTCCTTATGTATTCGTCAAGTATATATTCCTCATAACCATGTTTTTTTACAAATTATTGTCTCTTGGATTTTGTAAGTTTAAATCTTGCAATGTCTTTTTTCAAAATTTATGCCCTTATTATGAAAGAAATCTTACATTTTAATTTAGCTAAACAGGGTAGGCTTCTCGTAGCCTTTAGCTTGTTCTTAATGCTCGGCCTTACTGCCAATGCACAAGTAGTCGCGACGGTAGAAGCTACAAATCCTACTTGTGGTGGCTTTACTAATGGTTCCATTACAGCCATTGGCTCAGGAGGTTGGGCTCCTTACACCTATGAATGGAGCAATGGGGAAACTACTGAGTCTATCTATGGACTCGGTCCTGGTACTTATTCTGTTACAATTACAGATATGGACCTAGGATATGATGTCGCTACCGTTACTTTGACTTCTGCACCTCAAACAGATGCAGACATCATCATCAGTGATATTTGCTCTGGTAATGGTAACGTTACTGTACCAACATCTGGAGGTGTGCCTCCTTATGTTTACAATTGGAGTGATGGAGGTTCAGGTGATACACGTACAGGTTTATTAGCAGGAACACAGTATTGTGTAACTGTTTTAGATGCCAATGTATGTGGTGTGGTCACTTGTGTTGTTATTCCAGAAGCTATTAACTTAACTGTTGTCGGTTCTGATATTGCTTGCTCTGCTGGTTGTGATGGTAGTGTAACTGCTATCATTACAGGAGGTACAGCTCCTTATGATGTCCTATGGGACAATGGTGAAACATCAACAGTAAATGCAAATTTACCAGTAGGTACTTATTTTGTTACTGTAACTGATGGCAATGGCTGTACAGTTAGCGGTAGTGGTACAGTTGGCTCTCCAAGTGCGATTGATTTAGCTGTTTCAGTTACTTCTCCTCCTTGTGGAGATAACACAATGGGGGCAGCATCTGTTAATCCCTCTGGTGGTACACCAAACTACTCTTATCTGTGGAGTACTGGAGCGACAACTCAGTCAGTTTCAGGATTGTCGGCAGGTACTTATTCTGTAACAGTAACAGACTCTCAAGGATGTCAAGCATCTACAGATGTTGTAATTGAGCCTTCTTCTCAAGTAGATATCTCTATTAATAGTAACAATCCTACATGTGCTGCGCCTAACGGTGGTTCAGCAACAGCTACGGGATCTAATGGAACTGCGCCGTATACCTACGAATGGAATACAGGAGCAACTACTCAGACTATCACAAATCTTGGAGCAGGTCTATATACTGTAATGGTAACAGATGCTACAGGTTGTACAAATGCTGCTTCTGTAACTTTAACGCAAGAAGGAGCTAGTATTTTTGCTTCTACAACTCAAGTAAATGCAAGTTGTGGTGCAAATAACGGTTCTGCTACAGCTCAAGGTTCAGGTGGTTCAGGCAGTTATTCTTATTCTTGGAGTAATGGTGCCAATACACAAACAATTTCGAATTTGGCTCCAGGAACTTACACTGTAACAGTTACTGATAATAACAGTGGCTGTATGGGAGCAAAGACAATCTTTATTACAGGTACTGATGATGTGGATGTTTTTGTTTCTACAATGAATGCCTTATGTAGTTCAAATAATGGTAATGCAATGGCAAGTCCATCTAACGGAACTGCGCCTTATACGTATGCTTGGTCAAACGGTGGGAATACACAAGTTATTACAGGTTTAGCACCAGGTACATATACAGTAACGGTAACAGATGCAAATGGATGTACAGCTGTTGACTCAGATACAGTAGGACAAACTGGCTCTGATGTAAATGTAACAGCAATGGCAACTCCAGTCTCTTGTTTTGGAGAAAATACTGGTGCTGTAGGAACTTCTACAAGTGGAGGTGCAACACCTTATTCTTTTTCTTGGAGTAATGGAGCGACTTCTTCGACACTAAGTAATCTAACCGCTGGAACATATAATGTAACAGTTACAGATGCTAACGGATGTACGGCAACAGCTTCTGCTACCGTTATTCAACCGTCGCAATTGAATGTAAACGCGAGTAGTACTCCTGTAGCTTGTGCTGGTGGAAACACTGGAAGTGCAAGTGCAAATGTTACTGGTGGTACTTCAGGATATTCTTACTCCTGGTCAAACGGTGGTAATACACAAACAATCAGTAACCTATCTGCTGGAAATTATACAGTGACAGTAACTGATGCTAATGGTTGTACAGATACGTCATCAACTACTATCGGTCAAGGAGGAGCAATCACATTATCGCCTGGAAGTACAGATGTTTCTTGTTTTGGTGGTAATGACGGTACTGCTTCTGTAAATGCATTTGGTGGAACTTCTCCATATAATTATGCATGGTCAAATGGAGGTAATTCTCAAATGATTACAGGATTGAGCGCAGGAACATACAGTGTAACTGTAACAGATGTAAATGGTTGTACTGCAACAGCATCAACGACTATTTCTCAACCAACTCAAGTTAATGTCAGTGCAAATAGTACTGCATCAGCATGTGCTGGTGCCAATACAGGAACAGCTACAGCAAGTTCAAGTGGTGGTTCTGCACCATATACTTATGCTTGGTCAAATGGTGGAAACGGTGCAACAATCACAGGCTTAAGTGCTGGAACTTACACCGTAACTGCAACGGACTCAAATGGTTGTACTGATACGAGCTCAACAACTGTTTCGCAAGGCAATGGAATTAATGTTAATGCAAGTAGTACTGCATCAGCATGTGCTGGCGCTAGTACAGGAACAGCTACCGCAAACGCATCAGGTGGTTCTTCTCCATATACTTATGCTTGGTCAAATGGTGGAAACAATGCAACGATTACGGGCTTAAGTGCAGGTACTTATACTGTGACTGTAACAGATGCTAATGGTTGTTCAAATATTGATGCAACGACGGTAACACAAGGAAGTGACCTCGATGTAACGACAAATGCAACTACTGTTTCTTGTCCTGGTGGAATTAACGGAACAGCTACTGCAAATGCATCAGGCGGTTCTTCTCCATATACTTATGCTTGGTCAAACGGAGGAAGTGGTTCTTCTATTTCAGGAGTAACAAATGGAACTTATACTGTAACAGCAACAGATGCGAATGGATGTACGGGAGTTTCTACTGCAACCGTAGGAGTTAGCAATAATCCTTCATTATCTTGCTCTGTAACTGTAAGTTCTCCAGTTTCAGAAAATAATGGTAGTGATGGTGCTTTAACCGTAGCAGTATCTAATGGTTCTGGAAATTACTCTTATGCGTGGAGTAATGGTGCTAATGCACAAAATATCAATAGTTTGTCTCCTGGTACTTATACGGTGACAGTTACAGATAATACAACAGGATGTACAACGACTTGTAGCAATACATTAGCAAATCCACCAGAGTGTGAATGTGATAACTTTACTGACCCAGGTCAGATTTGTTGTGACCAGACAGCTTGTGGAACAGGTTATGACCCTGCACCAATAACTTCATTGGTTAATCCATCAGGTGGTTCAGGCGGACCAATTGAATATGTATGGATGTTCAAAGAAGGTGAAGGTCCATTTAATCAAACGCAGGTGACGGAAATTCCGAATACGAATTCATTGACTTATGACCCACCAGCATTGTACACAACTACTACTTATTACCGTTGTGCGCGTCGCGGACCATGTTGTCCATTCATTGAGACGACAGGTATTACAATCTTCATTAACGAAGATGCGGATGCTTCTTTTACAGGACCAGCTGATAATATCTTGTGTCAAGGTGAAACATACACATACACTGCCAATACTAATAGTTCAACAGCGACATACAGCTGGAATGTACAAGGTAGTGCAGTTGTAACGGGTGAAAACACTTCAAGTATAGAAGTGGTTTGGTCGTCAAATGGTTTCTATGATGTAATGTTGACGGTAACAGATAATGCATGTACGGCATCTACTGTTGATAATCGATTAGTAACTAATTCTACTGATTTTTGTGGATCAGAAGCACAAGGTGGAGGTGCTCAAGGCTTAGTCATTGATGCAACGGTTGTTCACTCTGCAAATGTAGAAGTTGAATTATTGACAGAAGAAGGCTCGACACAAGGTGTAACTTATGTATTAGAGCGGTCAAAAGATGGTGTTGATTTTGAAGAAATCAATACAGTCGAAATGAATAGTTTGACTTACAATCAAACAAATGACCTTGACCCAATGCGTGGACGTTCATTCTACCGAGTTAGTATGACAAATGAAGCGGGTGTTGTGAGCTATTCAAATACAGAAGAAATCACAATCTTCATTGGCAACGAGAACACTCTGATATATCCAAATCCTTTCCGTGGAGAAATTCACTACGAGATTTTGGACACTTTTGGTGAAGATGTAACTTTAGAAGTTATTGCTGCGGATGGTCGCGTCATACGTACTTATGTATCGGACAAAGACACATTTCAAGTAACTGTAAATACAACTGATTTACCAAGCGGTATGTACTTTATGCGTTTTAATTTTAGCAGTTTGGGAGTCCAGACAGTTAAGATGATGAAGCAGTAGTACACTCCAACTCTATTTGAGTAAATATATAGAACACCAAGTTTTCGCAGGGGCGGAGGCTTGGTGTTTTTTT
Organism: uncultured Saprospiraceae bacterium; assembly: GCA_964595615.1. Lineage (GTDB taxonomy): Bacteria > Bacteroidota > Bacteroidia > Chitinophagales > Saprospiraceae > JAHDCG01. The sequence continues at coordinate 5,369 of CAZQTE010000370.1, forward strand.
ATCTGTACATTTGTGTTATGTCTTTTAAAATCATTCTTATTCCCGTCTTTCTGAGTTTTATTTTCTTGATATTCGTAGTAGCTTGTCAAGACAATATCCAAGTTGTAGAAAGAAATACAACAGATATTCAAGTGGAACGCGCTTATGTTCTCCCAAGTGCTCGTGAAAAGGGATTAGCTGCCCCAGAAATAGATTTCTTATCAGATGAAAAGATAAATGAAATAAGTAAAACTCTCGTAAATATTCCTGGTACTACACAAGAGGAACTAAATGATGCGCTTACACTTCTTTATAGAATGAAGAAAAGCGACTACGAAAAAACTTGGCTTCTTTACTTAGAGCATCAATTAGAAAATGTTAAAACTTGGTCTAATGAAAGTAGAAAAGTAGAAGTACATAGTGCTAAAAATCGAATAGAGTATTGGAAAAGTATTTTCGAAAAATGTCAAAATTTTGAAAAGTCATACGTACGTTTACCCCAATCACAGAGAAAAGCAATAAAAGATGAATCAGAAAAAGAGATGAGAGGAATGGTAGGAGTGAGAAGGTCTATTGGCGTATTCTTTGACGAATTCTTTAAATGACCCTAAGTA
>CAZQTE010000371.1:0-5939 GCA_964595615.1 uncultured Saprospiraceae bacterium
CGCATTCCTATCGGGAAACAAGTATAATGGCTCAACTTATTGAATTACTTTTACTAAGACTTAAGCCAGCAATAAGAAAGCCCGTCGTTCACTTGAACGACGGGCTTTTTTTATGCCTCTTCTAATGCATCCTCTTCTTTACGATTACGCCACCAAACAAAACCAACAATACCAATTAAAAGATAAGGTGTAGCCAGCATAAATAGAATACCATTATTTAAGCCTTTACCAGCTGAGCCTCCTTGATTAAGATTACTCTCCGCACTCATTTTACACATTGGACATTGTGCATTAAGAGTAGGTAAACTGGTCGTATTAACAGCAAAAAACAATGCTATAAATGCAAAAAACTTGATGAATTTCTGTTTCATTATTTATCCTTATTCTGTGAATGAGATATACAAAGATAATGTGAAATAGAATTAAAAGTTCAATTGGTTGAAGAGTTTGACAATATTAGGACTTTAGAGTTTTAAAAAGAACTTGTAAACTCTCTATCAATATTTCTTTTCTACTCTTAAGTCTCCGATTAATAGCTTCTGAAGCTATTATTTTCGCATTCCTAAGCGGCTTCTGGCTGAACTACTTTCAATATCCCGAGTTTTTGCATAGCACGCTCTGATGCAGTCTGTTCTGCAGATTTCTTATTAAAATCATCTGCAGTCGCTAATTTTTCACCGTCAATCATCACTGCTACTTTAAATCGGTCTCGCTTTTCAAACTTATAGCGAGCCATTAATTTATAACTAACGGTCTGACCATTTTTCTGACAATATTCTAAGAGTTGACTCTTATAATTATCATCAAAATTTTCCAACTCATGAATATCTACATAATCACGAATCACACGACGAATAATGTAACGTTTAGTACCGTCGTATCCTTTTTCAAGATAAACTGCACCAACTAATGCCTCCACAGCATTTCCAAGCATCGAACGACTCAAACGAGTTTGATTGAATTCAGTTAAGATTAAATCCAAACCCATTTTTTCTCCAATTTTATTGAGAGAGGCACGTTTAACGATTTTTGAACGCATTTTGGTCAGAAATCCTTCATCCGCACCTGGGTATTTTTTAAAGAGATATTCCGCGACAATAGTACCCAATACAGCATCTCCTAAATACTCTAAACGCTCGTTATTTTGAGGCATGTATTTCTTTTCAGATGGATTAGATTTGTGCGAAAAGGCCAATTTAAAAATATCTAAATTGACTGGGGTAAAACCTATAAGCGGACGCAGCCTATCACATAGAGCTTTGTCTTCTGCAAAGAAACGATTATAGCCTTTACGAATAATTTTAATTAGAAACACGTATTACTCCTGTTCGTTAAAAAATAAAATTTCAAGACAAAAGCATAGAAGTTATGTATTAAGTACCGTGTAACAGAAGTTTGTTAAACTTTTGTTACACGGTATTAAGTAGCACGCATCAGAAATAAATTACCATTCTTGATAAGACTGACTATTTCTGTCACGTTCCTTAAGAATTACGATTTATGAAGATCCTAAATTCAGACCTTGATAAAGCGATTTTTCTACCTTCTAATTACTTTTGCAACTACAAAATCCGCATAGTCGCTTATGGTTTATCAGAAATTAACTTCTAATAAACAGCATAGACTATGAGGCTCAGCACAAGGCTGCCCCAATTTTGTAGTAAAATGTTTTCCCTTAGGAACGCTAAAAAAATAATCCTAAGGATGTTGTGTAGGGAGAAGCTCTCGAAACAAAAGTAAGATGCACTCTCTAAGGATGTACACCTTTTTGTTACGAAAAACCTAATAATTAAAGAGCTTTTGCTCTTCTAGAAAAGCTTACAAAATATGGAGTAATTGTGTTCTCTTTCGTAAATTTTGCTAAACGGATAGCGGTAGTAGAAGAAAGGAAATTTTGTAATGTTTTCTCTGTGATACAAAATTTTCTCTATTATACCTTTTACTAAAAGTAAATGAATACTCTCGTTTTAGTAATACTTTCAATGGCTATTATCAAAAGCCAAATCATTCTCAAAGCGACTGAAAAAATCAGTCTATATAGTTTATTATTGTGTTATTAGTTATTATGAATAAACGCCATAACTAATAACACAATAACCAATTTAAACATACTCCTTAAATATCACCGTAGAATTATGACCTCCAAAACCAAAACCATTATTCATCGCTGTGCGTACTTTACGCTCTTGCTTTTCATTCAAGGTTAGGTTCAACTTAGGGTCAATCGCAGGGTCTACATTCTCGTGATTGATGGTTGGTGGTACAAAGTTATCATTTATTGCCAATATACAGGCAATAGACTCAATCGCACCTGCTGCACCGAGCAAGTGTCCTGTCATAGATTTTGTAGAGCTGATATTTAAATCATAAACATTCTCTCCAAAAACCTCTTTAATTGCCGTTAACTCCGCTACATCTCCTAATGGTGTCGATGTACCATGAACATTAATATAATCAATGTCCTCAGGCTTCATTCCTGCTTCTTCTAAGGCAATATTCATCACACGAATAACACCTATGCCGTCTGGATGTGGTGCCGTGATGTGGTAAGCATCTGCTGTGGCTCCTGTACCAACAACTTCTGCATATATTTTTGCGCCACGCGCTTTTGCGTGTTCTAATTCTTCTAAAACCAGTGTCCCTGCTCCTTCTCCCATGACAAAACCATCACGTTCTCCGTCAAATGGACGAGAAGCTGTTTTTGGGTCATCATTACGACTTGACAAAGCTTTCATATTACTAAACGCACCTATCGCCACCTTAGTTACACCTGCTTCTGCTCCTCCTGTCAAAATGATGTCATTACGACCAAGGCGAATATTATCAAAGGCAACACCTATAGCATGATTTCCTGTTGCACATGCACTGACTGGTGCAAAATTTATTCCACCAAAACCATATTTAATAGAAATATGACCTGCCGCGATATTACTTATCATCCGCGGAATCATCAGTGGACTATAACGTGGCACACCATTTCCTGTAGCAAAGGCTTCTATATCTTGCTCCAAAGAACGCAAGCCTCCAATACCTGAACCAAAAATAACCCCTACTCTATTCAAATCACAATTCTCAGCAGAAATATTGGCATCTTCTATCGCTTCGTCCGCGCTATATAATGCATAAACACTATACAAGTCTAAACGACGTGCTGCTTTCTTATCAACTCTCAAAGAAGAATCAAAATCCTCTTTAAGTTCGCAAGCAAACTTAGTTTTAAATAATTCAGCATCAAAACGAGTAATCGGAACAGCTCCGCTAACCCCTTCTTTAAGAGCCTTGCGGTATTCTTCCACACTATTTGCAATGGGATTAACGGTTCCCATACCTGTGATTACAACTCTTTTCATACGTTTTTAGTAATGTCGGTCTTATTGTACTTTATAACTAGAATTACTGAATTATATCAGAATAATCAGTAGTTCAATCAACTACAATAACTTGATTCTGTATTTTCTTTTAGTTGATTAGGGGGCAAAGGTAGAAATTTGTTGGGAGAATTTAAGTTTAATTTGCCTGAAAAAGGGATGTGTTGATATTTTTGGTCTAAAAACCAAGGTTCTTTGATAAAACCAAAAAGGGCGCATTCCGAAGAATACACCCTTTCTGTTTTTTATGTAAAGTCAAACTTACGCTGCCGTAGCCTCAGTGAGGTAGGTAACAGCATGACCTACTGTTTGAATATTCTCTGCTTTTTCATCAGGAATTGAGATATCGAATTCTTTTTCGAATTCCATAATCAACTCAACCGTATCAAGCGAGTCAGCTCCCAAATCATTTGTGAAGCTTGCATCAGTTGTAACTTCTGATTCGTCAACGCCTAATTTGTCAACGATGATTTTGGTTACTTTTTCTGCTATACCGGACATAGTCTCTTACTTTTGTGAAATTAAAATAAAAATTTTTGCAAAGAACGTTATTCCAAATCGTTTAATCAAAGGTTTTTTTACTTTTTTTAATGACCTTTTTATTAAACCACTAATAATCAATAATTTATAAAAACATATTAACATTAAATGAAATCCGCACGTTCTATTTTTAGGACGAAAAGCAGCGAAAAAGTCTCTAAATTCGTTTATTAAATTTTTCTTAATGTAAATTATCAATTTATATTTTTAAGGTTTTAAAAAAAATGTTATCCCTATTTTAATAAATTAAGCAGCTATTAAATGCAAAAAAATTGGAAAGTCATTCGTACTGTCGCCAAAGAAAGTCTCCGAATATTTAAGGCTCAATACAACTACCTCATCAATCCTCGTAATGGAAAAGAGATAGAAGTCGTCGTACTGACAGGTAATGATGCGGTTAATGTCATGGCTGTTACTTCTGAAAATAAAGTAGTAATGATTAAGCAATATCGTTTTGGAATTAACGATTATACTATAGAAATACCTGGAGGTTTAGTAGATGCGGGCGAAGATTTGCTCCATGCAGCACAGCGAGAATTGAGAGAAGAAACGGGATATTCTGGTGAAAATTGGAAATATCTAGGAAAAATTGCGCAAAATCCTGTTTTTCAAGATGCTTATATTCACCACTACCTACTAATTGATGCAGAGAAAACGCATCCAACGGAGTTTGATGAAGCAGAAGATATTGAAATGATTGAAATGAAGGTAAAAGAGGTAAAAGAAGGTATTCAGAATTGTGCTTTTCAACATCCACATACCGTGAGTGCACTAGTTTTAGGATTGGGAGAAGTACTTTAACGCAGTAGTTGTTGTTGATATAGGTAATTTGTGCAAAATGAACATTCAATCAATAGATAACATTTAGGGGTCAAAAAGCGTTCTTATCCTTCAAAAACCGAAAACAAACACTTCATAGAAACAATATGAGAGTTAAAAATTTCCTCCCCTTGCTATTTTTCACAATAGTATGCTTTTGCTTAGCTCGTTGTGCCGCATTACAAAAACAGCCACAATCAACACGCACGACAACAATACCAAAATCAGGAAAAAAAATAGATAAAGAGGCACGCTTGCGTAGTGATATTGCAGATTATGCCCGTCAGCAAATAGGTACACGCTACCTTTATGCAGGAAAAAACCCTAAAGGTTTTGACTGTTCAGGATTTGTCTTTTTTGTGATGAATAAATATGGCATTTCTGTTCCTGGTCCTTCACGTAGTCAGGAGAAGTATGGAAAACCAGTCTCCCCTTCCTCTGCCCAAGCTGGAGATTTAATCTTTTTCAGGCGAGATAAAGATAGTGAAGTTTTTCATGTTGCTATCGTTTATGCTAATGATAAGAATGGATTACAGGTAGTTCATAGTACTTCTTCACGCGGCGTTGTCTTGGATAATATTTCAAATAATACTTACTGGAAACCAAAAATTTCGACAGGACGTAATGTAATTTCCGGTTAAAATTTTAATTCACTATTATTTTAATAATTGTGACAGGGATTTTTTAAAAAAAATAATCTTTCTCAAAAAAAATCAAAAAAAAATATCTATGAGAACAAAAATTACAACTCACTATTAATCAAGCATATACGAGATTTGATAGACTGAATTAATGTAAAATCAGTAGTTTATTGGCGCAAACGAATATTATTTATTTTTATATATAAAAAGTTTGCACGTTATTTGCACTAATATTTAACATTTAGCCGATATTATCTATCTTTTCGAAAGCTTCTACTCTAGTGGAAGCTTTCATTTTTTTATCCAATCTGTAACACTCTTCCGCAATTCATTTACTTTTTCCAAGTATTGCTACTTTCTTTGCATCAAACTTATGTTTCTTTGACAAATTGGACTTTGGACAAAAGATATTAGCCTTTAGATGTTAGACTATTCAAGCGAAAAATCAATCTTTCTAATTTTTAAAATATTGACAATCAAAAAAAATACGCATTTAATTAATTTTACTATTTAATAATCTAAAATCTTTCGTCCAAAGTCTAATTGACAAATCACAATAGAATGAACTACC
>CAZQTE010000372.1:0-5932 GCA_964595615.1 uncultured Saprospiraceae bacterium
ATTTCTATTCAAAACTATGTGTTTATTACCAAAAACAACTCCCGGCACGATAGATATCGCCCGGGAGAAGGTATCAAAAAACAGCAGGATGTATTTATTTCTTTACCCAAAAAGGGCTTAGAGCTAAATACTAAGAGAAACTAACACATAAATCTTTGGTTTTGGAGTTTCGCTGCTTTAGTGTTTATCAGCTTGGGATAATTTATCCGTAAAGCTAAGCTACGCTTACAGTTTCATCACACGACGAATTACTTTGTATAGACGTGTATGAATATTAACCTCTTCGATAAATGGGTCATGCTCTAAGTGATTTGCAGAAATCATTTTCAAGTGTGTCACACGTCCTCCGTGATAGATTTTTTGGACATACTTCACCCAAAGTGAACCATTATTTTTTACTGCATATATTTCGTTATCACGGATGTCATTGACAGACTCGATTTGGCGACAAATCACCATATCTTGGTCTTGAATGACTGGCTCCATACTATTTCCTTTAATCGGAAAGGCAACCATTCCGTCTCCCGCTAAACCGGGTAAATTGAAAAAGGAATTACTTTCTGTTAAGCTTCCTACGTCAACCGTTGCACCTGCAAAGGCTTCTGTTGAAGTGAACATAATATTTCCAAACATTCCTTCATTATCACCATTCATAGTGAATCCTGTAGGTGCTTCGATACCAAATGGAGTACCTACCCCGTCTAACATAAAGCTTTCGTTAATACCATATTCGCGGCATAAAGTACGGGCTTGCGAATAAGAGATAACACGCTTGTCTCCCTCATTTAAAAATGCACGTATAATATGTCCGTATTGACGATTTCCTAATATTTTCTCTGCGAAGTCTCCCATTCCTTTTCCACCTCTATCATTCTTTACGATTTCTCCCCTCTCTTCTAAGATTGCAAATACTTTTGAAAAACGTTCGTTTAAATCTAGTCTATCTGAAGTAATCATGTCCGGCTGTTTTATTAAGTTCGTGATTATTTACCTTGCTAAAAAATGTGTTGTCTTTTAATACAAAATGAAACAATCTAAATCAATTTGGTCGCAAGGTAAAACAAATAATTTTATCAAACAATAAATTTTAAGTTTTTCTTGTTTTTTTCTTCCTATTAAAACAATTAATGGTGTCACAAGCCTTTATTTTATTAAACTAACCAACATTTGTTAATTTTGACTTAGTTATTAAGTTATTGGTTATTAGACTTTATGAATGAGTTTGAGTGAAATTTAAACGCCGCTAATTTGTTCTTAGTTTTCTTTTTAAAAAAGGATAATTGTTAATACTTGGACTGATTAAAAAGAGAAAATAAGAACAAAAGAGCAAGTTTAAAGCCGCTCAAATCTCTTTCATAAAGTCTATTGTGTTATTTTTGCGCAAAAATTAAAAGTAATCATTCACCGACAAGTATAGAAAACATGCCATTAATCAAAAAATCCACTTATCCAGGAGCACCATTTTATCAGTACAATGGACATTTGCAAACAGTCATTCCTGCATTGAGTCGTGGTCCTCAAGTGAATTATGAGCGCGAGCGTTTTACAACGAAGGATGATGATTTTGTAGATTTGGATTGGATAAAAAATGGTCATAAAAATCTGGTCATCCTAACACATGGCTTAGAAGGAAATAGCGACCGTATATATATGCGTCAAGGCGCGAAGTGGTTTAGTGAGCATGATTGGGATGTATTGGCATGGAATTGTCGCTCATGTAGCGGTGAAATCAATCGAGCAAGACGCCTATACAGTCATGGCGAGATTGAAGATATTGGAGAAATCGTAGAGCACGCCATAAAAACACAGGGCTACGAAAATATTGCGATGGTCGGTTATAGTATGGGCGGCAATGTGACCATGAAATATTTAGGAGCAAATGGAAAAGCTGTTCCAAGTGAAGTAAAAGTAGGCGTTGCCTTCTCTTCTCCAACAGATCTTTATTCCAGCACTATACGTTTAGAGAAGTGGGACAATTATCTTTACAATAAACGTTTTCTACATAGCCTAAAAGGAAAAATGCGTCAAAAATCTGAGAAATTTCCAGATTTAGTCGATATCAATAATTTTAAAAAGGTAAATAACTGGGACGACTTTATGCGCCTTTTCTACGCGCCTTTACACGATTGTGCTTCAGTGGAAGAATTTTATCAATATGCTTCTGCTCGTAACTTTGTTGGCGGGACAGATAGACCTATTCTTTTGGTCAATGCACTTAATGATACCTTATTGACGCCAGAATGCTCTCCTGTTGACATCGCAGAAAATCATCCTTTATTATATTTAGAAAATCCAAAAGAAGGAGGTCATTGCGGTTTTCCTCTTGCGGGCAAGACGCATTCTTGGGCGGAAGTGCGTGCGTGGGAATTTATTAATGAGAAATTAAATTGATAGTTCTTTATGTACTTCTAACACTTGTCGAATCAAACTTTTTTCACCGTCATTATAAATAACATAATCACACAATTTCACTTTCTCATCATCTGACATTTGAGCTTTGATGCGTGCTTCGACGGCTTCGCGTGGCGTATTATCTCTCGCCATGACGCGTTCGATTCTAGTTTCTTCTGGCGTGTAAACCATTATCATTTTATCAAACTTCTTATAAGAACCATTTTCGATTAACAATGCCGCTTCTTTCAAAGTATAAGGCACATTTTCTTGCGCATTGTGCCAATTTTCACCGTCTCGGTGAACTGCAGGATGCACTACGGCTTCCAATTCTTTCAGTTTACTTTTATCAGCAAAAACAATGGAAGAAAGATGTTTGCGATTGAGAGAACCATCTTCCAGATAAGCTTCTTCGCCAAAAATATAGCTAATCTGCTCTCGCAATTCATCGTCTTCAGTCATCAATAATTTAGCGCGGTCATCAGCGGAGTATACGGGAATACCGAGCGTTGCGAAGATGCGACAAACGGTTGTTTTACCACTTCCTATTCCTCCTGTGATGCCTACTTTTTTCATGGTTAATTTTGAATTTTGAATGGTGAATTTTGAATGACTTACGCGAGTTAGTATCAAAATCCGCTATTTGCCTTTGACTTTCTTTTTAGGCACGGGGTCATGTCCGTGACTTCCCCAAGGATGACAACGCCCAATACGTTTAATCCCTAACCACAGTCCTTTTAATACACCCCATTCTTGAATTGCCTGCACCATATAATGAGAACAAGTTGGCTGATAACGACAATTGGGTCCAATCAAGGGCGAAATGACCTTTTGGTAAAAGCGAATAGGTAGGATAAATATTTGTTGGAAAATGCGACCCATACTTTTATTTTAATAAAATGAAGAACAAGACTCATGCAAGCAGAGTTTGAAAAAACTCTAAAAACTAACTGATTGTTTTTCTTTTCCTCTTTGTAATAAAAAATATCCACGCGCTCCCCCACCTTTTATCTGAACAATATTTTTTTGGTCATCGTGCACATCCATTAACACCGTGTTTTTTACGCTAATCCCAGATAAGTCCGTCACATTCGGCACTTCCAAATAAGTCCACACCGCTGCTAAATCATCCGATATTTCCTTACCAATCCATTGATAGTCTGCAAGTTCTCCATTATTCAGATTAATTTGAAAATTTTCTTTCAAATATTCAAAATAAACAGTTTCCGCATTCTCCAATTCCTTTTCAGTACATAGAAATTGTTTTTCTGCTCCTTGCGCCAACATCGACAATTCTAAATCATCTAAGAAAATGTGTAGAGTGATTTGTAAAGCATTTTCAGAAGTATTATAGTCTATTTCACATTTGCTCACATGAAATTCGTGTGCATGATTACTTTCTGTAAACGGCAAACATAAAAAAGCACAAAGTAGGAAAATCAATTTCATAGTAGATTCGTTTAATGAATAGACTTGTTACTTAAATAAAAATGGTTAGCTAAAATTTAGATTTTTTCGATAGTTTTCTTTAAAAAATTCTTGAATAGTCACTCTATTGAATAATTTTTTAAGGGAAAATAACGGAAAAAGATATTTTTAGATGACTGCTTTTATTTGAGTAACAAGTCTAATGGCAAAGGTACGGCAGAAAATGCAAGTAAAAAGCAAAAGAACAGTTAAGGAGCTGTCAAAATTCTTATTGAAAGCGATGAAAGTCTGTATCTTGCGGCAAAATGAGGAATTGATGAGAGGTGTTAGAACACAAAAAAGTAACAGGCATTTTGAAAATGACTGTTACTCATATCAAATTCTAATAACACAATAACCAACTAATTTGAAAAAAATAGACAAACTACTCGTCACGAGTTTCTTCGGACCTTATATCGTGACTTTCTTTATTGCCTTGTTCGTCTTGGTGATGCAGATGCTGTGGTTGTATATTGATGATATTGCGGGAAAAGGTGTTGGTTTCTTTTTGTTGATGGAGTTGATTGCTTACATGTCGGTTTCATTTTTTCCGATGGCACTCGCTATAGCCTGCTTGATTTCTTCGGTTATGGTATTAGGAAATTTGGCGGAACATTATGAATTATCGAGTATAAAATCTGCGGGCGTTCCACTCGCTCGCACAATATTACCTTTGGCTTTTGTGGTATTTGGGATAGCCATTTTTTCCTTCTTTTGTTCCAATAATGTTATTCCCATCTCCAATCTGAAATTTAAATCTCGGCTCTACGATATTCGCCGCCAAAAACCAACATTAAACCTCGAACCAGGAGCATTTAATGATGACTTTAAGGGGTTTTCGATACGTATAGGTGAGAAAAAATCAGACAATAGAACGATAGAAGACGTACTCATTTATGACCAATCGGAGGCTGCAAAAGGTGGTAAAATGACCGTTATCTCTGCAGCAGAAGGCGAGATGTATGTTACTGATGATGAAAAATTTTTCATTATGGAACTATCAGACGGTATGCAATCTTATGAGCCCGCACCAACTGGAAAAACCTCTAGTACGAAAAATGCTCCTTTCTCGCGGACTTATTTTAAAAAATGGACAAAGGTATTTGATTTGGCTGAGTTTGAAATGAGTCGAACAGATGTTGGACTGTTCAAATCGCATCATTCGATGATGAGTGTACAACAGTTAGCAGTAGCAATCGATAGTATTGATGAAGATAAAAGTGAAAGATTTAGACGTTTAAACGAACAAACTGTCCGCTTCTTTTATCCAATGAAAAAAATATGGCAGGCAGAACGGGAGAAAGAAAGAGAGGAGAACAAGGAGAAAGAAAAAGATGTAACGAGTGGAGTTGATTATGAAAAATATATGGATAAGTCTCCAAAGAAAGTAGATAATAAAAAGATAAAGCAAAAGGCTGTAGGAGAATCAAAGGAATCAAAAAACAAGAAAAAGCCTGCCAAACCTAAAAAGTCTAGTAAGAAAATTCTTGTTCAAAAAATAGAAAAGCCATTAGCCGAGTATACTTCATTTGTAGAACTCTTTGAACAAAGAAAACGATCAGAGCTTTTTGATAAAGCGAAGTCATTTTCTCGTACGGTGCAAGGACAAGCAGAAAGTGCGAAACGGTCTATGGAGCGTATTCGTTTGAGTCGCGTCAAACACGTTTTTGAGTTAAATTCAAAGTTTAGCACAGCTGCAGCCTGCCTAATTTTCTTATTTATTGGTGCCCCAATGGGAGCAATCGTCCGTAAAGGTGGCTTTGGTTATCCCTTATTAATTTCGATTATCTTCTTTATGATTTTTATGGTCATCACCATTTTTAGTAAAAATCTGGCAGAACGCGCAGTCATGGATGCCACTCTAGCAGCCTGGATGAATTGCCTCATTCTTGCTCCTTTTGGAATGGTCATAACTTGGGCTGCTATGACGGATAGAAAGATTTTCAACGTTGATAAGGTCAAATTTCTTTTCCAAAAAATTGTATCATATTTTAAGAAAGATAAAGAGGCATAAAAAACGTTCAAAAGGGTACACAGTTTTACAAATAGTTGACTTCGTAGATTTTCACATAAA
>CAZQTE010000373.1:0-5911 GCA_964595615.1 uncultured Saprospiraceae bacterium
GCATGGTCTGCATCACGCGACTATTTTTAAGAGGAAAATAATCCCGACGCATCGGAACAGGCTAAAAAATATCCTCTCAAAATGTCCGAATAAATAGTGTCAGGCACTTAATCACGCGAGTTAAAATTAATTTCTTAGCTTTGTCCGCATTTTTTACTTAGGAATGCGAGATTTTACTTTCTTACAACACACAGACAACGACGATGCGGAGCCAACTTTTTTTGTGGATAATACTGACTTTTGCTGCCTGTAAAACACCTTATTCTCCCCTTCCTATATATCAAGAAATTGATTTTGCGAAACATCCAAAAAATATTATTCTTCTCATTGGAGATGGCATGAGCATCGCTCAAATTAGTGCTGCAATGTACTCCACTAAAAGTCCTTTTCATTTAGAACAATTTCCGAGCATTGGTTTTCATAAAACACACAGTTCCAACGATTTAATTACAGATAGCGCAGCTGCTGCAACCACTTTCGCAACAGGAAAAAAAACTTACAATAATGCCATTGGAGTAGATATTGACTCTTTGCCTCTTTACACAATAATGGAGGAAGCACGCGATAAAAACATGGCAACGGGTTTGGTCACTACAGTGCCTATTACACACGCAACACCTGCGGCATTCGCAGCACACCAAAACAATCGTGTTTTTTCAGAAAAAATAGCTTTAGATTTATCAAAGAGTGGCGTAGATTTAATGATAGGTGGTGGTCAAAAGTATTTTGAGCGTAGAGATGATGAGCGAGATTTATTGAAAGAAATGCAAGCAAAAGGTTATCGAACAGAGTCTTATTTTTATAAAAATCTGGATAAAGTCAACTTAGGAACAGACGACAAGTTGATTTATTTATCTGCAGATGACTCTCCTTTGAGTGTAGAGCAAGGTCGTGATTATTTACCATTTGCTTCTATTTTTGCTACGCAATTTTTAGAGCGTCGCAGTGAAAAAGGCTTCTTTTTAATGTTAGAAAGTGGTCAGATTGATTGGGGTGGACATGCCAATGATGGCAGACGAGTAGTTGCGGAGACTTTAGAATTTAATAAAGTCATCGGAAATGTGTTGAGATATGCTGCTAGCAACAAAGAAACTCTAGTTATCGTCACCGCAGACCACGAAACAGGCGGACTAGCACTCAATCCCAAGTCAAAAATGGGCAAACCTAAAATGAAATTTAACACCAATGGACATACCGCTCAACTGACCCCAATTTTCGCTTATGGTCCTCAATCTCAATTGTTTAGTGGGCTTTATGATAATACGATGATTTACCATAAGATGCGGAAAGCACTGGCTTGGGAATAATGGAAATCTTCGTATCTTCCCTATCCAAAATCACTAAATCTATTATCCATGAGAGCTCCAATTATTTTTTGTTTTTTATTCATACTCTCCTCTCCTATTGTTTCTGCACAAAACGAGCATTTAAAACATGACTATATATGGCTAACGGGTTATTCAAGTGATCCAACTCAATTAGAATTTGGAGGAACAGTATTTGATTTTCATGAAGATACTCTTGATGTCTACTATGAGTATAGAGATATTGATTTTAATATCTCAAATAATACAATGAGCGATGAGAATGGCGAATTAATCTTTTCATCAAATGGTACTATTATAGCAAATAGATTAAACGAAGTAATGGAAAATGGAGAAGGAATAAACCCTGAAACCAGTGCTCAACAAGATATACTTTTTCAAGGTATTTTAGCCTTACCTTCGCCTAATGAAGATAGCACTTATCTGCTTTTACATGCAGAGATAACATGGATAGACGGAACAATAGATGGAAATTGGTCAGTTCCATTGACTCTCTATAAGAGTATTGTAGACATGAGTTTCAATTCCAGTAGTGGTGATTTAGGATTTGTTGTAGAAAAAAATATCCCTATTCTTGAAGATACTTTAGCTTATGGCAGACTGACAGCCACACGTCACGCAAATGGAAGAGATTGGTGGATTTTACAACAACAATATAGCACCAATAAATTTTATCGTTTTTTACTTTCGCCAGAAGGATTAATTGAGCAAGAGCCACAAATAGTTGGAGAAAATGTACTCCATGATGCTCATGGACTCGGGCAGGCCGTTTTCTCTCCAGATGGTTCCAAATATGCTGTTTGCAATGCTTGGGATTTTCTATTTTCTACACATGTAGATTTTTACGATTTTGACCGTTGTACAGGCTTGCTTTCTAACTTTGAGCGCATAGTTTTAGATGTAGGAAATAACCCAAGAGGGCTTGCAGTTTCTCCTAATTCAAAATATGCTTATTTAACAACGACTTCTGCTTACTATCAAATTGATTTAGAGGGAAGCCCCAAAGAATTAAATTTTATTCAAGAACAAGCAGATACCGCGTCTATCGCATTTTTAGGACAACTAGCCCCAAATGGTAAGATATATTTTTGTGGCTTCGGAGGACATCAAGAAATGCACGTCATCCATAATCCAAATGAAGAAGGCATAGCTTGTAATATCGAACAAGGCGGATTATCCCTACCTACCTACAATAATGGTACAATCCCAAACCACCCCAACTACCGTCTCGGTAGACTCATAGGTAGTCCTTGCGATACAATATATAACACCGACACGACATCGATAGTCAATACTCCAATAGTTCCACAATATTTAGACGTATATCCTAACCCAAGTTCTTCTAATATTAACTTTAAGATAAGCGAAGCAGCAGACTTTAGAGTGACAGATTATTTAGGACGAATAGTGAAGAAAGGACGTGTGCGAACTGGAGAAAATGTGCTCGATGTTTCTGATTTGGTGTCTGGTGTTTATTTTTTGACTTTGGAGGGCGAAGTGTCGAGGATAGCGCGCTTTGTGGTGCAGAAGGAATAGAATTTTTTTGTCTTCATTCAAAAAAAGCAATGCTCCCAATAAATGCGGAAGCATTGCTTTCTTATTAGACTTGTTATTTCCTCTCCTCTATCGTCTTAATCAACATCCCCGTCTTCACTCTATCCGTCAACTCCATACCATTCAAAATAGACAATTCCTTATGACGATTAGCCTTCATACCAAATGAAGTCAAAGCTTGTTTGAGCGTAGTATTACTCTTTACCGTAACAATTTTGATACGCTCTGGCAACTTATTGATTTTACTTTGATCGGTTAGTTTTTTGAAGTTATCAAAAATCTGCTTGAAAGTACTATAGTTTTTATTGAAATCAAGTGGCGTTGAAAGTCCGTGTAATTTATAGATTTTTCCGCCGTATTGAATGAGATAGGTCAAGACCTCTAATTCATTTGGTCGAGCAGAAACCATCGCAATAGCAGGTAGACCATTTACTCTGATGTTGTCTTTCTGTTTTAGCGTCAATTGATTTTTCTGCAATGCAGCTTGAGCGGCTGCATCTAAGCTGGCCTCTGCCGCAAGAGATAAAATAGCCATAGCATTTCCATCAGGAGATGCCATTTGAAACTGAGAAGGTGTATTTGCAGTTCTCCAGCCCCGTGGCACAGGAAATTCAAATTTCAGTTCGGGGTGATAAAAAACATCATTCTCAATATACCCCTGTTTTGGGTCTTCTCCGTAGAGTAGACCATCTATCAAACGTAAATAGCTATCTCGATTAACTTCGTAACTTTTAGGCGCTTTCTTTTGTATGTCCGTCGCCATTTGCTTTACATTTTTATTTCTGTCAACAGGGTCAGGATGCGTACTCAGAAAAGTTGGAATAGATTGTCCACTCTCTTCACTAATGCGGTGTATAGTATCGAAAAAGCCCGCCATTTCTTTGGCATCATATCCAATTTGACTGCTGTATAACACACCCAATACATCAGATTGACTTTCCGCATCACGACCATTTTTAAGCAAAAATAAGCCTAGTCCATTTTGTGCTAAATCGCCAAACTGCTGAAACTGACGAGGAAAAGCAATCGCTGTTGCAATCGTCCCAACTTGTGCTAGTGTTGCATTACGCATTTGTTTTGCAGAGTGCCGCGCGGTGATGTGCCCAATCTCGTGTCCTAAAACACCGGCAAACTCTGCTTCATTGTTAAAATGAGCCATAATACCACGTGTAAAATATACATAACCTCCTGGCACAGCAAAGGCATTTACAATAGGAGAATCTACAATTTGAAACTTATATCCCAAATTAGGGCGGTGGCTTATTTTAGCCATTTGCTGCCCTTTCTCTTCTATGAATTTTTGCAATTTTGCATCTTGATATATTCCCATTTCACCAACAACTTGTGGGTTATAGGATTGACCGAGACCTTTTTCTCTTTTTTCTGACATGACTAAAAAGTCCTTTTTCCCTGTTGCAGGATTGACGACACAGGAAGGCAAAAGAAAGAGAATTTGACTAAAAAGAAAGAGAAATATTACTGATTGAACGTTTAGTTTTTTCATCTTGAAAAGTTGGTTAATAGTTTAGAAAAAACGAAAATGATGTGAAAGGTAAGGCAAATCAACCATTTATCCCAAAAAGTAAAAACATCAGCACAATTCTTTATATGAAAAGAGAATCTTACTTGAAATAAAAGTAAATTCGCAGCATCAATATTAATTAATCAGAAATAATGAAACTATTCCGACTACTATTACTTTTATTAGTTCCCGTTTTCGCTACGGCGCAAAACAATCCAGGAGCTAATCACGCCAACAAATTTGAGCCAATGCAAGAAGGCTTCCGTTCTCCCAATAGCTACCGTACAGCTTCGGGTGAACCAGGACCAGACTATTGGCAACAACAAGGAGACTATAAAATAAAATGCTCTTTAGACGTTGAAAATCAACGTCTTACAGGAGAAGAAATGGTAACTTATACCAATCATTCTCCCAATACATTGCGTTACATCTGGTTGCAGTTAGATGAAAATGAGCATGATGCCAATGCTGAAAAGCAGTTCAATAAACCAAGTCGCATCAATTCTGTCATGAGTAAAGATGCACTTCGCAATCTTGAACCAGCTAATGAGTTAGCAGAAAAAGGTTGCCGCATTCAGTCTGTGAAAGACGCGCAAATGAAGGATTTAAAATATCGTATTGACGGTACGAATATGCAGATTTATTTGCCGCAGCCATTGAAGCCAGGTGAAAGTTTTACTTTTAATATCAAATGGTTTTACAACATGATTAACCGCATGGATTCTACCTCTTGGGGTCGAGGCGGTTATGAACATTTCGAAGATACAGACGACTATATTTTTACGGTCGTACAATGGTTTCCTCGTATGTGTGTGTACAGTGACTTCGAAGGCTGGCAAACAAAACAATTCATGGGAACGGGTGAATTTGCTTTAAACTTTGGGAATTATGAGGTAGAAATCACTCTACCAAAAGATTATCTAGTAACTGCCACAGGCGAATGCCAAAATTACGATAAAACATTGACCTCCAAGCAATTATCTCGTTGGAAGCAAGCACAAACAGCAACAAAACCAGTTGAAATAGTTACTTTAGAAGAGGCAAAAGCATTAGAGGCAGGAGCAAAATCTAAAGCAATGCAAACTTGGATTTTCAAAGCAGATAATGTGCGTGATTTTGCATGGGGCGCAAGCCGTAAATTCGTTTGGGACGCAATGCCATATAAAAATGAATTGGGTCAAACGGCAATGTGTATGAGTCTTTATGGTAAAGAAGCTTATCCGATTTACAACCGCTACTCCACCAAAGCGGTCGTGCATACTTTGCAGACTTATGACAAATATTCTATTCCTTACCCATATCCAACGGCTATATCTGTAGAAGCTGCAAATGGTATGGAATACCCAATGATTTGCTTTAATCCAGGACGCGCGGAAGCTGATGGAACCTATACAGAATCTGCTAAAAATGCTTGTATTACTGTTGTTATACACGAAGTTGGACACAACTATTTCCCAATGATTATCAATTCTGATGAGCGACAATGGGCATGGTTTGATGAAGGTCTAAA
>CAZQTE010000374.1:0-1888 GCA_964595615.1 uncultured Saprospiraceae bacterium
AATAAGGAAGAAAGAATGTTCAAACTGTTATAAGTTATTTTTTAAACGACCCTTATGTATGATTTAAAATCGTTGAATAATCATTGTCGCTGCAAAATACGGAATTAGTTATTGGTTAATAGTTATTATGATATTTTTTTTAATTTGTCGTAAAAAAATACGCGACTCACATTTGCAAGCCGCGTATTTTCCTTCATCTGTTAACTGTTTTTACATCTTCGTTGCACCAGAGAATAAACGACTCCAGTTAATACCTTTTCCGATGTTTCCGTCTTTGGTACTGAACCAAATGAACCAAGGTTTACCGACGATATGTGTTTCTGGAATATAACCCCAAACACGGCTATCTTCTGAGTTGTGACGGTTGTCACCCATTCCCCAGTAGTAATTTAATTTGATAGTATATTTTGTAGTTTCTTCACCGTTGATGATGAATTTACCATTTTTTTCTACCAAATCATTGCCTTCATATACACTAATCAGACGACGGAAAAGAGCGATATTATCAGGAGTTAAATCAACTGTGACACCTGCTTTAGGTATCCAGATTGGTCCGAAATTATCGCGATTCCAATTGCCTGATATTTTTGGGTCATGTGGGAATACATCAACTTTTCTATTAAGTTTTTTATTTGCATCCTCAATAACAATATTTGGAGCCAGTTTTCTTAATTCTTCAATTTTTGCTTTACTAAGGCTAACAACAATTGAATTATTATTGACTTTTTGATAGCGCGCATCATATTCAATATCTAAATCATCAAATACATTTTGCCCAAGCATATGCACACCACCTGGGACAGTAACATAATAAGAAAACTGAATATTAGAAGGATTTTGAGCCGCTTTCCCGTTGATAAATACTTGTTGATTACGGATTTCTAAAGAGTCACCAGCAACAGCTATACAACGTTTTACATAGTGATCCATTTTATCGACAGGACGTGTTACTAATTCAGCTTTTCCACTCGCTACTTCCGCTGCACGAGCGCCCATCGCTTTGCGTCTATAATCATAAATGCTATAAGTCCTCTCAGGGAAAATGTAAACACTATCACCCTCTGGATAATTAAAAACAATTGGGTCATTATTGTCAATTGTCTCAATTGCTGGCAGACGGTAGTAAGGCAATGTTGGACTTTCTAAATAAGATTCTGCATCTCCAAAAGGCAAACGATTGTGAAGTAAAGGGAACATCGCTACAGTCTGTGGTGTGCGAATACCGTAATGTGCTTTTGATACAAAGAGATAATCACCAACTAACAAAGAACCTTCCATCGAACCAGTCGGTATCACATAAGCTTCAATCAAAAACATACGAATAAATGCTGCTGCGAATACAGCAAAAATAATCGCCTCTGCCCATTCGCGCATTGGTCCTTTTTTGTAAGGGCTGTTTGCTTGTAATTTCTTTACTTCTCGTGATTTTCCTGCTGCTGTCGCAGCGTCTATCGCTGCATAATGTTCTTTTTCTAAAGTAATCGCAGGTCCAGCATATTTATCATCTCCAAATGCTAATTTGAAAAAATAAGCAGGGGCATAAATGACAGACATTGCAGCGTCTGCAAAGCTAAATTTATTGAATGAACGTGCCATGTCTACACACATTCCAGCTAAGGTGAAAATATTGACAATTGGAAATAATAACCATGCAGCATGCGATGATTTTTGTCCAATTATTTTACACCAAGTAATAAAATTTAAGCCAGGTACAAGACCTTTCCAGCCTTCTTCGCCTGCCTTCGGGAAAAGAAAAAATAAGCTGACGCTCAATAAAATATAAGAAATTAAGAAGAAAATAAGAACACCCATTTCGAAATAACGATTTATGATTTACGATTTACGACAATGAATAGTACGTAAATTCGATGATATCTGTTTGAATAAG
>CAZQTE010000374.1:1988-5904 GCA_964595615.1 uncultured Saprospiraceae bacterium
TCTCCGCAAAGATACTCGAATTGCTGACATACAAAACGTTAGGGAATGATTAAAACAAGCATTTTTATACCCCCTTTTCGACAAAACGTACTTTACTAAAGACTAAAATCGACAGAACTTGGAAGTTGTTTTTAGAAAGTTTGCGGAAAAATGCTCATTCAAACTAAAAAGTGCGACTCTCTCGGAAGAAAGTCGCACTTTTAAAAGGAAAATGTTAAAATGCCAGCAGCGAAATAACCAATAACATAATAACCAATAACCAATCTACTCCACAATCAATTTACCACTTGTCACTTTATCACCTTCACTGATAGCATAGATATAAATACCTTTAGCTAAATCAGAACCGTCAAAAGTGAAAGAGTTGTCACCTGTACGTACGTCTAAAACCTGACGATTTACAGTACGACCCAATAAATCTGTTACTGCAAAATTATAAGTACCAGCTGTTTTTGCTTGAATATTAATTTGTGTAAAATCTGTGAATGGATTTGGTGCAACGACAACAGAATTGATAGCCGCAGGACTTTCTACTGCTGAAGGCTCTCCACAGTTTACATCACCTGCCTCACGGACATGAAGAATGTACTCGCCTGGCGCGATTGCTGGGTCAGGAAAATTAATCGGGAAATTGATAGTACCTCCAAAAAAGAAAGCAGTACCTGAAATCTGTAAAGAATAATCGCCAGCATCGCCAGTTGGAATTCCGTAAACACTTGCACACCCTGGGGTATTAGGATAATAAGTACAATCCTCTGGATTACAAGCATATGTCATACCGTCTGGTAAATTTGTTACGTCATCAATTACTAAATAGTCAGGAATAGCTTCAACACCATTAATAACAAAAGTATCTACAATAATGGTGAAATTCGTTTGGTAAAAAACATTTACACAAGCAGTATCTGGAATTCCACCTGTATCAGGTTCTCCATTTTCACCCTCTACAAAAGGTAAAGGAAAAACACCCACGCTATCTGCGTATTGTGGGTCAGGCATACAATCTTGAGCAAAGAAAGGAGTTGCTGCTGCAACTAAAAATAAAGCAAGTAATACTTTTTTCATAATTATTTTTATTCAAAAATGAAATTGTGGACTCGCTCTCAAATATTTTGATATTTGAAATCAGCCCACTGTCAATTTGTTAGGAGTGAAAGCGAAAACGTTTTCGCTCGATTTTCTTTTTGTTCAAGGGATTGTATGAGATGGGTGTAAAATAATGTGAGACAAAAATCCGAAAATATTATGTCAAAAAGAAGTGTGGTGTTCACTAAGTCCAAAAATTAACTAAAATACTTTATTCTTTGTTATCTGACTTGCAGAATTAAGATTAAGATATTAAGTATTATTTCCTCTATATAGACACGTATTTAGGAAAAATCCATAGGTTTTGTAAGATAGTTTTTAATTTTTTGTTGAATACCTTCTTTCTCTAGACAAACTAATTTAATAATTCCCCTATTCACAAAGAGACGTGGCATTACCACGTCTCTACTAAAAATCGTCTTTTAAGGAAAATGCAAAACATGATATTTGCGCATGATAGTACTACCATGTGTCTATCTATAAACATAAACCTCATATTCATAATCAATCGTCATCTCACCTTTTGCAGGCACTTTCAGTTCCCAACACACATTATTTTTTTCATTTGGTGAACTGAAATTTACCAATTCGCCCTTTAACCAGTCTTTACTTGTCTTTAAAAGTGTACCCGTGATTTGACGGCGGATATTCAAATCCATTGCCTTTTTCTTGAAACTCTGCACTTTGATTTGTCCAGCTATTTTGTAAAGCGTATAATTATTATTGCGCCAGCGTTTCGCATTTTGTTTAAATTCAATTTGCTTTTCAGTATGCGTGATTTTGACATCAGGTGTTTCCGTTAATTTTACAAAAGCATTACTGCCACTCGCCGTATATTTCATCAAATCTTGACTAATTGGACGCGTACGACCTTGTTCGTTCAGGACTAAAATTGGTGCAGAAGTCCAGGGTTGGTCAGTTGTGTTTTCCACTTTAACTACATGATAAACAGGGTTTTGTGGTTTTTGAGCGATAAGAGAAGCTTGTTGGTAACTACGATTGTTTTCATTGTTGGCTGTCAGATTTGTCTCATAAACATGTGATAATTTTACTTTTTCATTAAATAGGTTTTTTACCGCGCGTCCACCTTTAGGCAAAGTTAAAGAAGGAATATTGTAAAAGAATAAATCCTCATTTTCACTACCGTCTACAGATGATGCATCATTGATGGGGGCAGAGGGTGCGGCTTCGACTCCATACGAAACAACTGCATTAGTAAAGTTAGTTTGATTAAATTGATTTCGGTTTCCAGGGAGACCAATATGCCCTAAGAAGTCCACCAAAAGTGCATTTTTGGTAGCATATTTAAAATTGGGAACTCCAACTACAAAATCAACTGGTACGTTCTTTATATCCTCGACATCATTTGCAATTTCGGCTTGTAAAACAAGATTTCCTTTATTTTCGGACTCCAAACTTAATAGATATTGTGGTACCCATTTTAAACCATTTTGTAAGTACATCATATCTAAGTTTTGAGCAGTAGCTTTATTCTTAAATTCTAACTCGATGACAGGTTTTAACTCTGGAATGTCTATGGAAAAATCGTAATTGGGTTCTTCTAGAAAGCTTATTTTCATAATATGCCCCTCTTTTATTGTAGTCCAGTTATCCATTTCTTTAAGAATAATAAGACCTTGACCATTTCCTAAAGGAAATACTTTTTCTACTTTTCCTTTGTGAACAGCACCAGATTTGTCCATTGAATTATTCAGTATAATTTCTACATTTTTACCAATATTTCGTTGCAATAAATTTATATGACCAACAATATCTTGTTCTCGCTTCGTCATCACACTATCTTGATAACTTGCAATGGAACTAATTTCGGTATTTGGCGCATCAAACCACAGTGTCCCAAAGAGCGCATTCGGCAAATCGCGTTTCATCACGTAATTGCCTTCAGGCGTAGAGACTTTGCCCGACTTCATGACAAAAGACTGCCCATTTTTAAAAATGGCAATGCTTTTTGTCTTCATTTGACCGAAAGCTAAAAAGGGTAGAACAGAGAACAGAAGGAGATAATTTAGTTTTTTCATTGTAAGATTTGTGGTGAATGTTTTTTGACTGTCTTATTGAACGATATTTAAGAGACCTTATTCTGATTGATTTAGGTTGGTTTACTTTTACAAAATATTTCCAATTGGAAATATTTTGTCATTTCGACGGAGGAGAAATCTGAGAGAGTAGGTTCAACCCAGATTTCTCCTCCGTTGAAATGACAAATAAAACCTTCAGTTTTATTTGATAAAAAATCCCCGTACATTGCCCCCGAAAACACACAACACACAACTCTTAACACGAATAAAATGACTTTCCGCATCGCCACAAAAAAAGACGTAACACAGATTGCAGCTTTACACGCCCGCAGTTGGCAGACTGCCTACACCAATGTCCTCAGCGATGAATATTTGGAAAATCAAGTGGAGCAAGAACGTTTAGATTATTGGTCAAATAAATTCGAAAATTTTGATAATCAGTGGATTTTGTTAGCAGAAGAAGACGATGAACTTATTGGATTTATTTGCATGATTGGCGATGAAGATGAGAAATATGGCAGCTTAATTGACAATCTACACGTGCGTCCAGAGCAAAAAGGACAAGGTCTTGGCAAACAACTTTTACAAAAAGGTATTGAATGGGCACAAGAAAACTTCCCCGATAAAGGGCAGTATTTGTGGGTTTACAAAGTTAATCATAGTGCGATTGGTTTTTATGAGAAAATGGGTGGTTTGTGTGCTGAATTGGAAATGACGGAAAATCCTGACGGGGGACGTGCAGAAGTTTGGCGGGTGGTTTGGTTGCGGAGGGAGCGGTCTTTTCGGGAGCG
>CAZQTE010000375.1:0-5904 GCA_964595615.1 uncultured Saprospiraceae bacterium
GTATATAGATTTATGCGTAAGTGTTTTATTATTAGATATTTAAGTGTAGTGAGATGTTTAGCCAAGAAGAAAGGATATTCTGAAACAGCCTTCTTTTTATCTCTTATTTGTCTTAAATAATCCATTTTACATAAAAGTAAAAAAAATATGTAGAAGTCCGAAATTTTGTATAGACCTTTTTATCAAATATCCATATCATCCAAAGGACTCCTTAATTCTTTCCTAAATTTATTAGAAACATGTAAGTAAACTTCGGTCGTCTTAATAGATTCATGTCCCAGTAGCTCTTGTACTACATGTAACGGGACATTTTTCTCCACTAAGTGCGTAGCAAAGCTATGTCGCAGACCATGTAATGTTACATGAGGCTTCACTTTGGCCTTAATACGAGCCGCTTGAAATATACTTTGTACACTCGAATCACTATACCGTCCACCCGTTTGTCCTTCAAATAAATAGTATTTAGGACGGTATTGATTTAGGTATTCTCTCAAATATTTTTGAGCTGAAACACTAAAAAAAGTAAATCTGTCTTTACCGCCTTTACCCTTATTGACAAAAATCGTCTTTCTATCAAAATCAAGTTCAGCAGGTTTCAAATTAAGAACCTCGCTTTTACGTAAACCTCCAGAGTAAACAAGCATTAAAATACATTTATGCTTTAAATTGTCACAACTTTTAAGTAATCTGACGATTTCTTCCTCCGAAAAAACATTAGGAATTTTTTTCTTCTTTTTAGGACGTATTAAGGTACTCACCTTCTCATTTTGACCCAATATACGAATGTAAAAAGCATTGAGCGTATTGATAATCTGATGCATTTGACTATCAGAAGCATTCTCGTCCCGTTTCTTATAAATCAAAAACTGTTCTATCTGCTTTTTACTAATCGATGACGGTTTTATATCTTTATTGAATAGAAGAAATTGGGTAAATAAACCCAAATAAGTCTTAATCGTTCTCCAAGCTTTTCCTTCTAAAATAAATTTCTCTTCTAAAGCAGTCTTAGCTGCTTTTTGTACTTCGGATAACTGCACTTTGGGCTTACGTTTGGATTGCTTTTTCTTGGGTAAATCAATTTTTTCAGCAATGTCATCACGAATCGCAAAGTTCAACCATATATTGTCTTTACCCAGTGCCCAAATCCTACGAAAACTATCTTTCACATAAGGCACGGACCAATAACTCTCCTCCATATTCCAGGCCCGTCCAGGTATTTCCTTCACAGCTGATATCCAGCCTTTTTTATCAAAAGGAATAAAGACTTTAAAACGCGTTTCTTTCTCTGGTAATAGAATGATTTTGTTACCAATTACGCGCTTTTGCATCCCGCCATCTTTGTTTTTGATTTCAACAAAGGAGGGAGAAATATTGTCCTCTGTTCTTGTTATCAAATTTGGGGGCGGAGATTTTATTACAGGAACAGACTTAGACTTTTTTGCATCAATATTTACAAATTCTTCGGAGTCTTTATTTGACTTAATTGACAACTCAAATTTTTCTTTCAATTCCTGATAAGCTGCCGCCGTCTTTGGTACATACCAAGATTGATGCGTTTGACTCCATTTCCGACCTGTCACTGAGCGAATTAGATTTTTCGCCTCATCCGTATTCGGTAATTCTACTTTTATAAATTCTCCACCTCGATGAGAAAGAGGGGAGATGTGTGCTTTGGGTTTACTCATAGTTAGGAGGTTTATTGTTGTTGCTCGCGTAAAGATACATTTCAAGCTCCACAAAAATCAATCAAATTCCCATAAATTCCATTTACTCGCAATATCTCCTCATTCCCCAAAATTACCACATGTTGCCGTGCCCGCGTCAGAGCCACATTCAACTTCCTATCCACACCTTCCTCCGATACAGAAACCAAAGATGCCAATTGATTAATCGAATTGGTACACAGCGAAATCAAAATAATGTCTCGTGCGCCACCTTGGTAGCGTTCTACTGTATCAATTGTGATTTTACTTAAATCCTGTCCGTCTTGCTCCAAAACCTCCTGTATCTGCGCTATTTGTGCCCGATAAGGCGTGATGATACCGATACTTTTTTCGCTTAAATCCAGATTGTTTTCCTTGTAAATGCGCTGATAACTTTTGACCAATTTCGCCAATAATTTTGCCTCATGCACATTCGTTTTTGGATTGGCATTTTGTCCATCGATGCGGGTAGGGAGGAAAATAAAACGCTTGTTCGCCAAAGTGTTTTCCAATTCTGTGGCATCATTGGGTAGTTTATAGGTCAATGGACTTTTTTGGGTCAGAGAAAATGGGATTTCTGCTGGCAATATCTTCAATCCACCTTTGTAAAATGCCTCATTTGGAAAATGCATAATATCCTCATGCATTCGCCCTTGATGACTCAGACGGTCATAAGCCCAATTCCATTTCATTTCAATACAGCGCAAGTACAAGCGCTCAAAGAGGGAATTACGCATATTTTTCAAGCCAATTTCATGGAGAGACTCATTTTTACACTCTGAAATCTTCTCATTTTGTACCACAACGGCAGGCAATTGCTGGTGGTCACCAATCAACATAACCTGCTCAAAACGAGGGAGTAAGCCCAATAAATTTGGTTCTAATATCTGCGATGCTTCATCAATAATCACACGGTCAAATTTCTTCATCTGCAACAAAGTCGCCTTATTCGCAAAACCCGCTACTGTGCCGACAAAAATGCGATGTGACTGAATTATACCGCGCAATTCGTCCCGTTTTTTGATGCCAGCAGTTTGAGTGCTGAGCAGATTATCGCGCCATTGAGGAGCCGTTGAATACTTATTTCCGAGACGTAAAAAGCCAGGTTCTGGTAGACTTTCGATGCTGTGAATGGCTTCGCTTATTTCATCTACGGCGCGATTGGTGTAGGCTAAAAGTAGGATGTTTTCTTCGGTATTTTCAATGAGCCACGCTACCAAGTTTTTGAGCATTTTGCTCGTTTTTCCTGTACCTGGAGGTCCCCAGAGTAGGAAATAGTCTTGCGCGCAAATTGCCTTTTTGAAAATATGTTGTTGCTCTTGTGTCAATTCTGTTGGCGCTGTAATTTCTAAAGAGTTTGGCTTATTAGGTGCGCGTAAAGTGAGCCACAGGTCGCGTTTGTGTTGTGGGCTACGCATGAAGGCAAACAAGCCGCGGTACATCGCCGTGTAGCCGCTGTCCATGAGGTCGTGTTCCAGATTCCAGTAGGTATGTTCGGTAAAAACACGGTTGTTAAACTGACGAAATCTTAATGTTATTGTGATAGACTCTTTTGTGATTTCAATAATGTTAGATTTGAAAATCTGGGATTGCAAAACCGTGTCATTTTCATTATCAGCAGGGTAGAGGATAGCAATATCGCCTTTTCGGAAATTGGCGAGAGGGTTGGTGCGCCCTGGAGTGCGTTTGAAAGTAATGAGAGGTTCATCATCTTGCACTTGTTCTTCGTGAATAGTCAAGCCATAGATGATATTGAATTTTTCTTCTTTTTCCGATAGATTATCTAACCATAAAGCTGCTGTTCCATTGGCGCGGTCACGACCTTGTTGACCTGTTTTGGCGAGTTGGTGTTCGTTGGCAATGAAGGAGACGAATGAAGTAAAGTAATCGCGTTCTAAAACTGTCATATTTGCCCAGACGCCCTCAAAAAGTTCTAAATCTTTGCCATTAAAACCTGTCAATTTCGGATAACGACCTGGACGGATAAAACTGAAGAAAGACTTACCGTCCATACTGCCGACACGCGCATCGGGAGGAGGTGTACCCGTATGCAAACTCGCCAGACGTTTCTCTAAACCAACCAACTGATTTCTCAATTGCAATGCCTCGTATTGTTGCGCTTTTACACGTGGCGCATAGCGGAGTTGATTCAATTCCTCCTTAGAGTAGAGAATATAGTTTTGAGGGTCTGCTTCTTTTCCAAAAACTGAGCGAATCATTAAGTCGTAAAGCAAGGTTTGTGTAAAGTGATTGTGCGCGATTTTATATTGATTGGGTTTCCAGACTGAACCCGATTTTAACTCGACAATTGCCGACTTTTTCCCGTCTTTATAAAAAACATCCAAACGACCTTGCAAACCATACTTTTCAGAATAAAAAGAAGGCTCTAAATAGCATTCATTAGAATTGATTCCTTGTCTTTTAAAATCTTGAATGACGCTAGACTTCAAATGAACCCAATGCGACTTGGCATTATTGTAAATTTCGCGCACAATGCTATCATCCATAGCCGCCCAAGCCAATGGATTGAGATGAAAAACCTTGGGGAAAGTATCTCTGAAATTTGCCTCTGGGTCGTTCATTATTTCGTCTAAAAAGAAATTGGCGATATGACCTAAAAGCGTATATTTTGTCTGTTCAAAAGGCAAAAATTTCTTCAATAAATACAAAACGGGTTCTGTTCCAAAGTCCTTAAAACATTCTGCTACTGCGGTCACATCTGTCAAATAATCTGGTTCTACCACAAAGGCTTGCGGACGGTACACATTGTCCTTATCTATCTGAGTATCAATGAGATTGACGGTGACAGGTAAACCAAAAGAGGAACGAATAACACGGATGGTTGGATTAAAATTTTCGTTGCGGTCAGGGATATTGTATTGAACGCGAATGATATTATCTGGGCGTTCTTGGTCGCGTGCGATGAATTGATTTTTGTCCTCATCATCTTCTAAAATCAAGACGCGTGCACGTGGCTTAAAGGCTTTGATTTCTGGTGAAGAAAATGGAAAAGGCCATTGAACGGGTAAGGCAGTCCGCAGAGTTTCATGTGGTGGTTCTGCGTAGATGTTTTCGATAATGCCAGCGGTTACACGCAGACCTAAATCAAATACTTTTTGTGGCTCAGTGATATTTTTTTTGCGGTATTTTCTACGAAATAAATGTACAAAATACTGCGACCTTTTAGGTATGTCATATTGATGAAAAGCATAAGCCATTCGGGCGAAAAGCGTCGTGAATTGCAAGCCTTGATTACCCGTTGCGTGGATAAATATCAATTCTGTTAAACGAAATAAGGCTTCGTTTTTTTCAGATAAATCGAGTGCTTCATTAGAGTTGATTTTCTCTAATTCGCGGTAAAAAAGCTTTGCTGTTTCTTTTGGGTCTGCATTATTCATTAGGGGCAAAAGTAGGGAAAAAAAGTGGTTGGGGATTTAAGTTTTTAAGTTAAATCCCCAATCATTTTTTTGACTACGAATTCCCTCTTCTCAAATACCATTTAAATCCAAAATTTGCGCGTAAAACATCAGCAGAATTTTGTGATAATTGGACCTAGTTTTAGAAAATAGATAAGTGTGAATATATCATCTTGTATTTATTCTGGAGTTTGTACTTGCCTATACAGATGGGCAAATTTAATTTAGACTTTTTGCAGTTTTATGAATTGCGACCTTGAAGAGGTCGACAAGCGTAGCTCCATGCGAAGCTTGGGGTTAAATATTAGTGTAGATGGAGCGACTTTGAAGAAGTCTACAAAAAAAAACACATTGTTAGAAAAAAACAAGATATCAGTTTCATTCCTAAGTCCTCCGTACAAATGATTTACGGTCAGGCGAAATTTATCGGAAGCTAATAGTTTACTTGTCGACTTCTTCAAAGTCATTCCGATTAGCTTAATATTTAACTCAAGCTTCGCTTGAGGCTATTTTTGTTGACCTCTTCAAGGTCACCAACTAATTACCCATCTGTATAGGTACCCTAACCCCCAGAGCTGTTAAGTGCTGAAAAAATAGATTTTTTTCAAAAATTAAAATAAGCTTCAAGCTGTTAATCGCAAATAATAATCGGTTGTCGAGTGCCGTTTTGAATTTGAATTTGTGCTTGAATTTGAATTTTTATAAAAATCATAAGAACTTAACAGCTCTGCCCTAACCCCTGAA
Source organism: uncultured Saprospiraceae bacterium (assembly GCA_964595615.1). Classification (GTDB taxonomy): domain Bacteria; phylum Bacteroidota; class Bacteroidia; order Chitinophagales; family Saprospiraceae; genus JAHDCG01. Next base: position 5,864 of record CAZQTE010000375.1, read on the forward strand.
GGGGAACATATTTCGTTTTGAAATTTAAAAAATAATAAAAT
>CAZQTE010000376.1:0-5865 GCA_964595615.1 uncultured Saprospiraceae bacterium
TACATTCAAATTATTTATTCAAAATTATTCAAACAATCCTGCTTTTAGTGAATCAATCTGCGCCCGCTTTAAATTGTCTACGATATAGCCGTATTTAACCGTCCGTAAATCTTCTGACAAACGGACTTTTATATCATAAAAATTACTACCTGGTTCAATATCAAACTCTTCAATTTTACCAACCATTACACCCTCAGGAAACATCTGTGAAAAGCCACTAGTTTGTATAGTGTCCCCTTTGATAGGCTTTACGTGTTTGGGTACATCTACTAAACTCAAAAAACGGTCATCATCACCATCCCATACTAATGCTCCAAAATCTCCCGTTCGACGTAATGCTGCGCTCAATCTCGATTGTTGATGTAAAACAGTCATCACTTGTGCATAATCCTTGGAGACATCTACGACAACTCCGATTAGACCTTTTTCAGTAATAACTCCTGAATTTTTCTTGATTCCGTGTCTTTTTCCTCGATTGAGGATGAAAAAATTATTCTTGCGCGATACCGTTTTGTCTACAATTTTAGCAGAAGTCAATACGTACTGCTGTTCCCATTCTGTCCTTTTGATACTATCTTCTTCTATTTGATGAATAAAAATAGCGTTGTCCAATTTCTCCAACATCTGCGCATTCGCTCTCGCTAAGCTATCCGCATAGGTGTCCAATTGAAGGTAATCCAAAGTATTCTGAGAAATAGCATCCGTTCCTGCAACGAAATTATTGAGAGAATTAAAAAATATTTTTTCCTGATCGGGATTGAATTGCACCACTAAAAACAAGCTGATAACTTCCAAGAGTCCGAAAGCTAACAGTCCTCCATTACGTAGAAACAGTAGGAAGAGTTTGCGCATTTTTTAGTGAATTGAGAAAGAAAAAAGTTGGAAAGTTTTAAAATTGAAGAGTTGTAAAGTTAGGAGTTTGCAAAACTTTACAACTCTATAACTTTACAACTTTTCTTCTTTTTACACGCTTCTGCGGTCGATTAGGAAAGAGAAACGTTCTGTATTTTTAAGCGCGATACCTGTACCACGTACTACGGCACGCAATGGATCTTCGGCTACAGAGACTGGCAATTTAGTTTTTTGTGCGATACGCTTATCCAAACCGCGCAATAAAGCACCACCACCTGTCAAATATAAACCATTACGGTAAATATCAGATGCTAACTCTGGTGGCGTGTTTTCCAAGGCACGCAAAATTGCATCCTCGACTTTTGAGATTGATTTATCTAATGCGTGAGAAATCTCGCCGTAAGAAACTTTTATCTGTTTTGGAATACCCGTCATCAAATCACGCCCGTTAACAGCATAATCTTCTGGTGCTTCATTTTCTGGCAATTCATGTAATGCAGAACCAACATGAATTTTGATTTGCTCAGCAGTACGCTCACCAATTAAAATATTATGTTGACGCTTCATGTATCCCATGATATCATCTGTAAACTCATCACCTGCCGTACGGATAGATTGGTCCGTTACGATACCAGACAAAGCAATAACAGCAATCTCAGTGGTACCACCTCCGATATCAATAATCATATTACCAACAGGCTCTTCTACATCTAAACCAATACCTAAAGCGGCTGCCATAGGTTCATGAATAAGGTAAGTCTCTTTACTATCTACGTGGTCCGCAGAGTCAAAAACAGCACGTTTTTCTACTTCTGTAATACCCGACGGGATACAGATAACCATTTTGAGGTGTGAGAAGAATTTTCTGCGTTGACCTATCTGATTAATCATCCCCTCAATCATACTCTCTGCTGCCTGAAAATCTGCAATTACACCATCTCGTAGAGGACGAATGGTTTTTATATTTTCGTGGGTCTTTTCGTGCATCTGCATTGCCTTCAACCCTACTGCGATGACCTCTTTAGTGCTTCGGTCAATTGCTACTATAGAAGGTTCATCAACGACTACTTTGCCGTCTTCGATGATAAGAGTATTTGCAGTACCCAAATCAATCGCTATTTCTTGTGAAAAAAAGTTAAATAATTTCATGTAGTTAAGAGTCCCCTCGTTTTATGTCTGTTTAGTTTTGTAAAAAACGGCTCAGATTATTGTGCGTATTCTCAGATTTCGAAAATAAGGATTAAGCTTCCTTTTTTGGATTTTCGTTTTTTTTGTCAGAAAGATATAGAGCCAAAAAATTATCATTAATCAGTGAAGATGTTGGACTTTGACATTTAAATATTAGCATATTCTTATAATCGAATATTTAAAGTTTCTTGCATAACATCTTCCAATATGCTTTTTAATATTTCAGTAGTGCAAAAGAACGCAAAATCCACGACAAAATGAAGTTTTAAACAAGCAGTTTATCGGAACTTATTATGTAATTGAAAAAATGTTTCACTATTCAACAACTTTCTGTTTGTATTAACACTTTTCAGACGAAAAATAGTCCTATTTGTCACGTAAATCAAATACTAATCTAAAAGGTTCACCACCCAAAAGTGACTGATTAAATAGAAGGTCGCTAATTTTAAAATTGTTCAACACCTTCAAAACGAAAAAATCTTATACTTTTTTGAAAAATAATAATATTCTCTCTAAAAAAAATAGTAGAACTATTTCAGAGTCAATTTTTTTATGATACCTTGCGACTTTATTAACAAAAGAAGCACTTCGGAGAGAATACACCATGAGAGAAGAAAGAATGAATATTGCAGCGACAATAGACCATACTAATCTAAAGACAGATTGTAATCAAGAACAAATAGAACAACTTTGCAATGAAGCTAAAGAACATGGCTTTGCAGCGGTATGTGTGCCTCCTTATTTTGTAGTCAGTGCAGGTCGATTATTGAAAGGTACAAATGTGAAGGTTGCGACCGTTATTGGTTACCCATTAGGATTTTCAGGTACTTTTGCAAAAGTAGAAGAGATCAAACGGGCTATCGATGAAGGTGTGGATGAATTGGATGTCGTTATTAATATCGCAGCCGTAAAGGATAAAAATTGGAACTATATCAGTAGTGATATTGATAGTTGTGTCAGTGCTGCACATATGCGCGGAAAAATTATTAAAGTCATCTTAGAAACTTCCCTTTTGACAGAGGAAGAAGTTATCAAAATGTGCGAAATCTGCACAGAAAGACAAGTTGATTACGTCAAAACCTCAACAGGTAAGGCTGGCGGAGCGACTTTTAAGGCTGTCGAATTACTACGCAAAAATCTACCTGAAAGCGTCAAAATTAAAGCTTCGGGAGGTATCCGCGATAGACAAAGAGCAATGAGAATGATTGAACTTGGCGCGGATAGATTAGGGAGTAGTTCGGGTGTGGCGATTGTGCAAGGATAGAGGGTTTTCTCATAAAAATCCGTTTTAGCAATTTTCGACTTTTTTTACCCCGACCCTAAAGGGAGAAAAGTCGAAAATCGCCAAAACTCCCTTTAGAGCCTGTCCCGTACTTTTGTCGGGAGTCGGGGTAAATTTTGGCGATTTTTGATTTTTCGGAAGCAAATCAACTGAAATATTTTTTATGAGAAACCCCTTTAAAAGGATAAAATTCAAGCGCGTTTTTTCAACTTGAATTTGATACTTGAACCTGAGTTTAACAATCTTATTCCACCACTACCCTTTCTGTCATTTGTTTTCCTTCTGTATCATAAATAGAAATCAAATAAACGCCTTTCTTCGGCAGTAAGAACATTCTTTCATTCTTAGAATAATCTCCTACTTTTTGCCCATTCACATTTCTAATTTCAATCTTTTCAACTTTTGCATTTTCAGGTAAATCTAATGTAATCCAACCTGGCGTCGGATTTGGGAATACTCGTGTACGTTCAGCAAATGTTGGCTTATCAATCGAACTCACTCCCACAAAACCAATCGATAAATTTTGCTCCTCCACCAAAACGGGCGAACGGTCTGCTGCATCAAACATCACTCGAAAAGTCTCAATCTCTGGCGTTGTCTCTGCAAACATTTCGGTCATCCATGCTGGTGGCAAAGACTGATACCAAACTTTCGCTGATACATTCACCGCACCAAAATATCCATTCAAAGGAATATGATAGAAAAGCGAGTCTTTTCCTGTTCCCTCAGTGCCATTATCTTTATTAAAATTTGCATCAAATTCAGCTTGTCCAACAATACGTGTAGTGTCATAAGCTACATGCGTAGTCGTAAACCCTAAAGGTGCTAAACGATTGTCTTTCAAGGCAATAGCTCCGCGTTCTAAGACTGTAGTCGGGTCGCCATTTACATCTCCAATGACAAATTCGTAGATTTGGACTTGGTCTTCTGAATTGATAATATCATAGTGATTTTCAAAATCATCATCCCGACCTTTCACTTCATAATCTGGTTCATGTACACCCGATTGAAAGAGTGTATCACCCATTTCTGAAGTCACGACAAACTCCACCGTCGCGCGACGCGAAGGATAACCAGAAGGGAATTTATGCCCTGCTTTATTCTCTAATTCTAATGCAAAAAATAAGGAATCTGCGGTCTCATTTTGATATTCCAAAGTTAAATCTAGTGACTGTCCTTGCAACATATCAAAAGTCTTCTGAATGGTTTCTGCATAGTCTGCATCACTCGCTTCAATCTCTAATGCTTCTTTATTTTCTTGCATTAAACCCAACATCATCGTATTTGCTCCAACCAAATCATGAAGACCAAAAGGCGCGCGTCCTTCTAAAAAACTATATCCAGACGAAATCACAATTTCTTCTTCCAATTGAGGAATATGACAGTGCTGACAAGTTTGCTCGTTTTCGTAAAATGAATTTTGCCACTCTTGGTAAGTTGCTTGTTCCACAAATTTTGTCTCTAAATTATTGCCTTCCAAATCATGCGTCTCCGTCAAAAGCGAATGGCAAGAAGCACACAAACCAGCTTCATTGATATGCGGCGCATAAGTCGGTGTATATCCCAAAAATTCCATCATCGGTCCACTAAAAGGTCCTGGAAATGGTCCAAAAATCGTCCGTGTTGTATCGTAATTGATAATTCCACTATTCAAATCTCCCAAGCCCGTCGCAGACATCATGTGACAACTACCACAACCTACACCGTCCAAACCTATAGTATCTAACAATAAATCTTCCATAGTATAATGTGGCTCGCCTCGTAATATCGCCGTGTAGTGTCCTTGCGGTGCATGACACGAAGTACATTTGGTCTCTATTTCTTCTTTTTCTGCGGGATGTAATAGGACTTCATGACTCACTTTTGCACGCCAAAAAGGGTCTTTTGCAGAGTTTGCCATCATTGTTGCTTGCCAATCGTCAAATACGTTGACTTCTTCGCCATACTGTGTGACATACGCAAATTCTGCTTCATCAAATCCATGACATCCCTCACAAGCAGACGAGGGTGGAAAAATAAGATTACTATCCACAGGCGGTGGTGGTGGAGAAATTAGCATTTGTTCGTAGGCAGCTAATTCGGCTTCGGTGTGAAATGTATTCGCTTCATTGCGCACGGGGATGAGAGAGGCGCACATGATGAGCACGAAAATACCAGCAGTGATGTAGATTTTTGTATTCATACTTCCTAAAAATTTTGAATTTTGAATGATGAATTTTGAATGCGCGTGACGCAATCAATATGATGGTTCAAAATTCAGAATATCCTTGTCCTTATTTTCTGTAAAGGTACGTTGATTTCTCTTCGATTAAGTATGAATTATTGTAGTGTGGGTGTCAGGAAAGGTAATTTTATGATTATTTATGCTGCACATAGCAATAGAAAAAATTTAGACAGGATTAACGGGATTGCAGGATTTCCACCCTGACTTATTCCTATTTTGACTTGTTCCCATTTTGCCCATAAAATATCTAAGACACTCCTTTCTAAGTCAGAACGGGAACAAGTCAGAACGGGAACAAGTCAGAACGGGAACAAGTCAG
>CAZQTE010000377.1:0-5861 GCA_964595615.1 uncultured Saprospiraceae bacterium
GTGAAAGTGACATGAAAAAAATAAAAACCTAAGTAATTATTTGATTTTAGCTTTTTCTTTTTTTCCTGTCACACGATTTGACGAAGAACGAATATTTTTGATAATACATAATTCATAATCATGCGTTTAACAATTTTTATCTTCTTACTTTTTACAATTACTCTAACAGCTCAAGATTTAAAATTAGCCGAAGTCTATACAAATCATGCCGTTATACAACGTGGAAAAATGGTAAATGTCTGGGGATGGTCTGCTCCCAACGCTTCCATCTTTCTGACTTTAGATAATTATAAATTTCGTGGTAAAGCAAATGAAAAAGGAGAGTGGGAGATACCTTTAGCTAAGTTTAAGGCAGGAGGACCGCACCAAATGACTGTAACAAGTGGAAAGCAACGTATAGTTTTAGAAGATTTGTATTTTGGAGATGTTTGGATTTGTTCTGGGCAATCAAATATGGAATGGACAGTAGCGCAGTCGGAGGAAATGGATAGCATTATTAATTATGGTAATTTGCCTAATATTCGCCATATCAAGGTCAATCGAACTTATGATTACAAACCTTCAAATCATTTAGATGCTGGGGAATGGCAAGTTGCAAGCCCAGAAACTATTGGTGATTTTACGGGTGTAGGATTTCATTTTGCTAAAAGTATTATTGAAAACCATGATGTACCAATTGGTTTGCTGCACAGTTCTTGGGGAGGTAGCAGAATCGAGGCATGGATGTCAGAAGACTTACTTGAAAAGTCAGGTAAAACAGCGAATATGAAAGCTATTGAAGAGGAGCGAAAGCAGTTTGAAGTCTTAGCACAGAAATACTCGAAAATTCCAGCAGAAATTACAAATGATACTTGGAAAAATGAGGATTTCACTACTGAAAATTGGCAAGACGCTATTTTACCGGGTGCATGGGAACTCAATGGTTTCCCAAATATGAATGGTGAGGTTTATTATCGAAAAGAGGTAGAATTAAGCGCAACTCAAGCCAATCAAACTTCTAAAATTAGCCTTTCTGCAATTGATGACAATGACGATACCTATATCAATGGAAAACTCGTTGGTTCTACCCAAGCTTGGGACGCTTTGAGAGTATATGATATTCCTGAAAATACACTCAAAAAAGGCAATAATGTCATCGCAGTAAAAGTCGAGGACGGATATGGCGGCGGCGGTTTTCATGGTGCTGCTGAAGAGATGTTTTTACAAATGGGAGAGGAAAAAATTCCTTTGTCTGGTGATTGGAAAATGCAAATAGGAAAAGTTGACTTTATGACCGAAATGCAGCACCAACCAGCCGTTTTATACAACAAAATGATGCATCCTTTAAACCGGTATTCTGCCTGTGGTGTCATTTGGTATCAAGGCGAAAGTAATGCTGGAGGACAAGACGCAATTGACTATGCAAATTTGTTTAAGAACATGATAACTGACTGGCGTTCAATAAGAAATGAACCTGAAATGAAATTTTATTGGGTTCAATTAGCCAATTTTATGAATTCAACAGAAGATGCAAATAAAGAGTCTAGTTGGGCAGTTTTACGTCAATCTCAATCAGCAGCCTTATCTTTAGAGCACACTGCCGAAGCTATCATTATTGACGCTGGAGAAGCAGATGATATTCATCCAAAAGACAAGAAAACAGTAGGGCAGAGGTTAGCACGCGCAGCACGTGCTCAAGTATATGGTGAGACGGATTTAATTTATAAAAGTCCACGAATAATAGATGTGAAATCGGAAAAAAATGCTTTAATCTTAACTTATGAAAACGAAGGTAAAGGCTTGGAAATAAAATCAGGAGAAAATGAGCTAAAAGGCTTCGCTATTGCTGATGAAAAAGGTGTTTTTCATTGGGCGAAAGCCGAAATTGTTAAACCAAACCAAGTGAAAATCTGGTCTGAGAAAGTTAGTAATCCAACACAGCTTAAATATGCCTGGGCGGATAATCCTGATACTGCAAATTTATATAATTCTGCTGGTCTACCCGCTGCTCCAATGACTAAAACTTTGAAATGATACACAGTAACATACTATCAGATAAGTCAACCAAATTATTCCTCATTTTAGCAGGTTTTTTCGTGGCAAATGCCTTAGTAGCAGAGTTTATTGGTGCAAAAATATTCTCCCTAGAAGACACAATTGGTATCGAACCTCTAAACTGGAATATCTTCGGTTCTGAGCGTTCTTTACAGTTGTCGGCAGGCGTTTTATTGTGGCCAGTCGTTTTCATTATGACTGATGTAATCAATGAATATTTTGGACAAAAAGGTGTGAAATTTCTCTCTTGGCTAACGGTCGGTTTAATTGTTTATGCTTTCATAATGATTTATGGCGCAATAGCCTTAACCCCAGCAGATTGGTGGGTCGGACAGAATGCCGAAACTGGCGTCCCAGACATGCAAACTGCCTTTTCTAAAGTATACGGACAGGGCTTATTAATCATCATCGGTTCCGTTTTAGCTTTCTTATTTGGTCAATTAATCGATGTATTTACCTTTCATCGCATCAAAAAGCTAACAGGTGAACACAAAATTTGGCTACGTGCCACAGGTTCGACTTTAGTCTCACAGTTTATTGATAGTTTTGTGGTATTATATATTGCATTTAAGGGAGGACCCGAACTTTGTGAGTTAATGGGCTGGAATAGTTTATTAACTTCGCCAGCATGGGATTGGGGATTATTTCTTTCTGTCGGGACAATGAACTACATTTACAAAGCATTTGTCGCAGCGGCACTTACACCAGTTATTTATGGTGCACATTCCGTCATAGACAATTACTTAGGAGCAGAACGCGCAGCAGAAATGAAGGCAGAAGCCGCAAAATAAAATATCAACTAACCCAAGGTAATATGGAAGACCGTCAAGCAAAGCGCCCGTCAACCGTTTACCGTCAACCGTAAAAAAATGTTTTTTCAAGCAGCAAAACAAGGCAAAAATGGATTAGGATTATACATTGCATCTATATTCATTATATTTTTAGCCTGGCAAGTCCTTGGAGGATTTGTCTTTCTAGGAGGCATCATGGCAGGTTTACCCGAGGGGGCAGACATGATGAATGCGATGCAAGAAATGAGTAATGATTTGAATTTTGAAAAATTAGGCATAGATGCTAATTATGGATTGTTTTTCATGATTTTGACTTTTGGTTGTGGCGTATTAGGACTATGGTTTTCCATGAAAATGTTACACAAACGTCCATTTAAAACGCTTATTACTCCTTCAAAATCAATTAATTACAAGAAAATATTTACAGCAGCCTTACTCTGGTTTGCCTTTATGGGTGTCTTTGAATTAGTCAGTTATTTCCTAGACCCAAGTAATTATGCCTTCCAATTTGATGGTTCTAAATTTTTCATTTTAGTTCTCATTTCCCTATTGCTTTTGCCGATTCAGACTTCATTTGAGGAATTATTGATGCGTGGATACTTGATGCAGGGATTGGGTTTAGCAACAGGGAAACGTTGGGTTCCCTTGATTGTAACTTCTGTTATTTTTGGATTATTGCACATCGCCAATCCTGAAGTGCAAGAATATGGAGTTGGAATAATGATGGTCAATTATATTCAAATTGGTCTAATGCTCGGTATTATCACCCTAATGGATGATAGCTTAGAGTTAGCTCTAGGTGTACACGCTGCTAATAATATTTATGGTGCAACTATGGTCACTTTCAGTGCATCTGCCTTGAAAACCCCTGCCTTATTCACCATGCAAGAATTGAACATCAATACAATGACAATAGCTGGACTTGTAGGTTCGTTTATTTTTATACTTTTGTTGGCAAAAATTTATGGCTGGTCTGACTGGTCTAAGTTGTGGGGGGATATTGATACCTCTTTGCCTAATGATAATAATACAATATTAGACGAAAATCTATTCGCTGATAATAACTAAAACTTGAAGTTGATTACTGTAAATACCGTGTTCAAAAGCAAGATAATCAACCATTAAACTAATCAACCATTAATTAAAAATACATGAAAAACGCGTTAATCGCCCTTCTACTAACAGTTTCTTTCACTGCAACAGCACAAAGAAACTACTGGCAACAATATGCCGAGTACACCATGAATATCGACATGGATGTAAACACCAATCAATTTACGGGAACACAAACTCTGCGCTATACAAATAATAGCCCAGATACTTTGAATCGTGCTTTTTACCATCTTTATTTCAATGCATTTCAGCCAGGCAGTATGATGGATGAACGTTCTCGCACTATTAAAGACCCAGACAAAAGAGTATCAGATAGAATTTCTAAATTGAAGCCAGAAGAGATTGGTTATCAGAGAGTTACTAGTTTGACGGTTGACGGAAAAGCTGCAACATTTAATGAAGTAGGAACTATTTTAGAGGTTGAATTACCAAATGCTATCCTTCCAGGTGCGACTGCTGTTTTCGAAATGGAATTCAATGCTCAAGTTCCTTTACAAGTTCGTAGAAGTGGACGTGATGGCAGCGAAGGCATTCGTTATTCAATGACACAATGGTATCCTAAAATGGCAGAATTCGATGATATGGGCTGGCATGCTAATCCATATATCGGACGTGAGTTTTACGGAATTTTCGGTAAGTTTGATGTAACAATCAACATTGACAAAAGCTACCTTCTTGGAGGAACTGGAAATTTGCAAAATCCAAACGAAGTCGGACACGGTTACGAAATGACAGGTTCTGCTTTGATGCGTCCTGCGGGCGATAAATTGAAATGGCACTTTACTGCTGAGAATGTTCATGATTTTGCTTGGGCAGCTGACCCTGATTATAAGCATATCAAAAAAGTGCGTGAAGATGGGACTGTTTTACACTATTTATATCAGCCAAAAGATGCCGATAATGAAGAGAATTGGAAAAAATTGCCTGGTATAATGGATAAAGCATTGACATACATGGAAGCAAGATATGGTCAATATCCTTACAAGCAATACACAGTTATACAAGGTGGTGACGGTGGTATGGAGTATCCAATGGCGACATTAATCACAGGACACCGTAATTTAGGTAGTTTGGTAGGAGTGACGGTTCATGAGATGTTTCACTCTTGGTATCAGGGAGTTTTAGGCTTCAATGAAAGTTTGTATTCATGGATGGATGAAGGATTTACTTCATTTGGGAGTAGTCACACCATGAATTTCTTAAAAGAACAAGGTCTTATCCCTGGAACACCAGTTGCAGACCCAATCGCAGAAACTGTTGCAGGCTTAGTAAATTATAACAAAGCTGGTATTTCAGAACCACTTAATACCCATGCAGACCACTTTACTCGTAATTCTGCTTACTCTGTAGCAGCTTATGTTAAAGGTTCGGTGTTTTTACAACAAGTTAATTATATCGTTGGACAAGAAGCATTTGACCGAGGAATGTTGCGTTTCTATGATACTTGGAAATTCAAACACCCGACGCCAAACGACTTTTTGCGTATCATGGAAAAAGAGTCGGGATTAGAATTAGATTGGTTCAAGGAATACTTTGTAAATACTACCAAACTTCCTGATTATGAGGTAGTTAAAGTAGATGCACAGGAAAAGAAAACTTCCGTAATTCAATTGAGAAACAATGGCGGTTTTCCAATGCCAATAGATGTTTTGGTAAATTATAAGACAGGAAAATCAGAGTTGTTTCACATTCCAATGACTATCATGCGCGGTAGTAAAGCGAATGAAAATACAAATGAAAATTGGACAGTATTACCAGATTGGGGATGGGTTTATGCAGATTATGAATTTGTAATTCCAATTAAGTCAAAGAAGATTTCTTCCGTGCAAATTGACCCTTCAGGTAGAATGATAGACTCAAATGTGAAAAATAATAAATTCAATGTTAAAAAGGTGAAAGGACCTAAGAAAAACAAGAATTAAG
>CAZQTE010000378.1:0-5852 GCA_964595615.1 uncultured Saprospiraceae bacterium
AATGAATAGTTCCTTCCTCGAAAACTTATACCAGTCCCACTGGCAATCACGCGACATCCCGTCGCCAGAGCAGGTATGTTCCGTCCTCAACGGCTTACTAAAACTACTTTTTCCAGAATTAGCGGATAAAAAATTTACCAGTTATCGGGAATTTGAAAATCACTTCAATACCATTCGTTTGGATTTGAATAAGATATTAGATTTAGTAAAAGAAGAATTGATACAAACGCCAGAACTCATTGAAAGTCAGTTTGTTGACCGCCTTCCAAATGTTCATGCTTTACTGATGAAAGATGCAGAAGCAATCTCCGCAGGAGACCCTGCCGCTCGTGATACACGAGAAGTTATTCGGACTTATCCAGGTTTCTATGCCGTTGCTATTCATAGATTAGCGCACGAATTTCACAAGTTAAATGTGCCTTTAATTCCGCGTATTCTTTCTGAATTTGCGCATAGTGAAACTGGAATTGATATTCACCCCGCAGCTACAATTGGCGAAAGTTTCTGTATTGACCACGGTACTGGCATCGTTATCGGTGGCACTTGTAACATAGGAAATAACGTAAAAATCTATCAAGGTGTCACGCTTGGTGCCTTGAGTGTCCGCAAAGATTTGGCAGAAACGAAACGACATCCAACGATAGAAGATAATGTCGTTATTTACGCTGGAGCGACGATATTAGGGGGAAAAACAGTGATAGGAAAGGGGAGTGTGATTGGCGGAAATGTGTGGCTGCCGAAAAGTGTACCTGCGGATTCGAGGGTGTACTATCGAGCGGGGCAGTTGACCGTTGTTAGTTGATTTTTTTTAGTTGGTAGTTGTTGGTTGGAAGTTGGTAGGCGAGCGTTTCTTGTACAGCATGAAAAAAGGCATTTCTGAACAAATCAGAAATGCCTTTTTTACAAAATGGAATGCGAATTGAAAGTCGTCTAAGTCACACATGACCACCAACTACCAACCAACAACTTCCAACTATTTTACGATTCAAAAACTTCAATCTCACGCGTCTCAACTACCAAATCAGTGAATTTACCTTTAAAGCGTGTTGCTTTAACGATGTGGTTATCAATCCAGTGGTAATTTCCACCACGTGGTTTATTCATCAACAGACCATGGTATTTGAAGTTGTGTTTTTTCAACCAGGTTTCAGTTACTTCACGGTGTTCTTCTGTACGAGAAGTGAAAAAAGTAATGATGTGACCTTCGTCATACCATTTATTAACGATTTTCAAAGCATCAGGGTAAGGTAGGCAGGTTGCCATTCTTTCTGGTTCTTCATTCGGAATATCATCCGTAACCGTGCCATCAATGTCTACGAGGAAGTTTCTTACTTCATCGCTCAATATTGGGCTAATTGTTTCACCTTTTTCGTTGTAGGCAAGTTTTAACTCTTTATCATTCTGTTCCATAACTTATTATTTCTATTCCGTTTATCTGTTGTATCGTGAAAAATTAAATACACAAGGTATTAATAATCAAGGTTTTTAGGGTGTCAAACGCAAAATTAAACCAATTAATACAAAAAGACTACCAAAAGTTTGAAATCGAGGAATATTTAAAAGTATTATAACATAAAATATCCTATTCCACCTTGTTTATACTACAAAGTAAAAGACCTTTTAGGACTAAAAACGAAGAAAAGAGTCGTTAAATACGAAATCTAATACATCACAACCTTTTGTCTATTTGTATTGTTAAGAATATTCAGATTAAATACTTTGACAATTAATACAATTGTAGCTAAATTTACACTGTGAAGATAGAAGACGCCATACAACAAAAGAAATTCATCAGCGAACATCAAAAAGCACTGATTAATATTCTCTATACCTCTGGGCAGGTTTTGAGTAATAATACACGTACTCTACGTCCTTTTAATATTTCGCAGCAGCAATTTAATATCTTACGTATTTTGCGTGGGATGCATCCGCAACCTGCTACTGTTAAGTTGTTGACGGCGAGAATGTTGGATAAAATGTCAAATGCGTCTCGTTTAGTTGAAAAGTTAAAGCAAAAAGGTTTGGTTGAGCGTTTGCCTTGTGAAGATGACCGTCGTCGAGTGGATATTTCTATTACTGAAAAGGGTTTAAATTTATTAGGAGAAGCCTCGGTGGCTATCGAGGAAGATATGGCAAAAATACGTAGTGTTTTAACCACCGAAGAAGCACAGCAATTGAGTGACTTATTGGATAAAGTAAGGGCACACGAGGAGAAAAAAATAAAAAAATAGACTTTTGCTCAGGTCTGGAAAGCGAAACTTTATCAAATTTCGCTTTTTTTGAAAAAAAAATATATGTATATACATTAATTGTGCAAACAATTGATAACTTCATGCGTTAATAAAATCAAATCACAATAAAGAGGAGAGGATTTAAGTACTCGGACACAATTATTTCACTATTAAAACAGGATTATTTTTCGCCTGATTTCACATACAAAATCCTCGTGTAGCTACGGCTATATTCGGTTTTCTATGCCAAATCATACAAAAAATACCCTCTGTTTTAATTATCGAAATAATTATGTCCGACTACTTATCTCTTCATGTGAACTTTTAAAATCAATTTAAAAAATTAAAAATAATTCAAGATGCAATCATTTAAAGTACTTTTCACAGCAGCTGTTTTAATCTTAGGTTTGTCTGCATTTACTAATCCGACAAACAACGGTGACGACACAAAATCAGTTAAAGTAGACGCTGCGGCGAGCCAAATCGTATGGAAAGCTTACAAGGTAACAGGAGAACATACAGGAAAAATTAACGTTAAAGACGGCTCTTTTGATTACAAAGACGGTGTATTGACAGGAGGTGAGCTAACAATTGATATGAAATCAATCACTTGTACAGATTTAACAGGTGAATATGCGCAAAAATTGGTTGGACACTTAAACAGCCCCGATTTTTTTGCTACGGATACGCATCCTACAGCAAAGATTGTCTTAACCAATGTGGTAGCAAACGGCGTTAACCGTTATAAAGTAACAGCAGATTTGACGATTAAAGATACAACAAAACCAGTGAAATTTATCGCAACTATCACGGAAGAAATGGGTAAGAATATCGCGACAACAGATATTCAAATTGACCGCTCAGAATATGATGTACGTTACGGTAGTGGTAGCTTTTTTGATAACTTAGGAGACAAGACGATTTATGATGAGTTTGACTTATCTGTGCGTTTGGTTAGTGGTAAATAGGTGAGAGGTGAGAGGTGAGAGGTGAGAGGTGAGAGGTGAGAGGTGAGAGTGCTGCATGTACTCTCACCTTTTTGTATTTTTAGATTATATCATTTTCTACTGCGTATAAGACCAATTCTGGTGCTGTACTGAGTTTTAGTTTCTTCATGATGTTTTTGCGGTGCGTATAAATCGTGTGCGTACTTAGATTTAATTCCGCGGCAATTTCTTTCGCTATTTTTCCTTCTGCTATTAATTTTACTACTTCAATTTCTCTATCAGACAGCGGAGTTTTCTTTTCTTCTTCTTTTCCAAACGATTTTTCCATAATGTGATTCATCACGCGGTTACAGTAAAAACGTTCGTTTTTTGCGGTAGCACTTACAGCATCCAAAATTTCCTTATCTACACATTCTTTGGTTAAAAAACCTGTGATACCGTTTTCTAATACTTGATAAATGGACTTGCGGTCTTTGTCTGCGCTGATGATTAGGATGTTGGAAGAGGGCGAAATCTCTTTTATCTTTAGAATGGTATTTTCGTCAAATTTACCCATTTGAGTATGGTCGGTAATGACGACATTTGGTAGCAGTTTTGGTAATCTCTCTAATAATTCCTTTTCATTTCTGCATTCTCCGACAACTTCAATCTCTTTTTGTGCCGATAAAAGGTGTTTTAGACCTATTCGGATAAGATATTGATTATCAGCAATTAAGACGGAAATTTTGCTCATTGTAAAATGAAAAAAGATAAGACGAAAATACGCCGCTGCAAATATAAGCGGGGAGGCTTAATTGTCCAAAATTTATTTAGACTAATTTTAGATAAGGGCTTTTTAGGACCTAATCTATAAAATTTAAACAAGTTCTTAAACAATCTAAAATAACCGTTAGGAATGCGAAAATAATAGATTCTGAATCTATTATTTTCGCATTCCTTATCATCGTATCAGACTAAGATCTCCCTTAAATAATTGAACCGAGTCATCCTTAAAAATAACATCAATTGCATAAACATAGACTCCAGCAGGTGCAGGTTTTCCTTTATAAGTACCGTCCCATTTAAAATCACGAAGATTATCGACTGTGCCGCTTTTTGAGAAGATTAATTCTCCCCAGCGACTATAGATATCAAATTGTAAAACTTGCTTCACATCTCCGTCAGAATAAAGCCGAAATTCATCATTAACGCCATCAAAATCGGGTGTAAAAGCATTTGGAATATACAATGCATCACAAACATCATAAGTCACTTGAATCTCATCTACCGCCATTCCGCAAAAATTAGAAACAGTTACACTATAATTTCCTTCTTCTAATATAGTCAAAATAGGACTAGAACTGCCATCTGACCACAAATAATCTGCACCACCAAAAGGCATAGTAACATCCAAATCTAAGGTACTTCGCAAACAAAGTGTTGTGTCTTCTGGTAAGGCAGCTTGTGGTCCAATCGCATAATCAACGCGGACACCTGCTTGAGTTACACAATAATCATCCAAAGTAACAGTGACTTGAAAATTACCTGAATAATCTACCTCACGTATGGGTTCTGTCAAACCGTCCGACCACAAATAAGTTGCTGGACTCCCATTTTCCGCATCTAAAATAATCGTTTCTGGGTCACATAAAGTTGTATCATTTGCCAATTCGAAACGAACTGTATCGCCATCTACAAAAACGGTAATTGTATCCATGAAAGGCACATTACATTCATCTGTAACTTCGACTATATAGGTTGTCGTTTCAGCGGGCGAAGCAATAGGATTGGCTATATTAGGATTACTTAGACCTTCTACAGGTGACCAAGAGTAAGTCTCTCCACCACTCAACTCCAATTGATACTCACCACCTGGACAAATCACAACATCTTCAAAACCATTTAAAAAAGAGGTGTAGCTAAAGCAGACTTCTTGTACATTATGTTCGCCACCAGTTGCCGAGGTAAATCCCCAAAAAACTTCTGGATTTCCACCAAAAATATCATTGACAATATCGCCCGTATAAGAAAGCCGTTCTTCACAATCAAAGTAAACCGTTGCTGTCTTTGTGATGACATCCCAAGTGACGCGCATTTGGTGATATTCACAATCTTCGATATTAGCACCTGATGCATTAGCAGAGACCGGTCCTGCTAGAGTTCCGCCTGGCGTACTGTGATTCATTTCTCCATTTTGGATAATTGCAACATGGTCGGCAGCTAAATCAGAAGGATTTTGCCAAGTATCAAACTCTATGGCAAAGGAAGGACTCACATTCGCAAAACCAATACCTCCACCTGCGCCACCTATAGATGTGCTAACAGGTTGAAACCCAAATACAATGCCGTCCGCACCAGCGTCACGGCAACCCAAAAATAAGTCCATAAGCACATCAAAACTCTCGTCTAAACTAATCTTTTCTTCAAACCAAATAGAGCCTACTTGATTAAATTCATCTTCTGTAAGTTGAAAACAACTATCACTAACTTGGGTGGCTTCTCCATTCAGAATGAATTGAGCATCAGCCTGTTGTGTGAAGAAAAAAACTATGAAAAAGAGAAAAGAATATATTTTTGTCATGAGTAAAGTCGAGTGAGTGTTTTATTATTTTGCTTGTCAATATTAAGTAGGTTTACATATTTATTTCAACATTAAAACAGGACTATTTTTCGC
Organism: uncultured Saprospiraceae bacterium; assembly: GCA_964595615.1. Lineage (GTDB taxonomy): Bacteria > Bacteroidota > Bacteroidia > Chitinophagales > Saprospiraceae > JAHDCG01. The sequence continues at coordinate 5,832 of CAZQTE010000378.1, forward strand.
TTAATTTCACTTTGAAAATCC
>CAZQTE010000379.1:0-5851 GCA_964595615.1 uncultured Saprospiraceae bacterium
TAAGGAAGAAAGAATGTTCAAACTGTTATAAGTTATTTTTTAAACGACCCTAAGTCAAAAAGAAACCTGTTTATTTGGCTATACGCAAACAGAAAAACATGAAGACAGATAAATACATAGCGTTAATTACTAAGCAAGTCGAAGGGACATTGAGTCCTAAAGAGGCAAAAGAGTTGCGAGCGTACGAGAAGAACTCGGCAGATAATTATGATCCGCCTTTTGATTTGGACAATGAGGCAGATTTTGCGAAAGTATCTGCTCGTCTGAATAAAACGTCTAAAACAGTTCAAATGCCTGTACGTCGTAATAATTGGATGCGAATCGCAGCAGCGGGCGCGATATTGGTAGTTGCAGGTTTTTTAATGCGCAATTATTTTTCAAGTAGCAATGATATTACTTGGAATAATGTAACCGCAAGTACAGAAATCCAAGAACTACAATTGGCGGACGGGACAAAGGTCTGGTTAAATGCAGGAAGTACTTTGTCTTATCCTGAAGTTTTCTCAGAGACAGAACGCTCAGTGAAATTAGAAGGAGAGGCTTATTTTGAAGTAACAAAAAATATCAGAAAACGCTTTCAGGTTTTAACGGCACAAACGACAGTAACTGTTTTAGGAACAGCATTTAATGTACGAGCAGAAGGTGATGAAAATAAAACAGAAGTTGCTGTAAGCGAAGGTAAAGTACAGGTAGCAGGTAAAGAAACAGCGAAAAAAGTAATCTTATCTGTAAATGAGAAAGCAGTTTACGACCACACTTCAAGTCAATTGACAGAGACAAAAGATATGGATTTAAATGAGTTGGCTTGGCAGCGTAAGAAGTTGAAATTTACAGGAACGAGTTTACAAAACGTTTTATCTGTAATTGAAAAGCAATATGGTGTTTCTGTTGTTTTAGAAAATAAGAATATTGCGAATTGTGAGATTGCTGGTAATTATAAAACAGATACGAAGATTGTGGATTTGTTGAAAAATATTAGCCAGGCGACGGTGATAGAAGAGGAAGGGAAATATATTCTGAGAGGAGGGAAGTGTAACGAGTAAAAAGGGAATCAATCATAAAGTCTAATACCAACACTACGTTCACCTAAAAAAGAATGCTGAAAAATATACTTTTAGGCATAATACTACTTATCTGCCACAGCTTAACAGCACAAAATGTGCTGGATAAGCCTGTGGATTTTTTAGTGGAAAATGAAGAAATATCGAAGGCTCTTTTTTCCCTTAGTGAACGCGCAGATGTCAATATCACTTTCTCTCCAAAATTTTTCAAAAAAGAAGAAAAGATAAGTATTGCCGCAAAGAATAAACCTTTGAAATTCGTCTTACGAAACTGCTTAGAAGGAACAGAAATTGGATTTCAATTTTCAGACAGCGGTATTGTACTTTTTCGTAAAGTTGCAAAAAAGTACACCCTCAGTGGGTATCTTACAGATGCGCAAACAGGAGAAAGACTGGTCGGTGCGAATATCTTTGAGCTGAATAGTTCGCAAGGTGGCGCAAGTAATTCCTATGGTTTTTATAGCCAAAAATTTAAGCAAGGGAAAGTTAAATTACAGGTCTCGTATCTTGGCTATCAAACTGAAATAGTCGAAATAGATTTAAATAAAAGTCAATCTTTTAATATTTCACTAGAGCCTTCATTAACCTTGACTGAAGTAGTCATTACTGCTCAAAAAGATAGTGTTTTCATCACAGGAACAGGGCAGGGGACGACCTTACCTTTAGAGCGTTTGTCTCATATGCCACATGCTGCTGGAGAGGCGGATGTAATGCGTTACATCCAGATGATGCCAGGTGTTCAGAGTGGCGCTGATGGTTTTGGAGGATTACATGTGAGAGGAGGTAATAGCGATCAAAATCTTATTTTATTAGACGATGTTCCTGTCTATAATCCTTCTCATACTTTTGGTTTATTTTCTATTTTTAATCCTGATTTAGCAAAGAGTGTCAAATTTTATAAATCAGGATTTCCTGCACGATATGATGGTCGAATATCTTCCGTTTTGGATGTTAGGACTAGAGAAGGAAATGACCAGAAGTTTAGTTCAGAATTGACAATAGGGACAATGGCTACAAAGGGAATTATTGAAATTCCTTTAGGCAAAGGTAAAGGCGGACTTTTACTTTCTGGACGTAGAACTCACATCAATTCATGGTTAATTCCATTATCAACGAAAGTAAAAGCAGAACAGGACTTGGAAGGAAGAATGAATTATAAGTTTGCGGATATAAATATCAAAGGGCATTACACTTTAGGTCAAAAAGATAAGGTTTATTTAAGCTATTATGGAGGGCAAGACAATTTTTCAGATGAAGAGGAAGTAAAACAAGAAGATATTACAGAAGAAGACTTAATCGAGTTAGAATTTTTTGCAGATGAAAAAAGAACGCATAAAACGGATTGGGGTAATAATATCTCTTCTCTACGTTGGAATCACCTCTTCAATGACAAACTCTTCTCTAATACTACTCTAACCTTTAGTACATTTACTTATGTCAGCGAAACCGAATCTGAGTTAGAGTTTTCTTTCGGAGGCTTTGGTGCATTTGCGGAGAGTTTTAGCAGTATTTATAATTCGAATATTGCTGATGTATCTGTTCGTACAGATTTTGATTATTTTTTAAATGAGTATCATCATTTGCGTTTTGGAGTGAATGCAACCAATCGAAAATTCATTCCTGGTTTTTCAGAATTGCGTTTCAGAGGAAACGAAATTGAAAATTTCCCTACTCAAGAAATAAATAATAATAACAACCCTATTATTAATACAGGCGAATTTAATCTTTATCTCGAGGAAGAGTATAAACGGAATAAATGGACATTAAATGCAGGACTTCATTTGTCTGCTTTTATCAGTTCTGAACGAAAAGATTTTATTCCACAGCCTCGATTGTCTACTAATTATGCATTTAGTGAAAAATTAAATATCAATGCCTCGGCGGCTCGTACGACACAATTTTTACATCTGATAACGAGGAGAGACTCAGGTTTGCCAGAAGATTTATGGGTGCCTGTTGGTACTAAAACGCCTCCACCTTCTGCTTGGCAATTTTCTTTAGGAGCCTCTGGTAAATTAGGACGACAAAATAGTTGGCGAATAGAAGGGTATGCTAAGAGGATGGATAATGTCTTGCGTATTAACCCAGATTCATTAGTTTTTAGCGGGAGTTTTTCTGAGCGAAATATTGATGCGACTAATCGAGAGGATATTGTAGAAAAAGGGAAAGGAGAGTCTTTCGGAATTGAAACAACATTTGAGCAGCAACGAGGAAAATTAACTGGTTGGTTGACATATTCGTATGCTATCTCTAATCGTATTTTTAATGGAGAGAAGACACCATATAGTTTTGATAGTAGACACGGTATTACTGCTGCTGCTACTTATCGACTTAATGATGTTCTTGATTTTTCAATAAGTTGGTTGTATCAATCTGGACGCCCAATGGAGACCAATCAGACCGATGGAAGTGATATTCCTTTTTCCAGTATTTTAGGACAAAATACAATTCCTCAATCAGATAGATTACCAGATTATCATCGTTTAAATGCAGGCATCAACTTACACTTCAATCAGAAACGTCTAAAGCATAAAATCCATTTAGGTGTTTATAATGCTTACAATCGAAAAAATGTATTCTTTACATATCCTTCCGTTCATGAGGGACAAGTTGGAGCTGTAAATTCACTACCTATCTTGCCTTCTTTTAGTTATGGGATAAAGTTTTAAGAAAAAAACGCTCATTCTTACCTCATAATCAAGTGCAAATTCTATTTTTGCCCTCAGATGATAAAACGCATTTCTATACTATGCTCTCTACTCTTTGTGTTTTCTATTGCTTTCGGGCAAGTAGAGGATGCAAATCCCTTTGATTTGACGCCACGTATTAAGGCGGCAAAGGAAGCAGAGCGTGCAGCAGGAAAGATTGTTTTTGAGCCTGCAAATCCTTTTGATATAGTACGTAAGTCTGCTCCTTTACCAGAAGTCGCAGCCCCTGAGATAAGTGAAGAAGAGAAAGAATACATTAATGTCGCAGCTACAAAGGAGATTTTTCGTCGATTTTTCTTCATTGCCTTTATGGGAATGTTAGTTTTATTGACTGTTTCATTTACATTGTTTCGCAATAGCTTTGTCAAGACGTGGCGTGCATTTTTAAATGATAATATGCTTACGCAAATGCACCGTGAACAGGGATCTATTGCTAATTTTCCATACTTGTTGATGAATCTTATCTTTTTCATCAATTCGGCTTTGTTTATTATGTCAACTGCGCAGGTTTTTGATTTTCGGCTGATGAATAAAGGAAATTGGGCTACCTTTTTTATTTTAATAGGAGTTGTTGCTGGTATTTTTATCCTTAAACATCTACTTATTAAGATAGTCGCTAGTGTTTTTACCATATCTAAAGAAATGCGCCTTTATGCATTTACTATAACAATTTTTTGTGCTGTACTCGGTTTCTTTCTAATTCCACTTAATGCATTTATGGCATACGCTCCTGATAATCTGATAATTAGCGGTTTTTGGATAACTATAGGAGTTATCACTCTAACTTACCTTTTTCGGACATTAAGAGGTTTTTTTATAGGAGGACGCTATATTGTTTCACATCAATTTCACTTTTTGTTGTATATTTGCACCGTGGAAATTGCACCTTTCTTGGTTTTATTACGATTAGTATTAAACCAAAGTTAATTTTTTTTACTTCAAAGAATTGAACGAATCAATTTTTGACAGTATTTTGAGAAGGCTAAGGAAGGTCTATTTAAATAGGTGCAAATTTATATGAAAACTAAGACAAAAACTGCGTAGAATGGCGACAACCGATGAAACTGCAAACGGACTTGAATTAAAGCCGATTAAGACAATTTTAGTTTCTCAACCTAAACCTGAACGTTCTCCTTACTACGAATTGGAAAACAAATACAATCTCCAAATAGATTGGAGACCATTTATTCATGTAGAAGGATTGACGGGAAAGGAATTTAGAAAACAACGGGTTTATCCTGGCGAATATAGTGCTGTCATATTGACGAGTAAAAATGCAATAGATCATTTCTTTCGGATGTGTGAGGAATTGCGCGTAAAAATGTCTGCGGAAACAAAATATTTCTGTATGACAGAAGCCGTAGCAAATTACTTGCAGAAATTCATAATCTATCGCAAACGTAAAGTTTTCGCAGGAAAGAGAACCATTGCAGATTTGAAACCTGCATTGATGAAGCATCGTACAAAAGAGAAATTCTTATTACCTTGTTCAAATTTGGGATCAAAAACTGTTACTAAGTTTTTAAATGAGAACGAATTTAACTGGAAAGATGCCATGATGTATCGTACAGTTAGTAGTGACTTATCTGACTTGAGTGATGTGACTTATGATGCATTGGTCTTTTTTAGCCCACAAGGTATAGATAGTTTGTACGAAAATTTTCCAGAATTTGAACAACGTGATACACGTATTGCTGTTTTTGGAAAATCAACATGTAATGCTGTCGAGGCGCGTGAATTAACAATTAATATTAAAGCGCCACAACCAGGTATTAACTCCATGACAATGGCTTTGGAGAAATATCTCAAAAGTTCAAACAAATAATTATCGGACTCAACGATAAAAAGAAATCTTTTTGAGGACTTTAAGTCTTCAAATTGTTTTCTCATAGTATGTTTCGGAAGACCCTGCGAGTTTACTCGACAGGGTCTTCCCTTTTATTAGACTTGTTACTCTTTTGGACTTTGGACAAAAGATATTAGACTTTAGATGTTAGACTCTTTAAGCGAAAAATCAATTTTTCGCCTTTAGGGCGAACGAAAAGTCAAATCTTTAATACGTATTTTACTGACTTACAGTCA
>CAZQTE010000380.1:0-5844 GCA_964595615.1 uncultured Saprospiraceae bacterium
GGTAAAAACACCCAATTTGACGGTCGTTGCTTCTGGAATATTGAAGTAAAACTCCGTCCACGTCCGAGTCGGATTTGGAAAAATTTGCATCGCAGGAATATCAGTTGGTAAGGGTTCTTTTGCAGCAACAGTTTCTTTGGTAGTATCTGTTGTTTCAGCGTCTGTTGCTTCATTTTCGTTGTCAACTATCGTTGCACTATTTAGAATATTTGGCGAACAAGCAACAATTTTCGCTCGAAAGTGACTACCAAAATTTGCTTTAAATCCAGGTAATAATTTTACGCTCTCCCCTGCTACAAAACTGACAACTGCTTGATTTTCAACTGTACCTGTAGAAGTTATCTCCAACTCTGCATCATATTCTGCACTTGGAATCGTTCCGTTCACTTCTCGCGTCAAAACCGAACAATTATTTTCTAAATCCGGCGCACCGGTACAATTGCAATTATTGTCATAAACATCACTCGTCGTTGCAGAATCACCATCATTACAAGGCGTTCCTGCGGGCGCGCATTCGACAGCAGAAAAAGAAATTTCACTCAAACCATAACATCCACTTCCATCAAAATTATCAATTGCTGTTATCAATAAATAACGCGCTACTACCCCATTTAAATCAGAAAACATAAATCCATCATAACTTGATGCACCTGTCGCTTGCGCCCAGTTATAAGTTCCTAATTCTGTCCAGTTATAACCGTCGAGAGAATAGTCAATCACAACATTTTGAAAACCTTGCCCCGTAGCACCATCCGCATTATAATTCCAAACTTGCGAATTGTTTAAGGTATAAGTTTGACCAAAATCGTATTGAATCCAATGTCCTGCACCCCGGTCAGCGTTTGGACTTTGCTGTGGTGCACAAGAAGTCCACGCATCATTCGGACTATTAGAATGGTTGTCTGTTGTACCACATTCTTCGTAAGGTGTGTAGTCCAATGCATTGGAACATTCAGGGTCACTACAAGGTGTTCCTGCACAATTGTTGTTGCCATCATACTGGTCATCAAATGTAGAGTCATCCCCATCATCACAAGGTGTTCCTGCGGGAAAAGTCGCCATTTCACAATCATAATGAAATAAATTGCTACCACTGATAACGTGCCAATTGGTGTCTAATTGATAAGGCGTTTTCCAAAAAACATAAAAATAATCACTTCCCGTACTCTCTTTATGAATCATTTCAATGGAATAAAATTGTCCAGCTTGCAAAGTAATTGGCGCAGAAGTTTGATTGACTTCATCGTCTAACTGAAATAGGTTTGACCAATTGACTGAACAGATTTCATCCGTTGCCTCATCTGGTATTTCATCGTCACTTAACAATACTTTTGCTCTATCACTGGCAGTCACTCCAAATTGATAATCACCCGTCACTGGCACACGTAAAAAACCACGAACGCGTGACCCGTAATTGTCCATAAAGTTGGTTGATGAAGTCCTGAAATTTTCAAGATTCTCTGCTCGCGTTGGACTCAATGGATAACTCGAATCATCTGTCAAATTACTCAACTGATTGCCCGTTATATTATCATAAAAAAGTGCCCGAATCGTATTGCGTTCTCCGATACAGTCAAATGGTAAATTTATTGGTGTTCCCATACAATTACAGTGTCCATCCTCCTGGTCATTATCGGTAGTCACATCTCCATCATCACATGGCGTGCCTTTTGGACTACAAATTGGCTGGCAAGTATCCTCATATAAATGAATGCCTTCTATCAAACTCCATTCCGTCGGATTCGATGGTCTTTTCCAGTTGACTTCAATAAAATCACCTCCGCCACCTTCTTTCATCATACCTTCAAAATAATAATAAGTATCAGCAACCAAGGCAATCTCTGCCGAAGTTTGCGTTGGATATTTATCGTATTCCTGATAGCCGGTATATCCATCATAATATGAAATCAATTGCATATTCTCTCGGGTATCGTCTGTACTCAACCAAAATCTACACTCATCGTCTCCCGTTAAATTAAAGGTGTAATTCCCCGTCTCTGGTGCTTTGATATAACCACGAACCAACGAACCATAAAAGTCATCATAATTTATTGGAGTCGATAAATTCGTGACATAATCAACTACGGTTGGATTCTGCGGAAAATTAGGCTCGTGAATCATGTAAATCAAATCTGACCCTGCCAAACCTTTATACTGTAACCATTGAATTTTCAAAGAATCACCTGCACAAGACGGCTTTGGCGGTGGCGGCATCGTCTCGGCTGCGGCCAAAACGGGATGCTCCGTATTTCCAAATAATATCATCGGCATGGTTAAAATAACAACCAATGATAAGAGTGGAATTTTTATAAGTGAAGTATATTTTTTATACATTATTTTAATTATTTTTAAAATTTTAAAACATTGATAATCAATATTTTAAAATGAATTTTTCTAATTTTTAAAGCAAATCTAAACAGGGGGTAAAAAACCTAATGGATTCGCCCCGCCTATTGAATAAAAATTAGATAAATTTGGAAAAATAATACCCAAATCATTCGGTGAAACCCCAAACCACAACGCCAGTTCCGCAAAATATTCGTCCGCAGAAGTCGTCGGTATCAGATTGCCTCGATTGTTGATGACTAACGGATTTGCATCGCCCAATTCCAAACTCGGAAACTGACCATACACCTCCGCCCCATTCACTGCACCACCTGCAACAATCGCATTCCCGCCCCAGGCGTGGTCTGAACCATTGCCATTAGTCGTCAACGTTCGCGCAAAATCTGAGATAGAAAATAAGGTCACATTATCAGACATATTGATGCTATCCAACGCGTGAAAAAACTCTGCTATCGCATTACTCACCACTGCTAAATTGAATTCCTGTGAATCGAACAGGTTATCATGATTATCCCATCCACCAATCGTCACAAAAAACGTCTGACGACACATTCCCAAGTCATCTTTTGCCGCAATCGTCTTCGCAATCATCCTTAAATCCTGTGATAAATTGCTAGTCGAAAACGTAGTCGGAAATTCAGGTACTTTTGCAATCGCTTCCCCAAATTCCTCCAATGAATCCAATGATTGGGAAGTCAAAGACCCCATCGTTTGCTTGAACACATTGGCATACATCTGCGTCGCCATATCTTTTACGGCATTGTCTCGAATATCATTTAAAAAACCTGAATTAGAATACCAGGGATAAAATTTCTCAATCCCCTCTACTCCGTTCCCTTCGTTACTAATCGAGTATTCAATGGTATTGTTTCCAGCTTGAAAAACATTTCGACCCGCCAAAGAAATATTCATTGAAAGCCCTTGATTGGGGTTGTTAGCTTGTAAAATATCTGCAATTTTTCCACCCCAACCAATCGCTTCCCGACTTTGTGGTGTTGCCGTTTGCCATTGCTGAATTTGGTCAGAATGCGAGTACAATCCCAATGGCAAATTTGTATTAGAATCGTAATATTCATCCCGGTCGGCAACAGGTTCAATCAGCGTCCCGACGTTAGATACGAAGGCTGCTTTGCCCGAATTAAACAAACCCTGCAAGCCACCATAGGCACCGCCCATACTCGGATGAATGCCAAAAAGTCGTCCCATTGGGTCAGTCTGATTAGGATTCATGCCAAGGTTCAAATCCAGTAAATCACTTTGTGGAATAGATAAATTAGTTCGTGTAGTAGCATACTGTTGATAAAAAGTATTGTCGCGTGGAATCAACATATTGTAAGAGTCGTTTCCTCCTGCCAACAAGATACAGACCATTGCCTTATAGTCACTTGGCGGATTCGCGCTGGACGCAATCAATTTATTAGACACCATTAAATTAGCAAGCGTGGACATCATCGTCGTCGTTCCCATCGCACCGCAAGTGGCTGTTCTAATAAAATTTCTGCGAGACATATTTGATTTTGCCATGAATATTATTTTATTTTTTTACTAAAATTGGTGAAAACAATAATGCTATCTAATTATCTAAAAATCAAGTAATCAGGAGACATCATCATTAGAAAAATAGTCAGCCGAACCCGAATATCGGCATCGTCATCTGGCACTTGTTCAACTGCTTCTCGAATAATCGTTCGGGTCGCATCCGATAGCTGACCATGTAGCAAAATCAAATTGAGTCGCTCAATTAATTCACCAATTTCTGATAAATCTTCCAAATCCAATTCATCAGAAAAATCGAAATTCACATATTTTTCACTGTAGTTCGTTTCACCTGGAAAGATGTCGCGATATTCCATTACCTGATTCGTTTTCATAATCCAATCATGCAAACGATTGGCATATCCGAGGATGGTAACAGAGTTGGTAATTTGAAATTCAGGAGCAACCAATCCCGCCTGTTCGACTGGTCCAATTGGCTGAAAATCCGTTTGGAAAAAGTTAAAAACACTATTTGCCGCCAACGGTCGCTGCCCAGTATCGTCTCTAAATTTCACCATATAATTTCGGTACAGACCTTCTTCACTAAACGCATTAAATGCTCGACAAATCTGCGTATATCTAACCATCGGCTCACGCAACATCCCTTCAAACGGGTCTTCCGCCAGCGCACAATCCCGCGCTTCTTCATCCAATAAAATAGCTTTAATCACTGCTTTCATGTCACCCCGAACGCCTTGTCCATTATCATTAAATTTAGAAGCAACCCGGCCTACATATTCTGGCGTAGGATTGGAACGCACCAACCGTTGTATCAACCGATAGGCAATAAAAGGTCCTACATTTGGATGGCTAAATAAATGGTCTAACGCATCCTGAATATCTGCCATCCCGTCTTTCGGCGAACGGTCTGGAACGACAAACCCATTTAACAATTCTTTTTCACCGCCTTCGTGCCACGTATTGACCATTTTCATGGGTTCTAAAAAACTCAACTCACTTTGCGGATTTTGACCAAATGCAATCCCATTATTATAAGTCAATCCTGTGAACACTTTCGCAAAATTGGAAATATCATCATTATCATAAGTTGGAATAAAATCACCGTTATTGTCCACTTTTCTCGTCCCATCATTATTCAATTCGTATAAACCAATTGAAAATAACTGCATAACTTCCCTTGCATAATTTTCATCTGGAAAACGATTTAAAGATGAGTCTGCTTTGGGATTATTGACATGTGTCAAATACAAACCCATCGCAGGATGCAGCGTTACATCTTCTAGTAAATCACGGAAATTGCCAAAAGAATTGTCCAGCAACATATCGTAATAATTCGGTAACGAAAGTGGTACATCCTCTAAAGTTGGCAGCTCTGAAATCACGAAAATTTCACTCAATGCCAAGGCAACTCGGTTGCGCAAAACGTCGGGTGAAGTCATCGTATATTGCCACCAGGCTGAGTGCCAATACCAACGTTCGACTTCTATATCATTAGGGTCACCGCCCATAGAAAATGACGAGTCCAAGGCCATGATAGTAATGTCGCGAGTAAAATCGCACAAGGTAAAAGCAGGCTCCGTATTAAACTGATTATCAATCCATTCTGAGAAACTCATTCCAGCAGTTGCTTGAATAGTTTCTAAATCTGCCCCCAAAGTAGCCTGCGATAAAAAACGGGAAGCTGCCGCTTCATTTGGTAAAAAACCGTTTCCATTTATCGTTTCCAGACCATCGCCACCATTACCGTTGTCACTTGTCGTAACATTAAGATTATTGGTATTGCCAGACCCTAAGATGACAGGGTCGGGTTGTTGTGCTGTTAAACTAAAAAAGGAAAGAGAAAACAAACAAATAAGGAGCAGGAATTGATGCCGCCTCAGCCACCAATCGCCGCATTGTTGATGTAATGTCATAAGATAAAATATTTATAGGTGAACCCATTTAACACACTGTGTAAAAAGTCATTTTGTATTTTCGAAAAATGGCTAAAGCCATTTTTCG
>CAZQTE010000381.1:0-5838 GCA_964595615.1 uncultured Saprospiraceae bacterium
CAATGGCGTTGGTCTGAAATAGAAGAAGGTGAAATGCATATTTACCGTCCGATTCCCCGCGACCGTGACCAAGCATTTAGCAAATATGACGGTGCGATAACAGCGGTAGCACGTTTGTATGCACCATTTTTACGTCAATTAGTGAAATATAAACCTGAACTTGGCAATATGAAATGGGCAAGTTGGAGCCCTCGTCATTTTGATGCGGCCTTCTTAAATGAATTGAGTTTAGAAGACTGGCTAGAACAGGCAAAATACATTCAAGATAATGTAACAGATGAAGTCATAGAAGAAGCCTTTCGAGAAATGCCTGAGGCTGCTTATAACTTATCTGCTGGCGAACTAATTCCTATATTGAAGCAAAGGCGTGCTAATTTACAAGATTTTGCGCGAGATTTGTACATGTATTTGGCTAAAGAAGTGACGATTATTGCTTCGGAAAAAAAAGATTATATCGAGGTCATCCGAGAAGATGATGAACGCACTACTGTTTATATTTATGATATGTCAAAAGAAGGAGGAAAGGATGAAAAGATGTATCAGCGGACTTTTAATCGTTCAGAGACTAATGAAATTTATATATATGGCTTAAATGGAGACGATTTTTTCATTGTGAAGGGAGATGTCAATAAGAGCATTAAGATAAATCTTATTGGTGGTTTGGATGAAGATGAATTTAAAGACGAGTCAAATGTTAGTTCTTTAGCTAAGAAAACGATTATCTACGATAATTTGGAAGGAAATAAAATTGAAGGTGGAAAAGAGACCAGAGACAGTAGAAGTATAGAAGCAGAAGAAAATACCTATGTCCGTCGTGGTCCACAATACGAACGAGATATTGTGATGCCTGCACCTATTTTAGCAATTAATCCAGATGATGGTCTTTTTGCGGGATTCGGATTACAAATTACTAAGTTTGACTTTGGGAAGCCTCACTTTTCTCAAAAACATACCTTTTCTGCAGATTATGCCTTTGCGACTCAGGGTCTAAATTTAGAATATGATTGTGTCTTTTTTGATGCTTTTACACGTTGGGATTTTGTCACTAATTTACGTGGTACAAACTCTCGACACGCCATCAATTTTTTCGGATTGGGTAATGAAAGTGAATACAATGCAGCTGCTGATGAAAACTTAGATTTTAACAGAGTTCGTCAAGGAAATTTACATTTTGATATTGGAGTTCAAAGACGTTTTGCAGGAAATTTAGGAAGTATTTCTGTTCGTCCGTTAATTGAGATTACCAATATAGAAGAAACTCCAAACCGTTTTGTCAGTTCTGATGCTGCAAATCTTCCAGCTAATATTTTTGACCGTAAATACTATGGAGGAGGCTTATTTACTTTAAAATTTAAAAATACGGATAGTAATAGCGCACCAACTAGCGGAACAGATTTTCACCTAGATTACACCATTCAAGCAAATTTAGAATCGATAAATCAGAGTTTCAATCGAATAAACACATATTGGACAATGTACTTCCCTTTAACTGCCAAAAAGAATGCTGTGTTTGCGAATCGTATTGGCTTTGCAAAAGTGGAAGATGACTACAATTTTTTCCAAGCTCCTACTCTCGGTGGTAATGGCGGTGGCGGCGTCCGCGGAATAAATAATTTACGTGGTCATCGTGCACAGCGCTTTAGAGGAGAAACTGTCTTCTATCAAAATTTAGATTTGCGTCTAAAATTATTCACTTCAAAAAATTCAATTCTCCCTTTTTCTTTAGGTCTACACGGTGGATTTGATTACGGACGAACTTGGTCTAAAGAAGAAAACAGTAAGAAATGGCATACTGGATACGGTGGCGGTCTTTGGATAGCACCGATTGATTTTGTGGTTATTTCTTTTGCTTCTTATTGGTCAGAAGAAGATAGACGATATATATTGGGAGTGGGACAGGCATTTTAGATGCCTGTCTAAAAGAAAATAAGTCCTCTTGAAATCAATCAAGAGGACTCTTTTCAAATGTTCACTAACTAACTAAATATCTTAGCGAATAACTCTACTCACTGTACCCGTTGGTAGGTCCGCGTTCTTATTATCCAAATCATAAGGCATCCCAATTGAAGGTGCCGCTGGCGTTACTTTAATCAAAGGCTTCAATGTAAATGGTGCTGCACTATTATCTGGCACTGGTTCTATAGAGATAACGATTGGAGTCTCTGCCAATTCAGTTGGAAAAGTTAAACCAGAAGGTGCATTTATAACAAAATCTTCACCTGGGAATGGGGGTGCTGGATTATCAGTTCCACTGTAATTTGCACTTGCATCAGCTGCATCTCCTGCGGTGAAAACACCTGTTGATACTGGCTGTCCGTCAATAACTGCCCAACCTTCATATACCCAACCTTCATCTAAGGTCGGCAATTCTAGAGAAGCTACAGGACTTCCTGAGCTATTGTCCAAAAACCAAACACCACTCAAATCATCGTCTGTAGATGCTGTTGTTGGTGCTGCTACAATAAATTTACCCGCTGCTGCGCTAAAATCACCTACGATACCTGTATTTACTGCGGCATCATCTCCTGCAAAATCACCTGCTAAATATTTTACAGCCGAAGGTGCAGGGTCTGTATCAACCGTTGGTTCGATAGATAAAACGAATGTTGTCGCTGCTTCTAATTGTGCGGCATCAACCGTGAAAGTCGTTTGACTCAAATTACGATCTGCATCCACTGTAAAAGTTCCTGTCGTGACAGGGTTTCCGTCAACAATTACCCAACCTTCATAAACATAATCATCGCCAAGGTCTTCAAGACTTGTTAGATTTAATGTAATTTCACCTGTCGTTGTCGGAGTTGGGACGACTTCTTCATCACCACATGATGCTAAAAATAAAGGGAGTGCTAATAGACCTAAAATTGATTTCTTCATTATTAAAATTATTTGAAAATTTGATTTTTAATTTATTTGAATGAGCTTTATCACTCGGTTGCTTATCTATACTGTCTGAAAATAAAAAAAGTCTAAGGTATTTTAAAAATATTTTTCAATCAATTGATTATCAACACTTTAAAATCAAAAATATTTTTCAACTCAAAATTTCACATTTGCTTATATTTATTATATTTCATAAATTTGTGAAAAATAATAAACATGACAGAAGATTATTTGAATAGGTTATCAAGAATAACGGTCGAAAAAGCGGGAGATGCGGTACTCTGGATTAATCCAAAAGGTGACATCCGACACGTCAATTTCGAGACTTGTAATAGGCTAGATTATGAATATGAAGAGTTAGTGCAGATGAATATTTTGGAAATAAATCCAGAATTTACAGAAGAACGGATTTTGAAAGCTTTTCGGACTTTACGCGCAGAAGGTAGCTATTTAGTTGAGTCCAGTCATTTTACTAAAAGTGGTCGTGAAATACCTGTTGAGATTTCTGGAAATTTGGTAGTTATCGACGGAGAGGAATATACTTGCTCTTTTGTACGTGATATTACAGAACGCAAACGCAAAGAGTCTGCTTTGCGAGGCGCTTTAATGGAATTAAGGGAATTGAAAAAGCAAGAAGACCGTGCGCAGGAATTAGCGACGATAAAAAATAAGCCTTCTTTTAATTTAAAGGAAAATGAAGAGATACAAACTTTAGATGCTTTGCAAAAAGAGTATATCACGCATGTTTTACAGCTTTGTAATTGGCGCGTAAGCGGAAAAAAAGGGGCTGCCCTGTTGTTAGGGATGAATGCGAATACTTTGATTTCACGGATGAAGAAATTAGGGATTAGGCGGAGTGAGGAGGCAGTTTGAATTATCTACCTCAATAACACAACATCTCCACTCAAAGTCTCACTTTCCGTTCCTCTCAAATAAGAAATCACATAAACATAAACACCGTCCTCCATATCTCTTCCTCGAAAAGCACCGTCCCAGCCTTCATTCAAATCCTTGGTAGAGAGGTTTTTTACGTCATAAATCAATTCTCCCCAGCGTCCAAAAACTTGCATTTTAGTTAAGATGACTTCGGTTTCAGAGTAAGCTTTGAAGACATCATTGAAGCCGTCATTGTTAGGAGAAAATGCACTTGGAACGTAAATTTCACAAGAAACTTCGCTTTCGGGAATAGTAAAGGCTGCACTGATTGTACAGTCTTCTGTTAGCTGATAATAAGCAGTATAATCTCCTGCTAAGAGATTTTCAAAGGTATTATTTTCAGAGAAAGTAATATTATCTAAGCTGTAGTTGATACCAATGGCGTTCGCAGATAGCTGTGCAGTTCCTGTCGCTTGACCACAACTAGCTTCTGTGACTTCTGTTGTTCCTGCTTCTAATAATTCTGAGTCTGCAATGGAGAAACTTA
The DNA here is from genome assembly GCA_964595615.1 of uncultured Saprospiraceae bacterium. GTDB lineage: Bacteria > Bacteroidota > Bacteroidia > Chitinophagales > Saprospiraceae > JAHDCG01. The sequence goes on from CAZQTE010000381.1 coordinate 4,304, forward strand.
GCATGACTTCACAGCCCTCGGTATCTTCAATTTCTATTTCATAATCACCTGCCGCTAAATCAGCATAAGTGTTTTGCGTTTGAAAAGCTTCTTCATTTAAACTATACGATAGTTCTCCATTTCCGAAAGTTCCGATGACTTCTAAAACACCATTTTCTTCTCCACAACTCGTATCTGTTACATTTAAATCAATTAAGTTTTCAATTTCAGCTTCTTCTATTGTAAATGTGTAAGAAGTCGAGCAATCCGCTAAATCGGATACCGTCACTTCATATTCACCTGGAGCAAGATTATCAAATGTTCCGCCTTGTGTCAAATTTCCACCGTCAAGACTATATCCGACCAAACCAGAGCCACTACTTCCTATCACAGAAATAACTCCGTTATCATTGCCGCAAGAAGAAGGCGTAATTTCGGTCTCTGTAGCTTCCGCAAATGCTGAGAAAACAATAAAATTCTCATTTCCCACACAGCCACCGTCATCTTCTAAATAAAGCGTGTAATTACCAGCTTCTAAATCCGTGAATGTATTACTTGATTGAAAAGTCTCATTATCCAAACTATACACAATGCCACCATTATCGCTTTGGGCGATGATTTCGACATCAGATTCCGCATCTCCACAACCGTCATTCAGCAAATTTATAGCTTCGATTTCGACTAAAGATTCAGAAGCATTAAATTCAAATTCACTCGCCCCACCAAACACGCGATGCGAAATCGTACAAACAAAATTAAAGTCTTGATTTTCCCAATCAATCTGATAAACCTTAGCAGAATTATCATTTGAAAAAGCATAAGTATTTACCGTACAACCATCGACCGAACTCACAATCCCAAAAATCGTCGCGCCAGAACTGGAAAAATCTATAAAGACTTCATTTGCACTAGGATTATCAGGATGTACACTTACGATTGTGTTGTCAAAAGTCGCCATGTACATTTGTCCTTGATAAAAAGTCAAATCTCCTGAAGAGTCAAATCCCATATTTGCGTAGGAAATATCTGCGCCTGTTGTTGGATTGTAAGATGCTAAAACGCCATTACCAGATGCGGCAAAAATGTTGCCCTCAGCATCAGCGGTCAATGCATAAAACATACTCGAACCAGCAAAGTCATGCACCAATATTTCCGTTCCTGCACCTAAGTCAATTTCAGAAAGTTGACCATTGCTGGTCACTCCATATAGTAAGCCATTTGGGTGCGTGGCAATGTCCGTATAAGAGTTGATATTTGAATTAATGACTGTGCCACAGCCGTCTGCGTCAAAGGCTACGAGTTGACCATTACTATTATTGACAAGGAGATTTTGTGCGAAGAGATTTATGCCGCAAAAAAGGAAAAAGATAGATACACATAGAGGGAGATAAACGCTGATTTTCATTTAGTACAGTTTAGGTAATTGTCGTGTAAAAAGGGCGTTTTTCGTGTGTCTAAAATTCTAAGTGCAAAGATGCGGAAAGGAGATGGCTTCACATAAAAAATGCGTGTAATTCTGTAAAAATCACACGCATTTGTCGGCTGGTTTTACACTT
>CAZQTE010000382.1:0-5835 GCA_964595615.1 uncultured Saprospiraceae bacterium
TGGAATTTTGATACAGATAAATAGTTTGGAAAAATTGTAGAGGTGGATTCGCTAATCTATGAAACAAATTTAGAGGAATATATAAGTACTCGGACACAATTATTTACAATATTAGAACAGGACAATTTTCCGCTTGATTTCACTCTAAAAATCCTTAAAGACCGTAGGGTATTGGCGGTTTTTAAAGCCAAATCAATCAAAAAATTTTCTCTGTTCTAATTATCGAAATAATTATGTCCGAGTACTTAAGTTCTCAAAATCTTGACTTTGGCGACGAACTCCATATTGAATTTGAGGTACTAACTGACCCTTTGCCCGATGATATTTAATACCGTGCAAAAGTTTAACAAACTTCTGTTACACTGTATTAAATTAATTGTGAAACTATTTGCGCTAGGCATTCAAGTTAATACGACTCTTTCATGCACTTATAACACTACCGCTCGCGTACGCTCCAAAAGTTCCTCAATCGCCACATCATCATAAGCATCTGCATGCGCTCTTCCAAAAACACCCTTCACTTCTCCCTTATCATTATCAAAATATTTCCCAGATACAGCTTCATATTCTTCTGATACCGCCAAATCATACAAAATATTAGCACCTTTATCTGCCGAAGACCAAAAACGTCCATAGGCTTCCTTGACCATATTGGTGTTGAGTAAAGAACCTGGATTTACAGCGATGACAGCGATATTGGGTTCCGATTTCGCTAAAGCAAAACTCCACATGGTTAAGGCTAATTTACTTTGGGCATAGGCAGCTTGATCCGAAATCTCTCTTTTCCCCAAGAGTGCATCGTGGGACACAGGGTTTTGTGCTGCCGAACTTAAATTAACAATCCGACTTGCTGTTCCTTTTTTCAACAAAGGCAATAATTCATTTGTCAATAAGTAAGGTGCGAAATAATTAACGACAAAACGAATGTCTAAACCTGCCTTAGTTTGGGAAACAGAACTTTTAAAAACACCTGCATTATTGATGAGTACATCTAATTGTGATAATTCCTGATTGACTTGTGCGGCCATGTTTTTAACTGCCTCTAAATCAGAAAAATCGGCAACAAAACCTTTCACATTTTCATTATTAGACAATTCTTTTACTTCTGCGATGACCTTTGTTAATTTCTCGGCATTTCGTCCATGCAAGTAAATTTCGTGACCGTCTTTAGCGAGTTTGATTGCTGTTAATTTTCCAATGCCATCTGTACTTCCTGTGATTAAAATAGTTTTATTTGTCATGATAATTTTTCTTTGTTAGAATGATGAAAATGTGGTAAAATCTTCTCCGCAAACTTTTCCAATGTCTTCTCCATTTTACCCGAATTAAATCTAAAATTCACACCTACATGATTGACTCCAAGCTGTTTTAAATGCTGAAAATATTCTATTAAATAATTTGCTCCAACTCTAAAACCTAAGTGAATGGGTTGCGGCAAAAAGTCGTCATCTGCTTGCAAGTCCACGTATAACGGCTGCATAAAAGGTTTGTTTATGCCTTGTTCTTTGGGAATTAAATCCCGAAATTCTAGAATATTCTGCTCTTGCATATAAGCATTGCGTGGATAGTACATCCAGCCGTCGCCATTTTCAGCAATCCAATTCACAGATTGGCGACTATGCCCTGTTACTAATATCGGAATTTTATGTCCCGTTGCTTTTGGCAATACATCCATTAGCCCATTCATTTGCCCAAAGTGATTGGCTTCTGAATTCGGAAAACTGGCTTGCGCACCGCGAATGTATTTAAAAGCTTCTCGAAATAATTCTCCACGGTTTTCAAAGTCAATTCCCATTGCAGGATATTCAGACGGACGGTCACCCGAAGCCACACCAAGTATCATTCTACCACCAGACAATTGGTCAATCGTCGCAGCTGATTTTGCCACATGGACAGGATGATGCAATGGCAAGGCAATACTGCCAGTTGCCAATGCAATATCTTTCGTTTGTCCTGCCAGAAAACCCAAATAAGTAAAAGGGTCAAAAGTCTGTCCTGCATCTCCAAATGCAGGTACATTGAATGGAACGTCTCGCACCCACAAGGCTTTAAAACCCAATTGGTCTATCAATTGCACACGTTCCAAATGCGCTCGCATAGTCGGCACGGTACTTTGAGTATAATTTTCAATAGGAATGACTACTCCAATGCTTAATTCATTCGCTTGAAAAACACTATTAAACCCTCTATTTATTTTTTCAAAATTTTTCAAATTCTTTGATTTTTTTAATGCTGCAAAGGTACAATGAACTTGGGTCGTTTTTACACTCATTATCCTTACAACTTAAAAAATAAGTTTTCAGTTCAGTAAATAAATAATGTCCGACTACTTAACTTAAGAAACGGCGTAGAAATAGATTTAGAATTTTTTCATCGTTCCTAAATAGCAAATTCAACGATAAATCCTACCTTCGTTAACAAATGCACCACCAACTTATCTCATCACCTCTCCAAGGCTTCACGGACTTCCATTTCCGAAATGCCTTTCACCAATTCTTCACAGGAATAGACATTTTCTACGCGCCTTATATTCGTTTTAATGGAAAAATGGTGATTAAGCCGATTTATGAGCGAGACTTGAAGCTGAAAAATAATGCTGTATCTGGGCTAATTCCACAGGTGATGACTTGTAGTGCGGATGAATTCATTTTTGCTGCGAAATATGTGCGCTCTCTTGGCTATAAAGAACTCAATTGGAATCTTGGTTGCCCTTATCCAATGGTGACGAATAAAGGCATGGGCTCTGGCTTGATTAAAAGCCCTGACAAGATAGATGCAATTCTCGATAGAGTTCACACCGAAACCGATGTCATTGTCTCCATGAAAATGCGCATGGGCTATGAGCATGCAAGAGAAATATTGGATGTATTTCCTGTCTTAGCAAAATACCCGATTAAAAATATTGGCATTCACGCGCGGATTGGGGCGCAATTGTATAAGGGTGGGGTAGACTTAGAAGGCTTTCAGCGGTGCATTGATAATTGTGGTCAAAAATTGTACTACAATGGAGATATTACTTCTGTTGCTTTTTTTGAAGAGTTAGCTGAGCGATTTCCAAGCATTGACCATTGGATGCTCGGTAGAGGATTAATCGCTGACCCATTTTTACCTGAAATGATAAAGAACCAGACGCACGATTATCCTGATGATAAAGTCGAATTGTTTAGCAAATACCACGATACTCTTTTTACTGCTGCGGAACAGAAATTGACGGGAGAAAAAGCTGTTATTAGGAAAATGTTGAGCTATTGGGAATACTTTTCGGTACTATTTTCAAATCCGACTAAAGTCGTTAAGAAGATAAAAAAAGCTAAAAATTATGAGGTCTATGATGATGCAGTAAGAGAGATATTGGATAGTTGGGAGTATGTTTAAGGAACGCGAATTCTTGAGAAACAAATGGTCTTGTCAAGAATGGTAATTTATCTTTATCGCGTTCCTTAGTAGTAAGTCAAGCTAATTGTGATAAGTTCGCGTGAGGGAATTTTTTGTCTGATTTTGTTTTGAAAACCAAATATAGTTGTAGCTACACGAGGATTTTCAAAGTGAAATCAGGTGAAAAGTAATCCGCTCTTATCCGACAAAATTAACTTGTAGGACTACTTAGCAAAGTAAAAAATACAGAGGTACCTATTCCTTCTTCGGATTTGACCCAAATATTGCCGCCGTAATTTGATATTATTTTCTTGCAAGTAGCGAGACCTATACCGTTGCTGTTTTCCCCATTGGTCCCCGAAAATAATTCGAAAACCTTTTCTTGCAGATAATCGGGAATACCTAGACCATTATCTTTGATTTCAAATGTGATATATTTTTGCTCGTCAAATTCTTGGCTTGGACCACAAGATATTTGGATTTTAGGAATAGCTTTGCTTCTATATTTTAAAGTGTTATCAATTAAATTTTGAAATAACTGTCCAACTAAGGATGCGTGTCCTACTACATTGGGCAGATTGTCTTGAATTAAAATTTCTGGCTTTATATCTTTAATTTTACTTTGAAGTCTGTTTAATACTTCCTCTATTAGAGTGTGCGTATTGATGGATTTCATAGGAGGTAAATCCTGGTCTAGCTTTGATAATGACAATAGGTCATCAATCATTGTACTAAGACTTTTCATGTTTTTTGTTATAAAATCGATATATTCTTTATCAGCATCATCCCAAGTATTTTTATGCTTTCTAGTTAGTAATCCTACAAAGTTATTGGTTATTCTAATGGGGGCTTTTAAATCATGTGCAGCTATCGATGCAAAATTTTGTAATTGCATATTTGTCGCAACTAATCTCGAAGCGTATGCTTCAATTTTAGCTTTCTGCTCTCCAATAATATTCTTTTGCTGCTTTAATTTAGTATTGATTTCTCTTACTTTTTCATTTTCTCTTTGTGTACTTTTTACATCATTTAAATTGTCATTAACTGTATGGAATTTTTTGAAGTAACTTAATGACAAATCAAACTTATTGCTTTTTTCATAAGCTTCAGATAGAAGTTTGTAAATTTTACGCAGTTTTCTATTAATTTTTAATTCCTCTGCTATCGATTCTGCTTTATTTAAAGACTCTATCGCTCTATCAAAAAAATCTTGTTCTAAGTACACTTTACCTATCAAAATATGTGAAGAAATAATAGCGTCACCTATTTTATAGTTTTCTCTTATTTCTAATGCTTTTTTTAAGTATTCTAATGCATCACTGTATTTTTTCATTCTAAAATAGACAATACCTAGGTCGTGTTGGTTTTTTGCAAGAAATCGAATACTACCTTCTTTGGATGAACTCCTTTCTGCAATTTGAAGATATTTTAAACAATTTTCATTATCCCCTAATTCCAAATAAGCCCTCCCGATTCCGTTGAGTGCTCTATTGACCATATCTATATTACCCGAAGACTGACTTAGTTTGAGAAGCCTTTCTTGTTGTTCTAGCATCGTTTGATAATTACCCAATTCTGCATTTATATCTGCAATTTGGAACAAAGCAATGTGATAAATGTAAGACGCGAAAACTTGACTTGGATTATCATAAAAATATCCCGTTGTAACATGTAAGGCTGCTAGTGCATTTTCCTTTTGTCCAAGACTGCGATAACAAGTGCCTTTGATTGTTGAGTAGCAAGCCCGGATGAGCCTGTCTTTTTTTGATTTATAATTATTTAACATCGAAAGGGCTGTCTCATATTGCCCTTGTTTATAAAGCAGAGTAGCATGAATTAAATTTAATAAAGGGTAGTTCTCATCGTTTTGCTGTGCGATATTTTCAAAGTGGGATAGTTTTTCTTTTATTTGTTCAACTTGATCAAGCGGTATATACATTGTCTTAGGAATGAGTAAATCAGCCAAGGCTTCTGCTTTTTCTGAGCAAATAGAAGCGTCAGGACAGATACTATCCATGCCTTCTATGAAGTCCATTATTTTAGTTTGCTTACTCATTTTAGTTGAAGTCAAGTAATTATTTTACTCCTAAGAAATGTTATAGACCATTCCTCTATATACTAAGTACATAGTAGGAGATAAAATCCAGGGGAAACCTATATATTGATAATCAAAAGGCAGGGTTGATTGGTTCTATTTTAAGAGCTGCTCTAAGTCACTCCCGGTAGGGTTTCCCTCCTTTAGGAGGGACGGAAGGGAGGTAAATGCGAGCAAATTCGCCGTTTTTAACCCCTTACTCCCCTAAAGGGGAAACCCTGCCGGGAATGATTTGGACAAAAACAGTAACAAAATTTAGAACCAATCAACCCTGATCAAAAGGGGGGATGAATTTTTCTTTTCAATTATAATAGACTTGTTACTCAGATAACGGTTTCTATCTGGGTAACAAGTCTAATATTCTC
>CAZQTE010000383.1:0-5772 GCA_964595615.1 uncultured Saprospiraceae bacterium
TAGGAATGCGGGGCAGGCTGTGATGCAGACCATGCTCCCGATAGCTATCGGGATTAAATTTCTTAGAAGAAAAAATTACTACGCATTATGGCTCAACTTATTAAATCACTTTTACTAACTGAATAAATATTTTATATCAGACCTAAAAAATCATTCTAAAATAACAAAAGTATAAAATGAAATATCTAAAAACACTCCTAATTCTCATCAGCAGTTTCACATACATAAATTTAAACGCTCAAGACGCCACTTTCGCCCAATGGGAACACATTCCCCAACACTTCAACCCTGCCCTAGTTGGAGACTTTGAAGGTTCACTTAAATTTCGAGCAAAGCACAGAAATCAGTGGCAATCTGTCCTCGGAGCGAATTCATTCAGAACAAGTGCCGCCGCCGCTGAATACAAGTTCAAATCAGGAAATAAACGAAAATTTAATATTGGATTTCATACGCTTTTTGATAAGGCGGGTGCAGCTTCTTTTAAGACTAAGACTTTCAATCTATCCACATCTCTAGTTCAAAAGTTAAATGATAAACATAGCATAGCTATAGGTTTCACAGGAGGATTAGGAAATAATTCGGTGAATCTGGCTGACTTAAATTGGGGGACACCTAATTCAGAACCTATACCCTTAAATTCAAGTGTAAATTATGCTCTAATTTCTACTGGAGTAAATTGGAAATATGTTTCAGATAGTCATTTTGGTTTTCATTTAGGCTCAGCATTGCTAAACGTCAACAAACCCAATATTTCTTTCAGTGGAAATGAGAGTTCAAGACTCTCCCCTCGTTTTAATTTACATGGAAATATAGAATTGCCTTTGGCTGAAAGATTTTCTTTTGTACCCTCTGCTCTTTACAGTAAGCAAAATTCAGCAAACCAGCTACTATTTGGATTATACAATAAGTTTTATCTTGACGCAAATTACGCCCATTCTTTTCAACTTGGTGCTTTTGCTAAAACAGCTAATTATCTTTCAGAATCAGCTGTGAATGTCTATGTACTTTCCGCTACTCTTGAATTTAAAAGAGCCCTTTTTGCTTTTTCTTTCGAGCGTTTTACTTTACTCCAGAGTAATACTTTTGAATTCTCCGCTGGATACACTCTTACAAATAAATAAATACAATGGTAAAAATCAAAAATCCCGCACCTTCAACTAGAAGGTGCGGGATAATTTTTGCTTAGGTTAGTAAAAGTAACTGAATAAACTACTACTAATCAGCAGTAATTTCAATAGCATTTGCCGCTGCTTTAGCAGCATCTGAATTACCTAAACCCTTCAAGCGAATTTGGCTTTTCTTTACTCCTAAAGTAACTAACATTGCTGTGATTTGAGTCGCTCTCATAGTTGAAAGCTTCTTGTTCTCCATATCATTTTTGCCATCCGCAGTAAAAACATTCACCTTGATTTTAGCATCTGGATTTGCTTTCAATGCTGCAGCTAAACCTTCAAACTCTGGTTTAGAGAAACTAGTAATTCTGCTTGACTCTGGGTCAAAAGCCATTTTAGACAAAGAAAAATTAGAAACTGCGCCTTCTGTTTTGTTAAACATTCCGCCAAAAGTATTTTCGAAGAAATCAGAAGTTTTTTCAGCTGCATTAGATACAGCATCTTTGATTTTCTGCCATACTTTTCCAATTTTATTACCGTCTTTGTCTACATAAAAACCGTCAACGACTTTGAAATCACCTACTTTGTAAACAATCTCGCCTGACTTGTTAACCAAGTTACCTAAGTCATCAACAGATAATTCAGCAACATCACCCGCTGCATTAGCAGTATTTTCGATTGCTGCACCACCTGAAGTTGTTACTTCTCCGACTTTATTTTCGATTTGTTGTACTGAATTTCCAGAAGCATCCATAATTTTACCAGAAGCGTCTTTAGTAAACTCACCAGCTTTTTTGATGATATTACCCGAAGCATCTACTAGGTTTCCTGATGCATCTACAGTGTAAGTAACTGCTTCTGTCGCAGTGTTGGCTGCATTAGTTGCAGTATTAGCAGCATTATCTACAATTTCAGTAGTTGTATCTACGGTATTTGTAGTCGTATTGTTAATATCACCAGCACAACTATTCTTTGATAGGAAATAACCTAATCCAGCTAAAACCAAAAGTGGCAATAACCACTTCATTGGACTGCTACCTCCACCTGTAGATGCAGGTTTAGGAGTAGAAGTATGAGATGAACTTGAACTGCTAGTATTTCCAAAACCTAAGAGACTGTTCATTTCTGCAGGTAATGCATCTGCAACATGTTCTTTTTGTCCGCTTAATAATTCCATTAAGCCCGACAAGCCCATTCCTTTACTTTTCACTTGCTTACCTATCATTCCCAATACCATTGGGGCAAGTAAACTCATGAGAGAATTAGATGATTTAGAACCAAACCCAGTCATTTGCGTGATTAGGCTCGTAATTCCTGCTTTTTTACCTCCTAAAATGAATGGCAATGCAATAGAACCAGCTTTCATTAAAGCGCTTGTTTTACTACCGTCACCTAACAATCCAAGAAGATTATTAAACATACTACCGTCGTACTTGCCATTATTTAGCATATCTAAGATGCTTGATGCGCCGTCTTGTGTCGCACCTTTTTGTACTAATCCCCCCAAAAGAGATGGGATGATAGTATTCATCGCTGAAGATGTATTTGAAGGATTTTCGCCAATTAGTTCAGCAACTTTGTTGATTGCAGCAGAACCTAATTGTCCTTTTAGAAGGTCAATAATGTTAACCATTTAATGTTCGATTTTGTAAAAAATTAGAGGTTGAGTTGAAGCAAATAATAACCCTTGAGTACACGGGTACTTAAGTCTATTATTGTTTTTATAAAGTGAGGTGATTTTCTTCTCTGTGTATTTTCGTAAGTAAGTGACGTTATTTATTTGGATAAAATTTGAAGGCAAGATTTTTTCGATAGTTTTCTTTTAAAAATCGTTGCATAGTCTGCACTACGGAACTATTTTTAAGAGGAAAATAGCGGAATAAAGATGTCTTCAAATTATCCTAATAAATAGTGTCACTTACTTATATATGACGGAAAAATTTAATTTGGTAACACAGAAAATTGATTTTTTTTAATAAAACTAGTAGTAACTATTATAAAAAAGCTTTTAATAGAGAGTTATTTCTATTAGTTACAAGGTAAAGATGCTTTATGAAATCGGTTATTAAAGTTTGACATTAGTTACTCAAAAGGTGACTTTGAGCCACCTTTTGAGTAGCGTCCTATGACGCTACCAACCAAAATCATAAAGAACAAAAGTGAAACTAGAAGACAAAAAAACATTTTTCGGGTATTTGAGTATAATAAGTTTAAGCCTCAGATTACCTTTGTCCAAAATCTATCAAAGCGAAGTAAACAAAAGAGAAAAATTAGTAGTCAATGACCAAAATCAAATTAATCGAAGTCGATTCCGAAATCGGCGCGGGGACGCGCGGTGCAAGTTTAGGAATTGATGCCATGAAAATTGCTTCCATTAACCAAGGAAGTGATTATTTTGCTAGACATTCCAGTTTAAAAGTAAAAAGTGAAAACCACATTCTTTTCGAAAAAGCTGAGAAGTCTTTTGCTAAAAACGGCAAAACTCTTACTAAAATATCTAAACGAATATGTAAGTCTCTCAAAAAAGTTATCAAAAGTAACTCCTTCCCTATCATTTTAGCAGGTGACCATTCTAATGCTGCTGGAACAATTGCAGGTATCAAAAGTGCTCATCCAAAAAAGCGTTTAGGCGTCATCTGGCTTGATGCACACGCAGACTTACACTCTCCTTACACATCTCCTTCGGGAAATGTTCATGGAATGCCTCTGGCTATTTCTTTGGGTGAAGATAATCTGGATAGACAAATCAATAAAGTCCCCAAAGAAACTAAAAAACAGTGGGAACAATTAAAAAATACTTCAGGCGTCGCTCCTAATATTCAGCATTCAGACATTGTTTTTATTGGCGTCCGTGATACAGAAGAACCTGAGGATTATCTCATAGAAAAACATAACATTAAAAATGTTACAGTTACAGAAGCACGTCTGAAAGGAATCGATACAATTATCAGTGAAATTAATGATTATTTGAGTGATTGTGATATGATTTATATTTCTTTTGATGTAGATAGCATGGATTGTACTTACGTTTCACATGGAACGGGAACGCCTGTTCCCGTTGGTTTTACAGAGTGGGAAACTACTCAGATTCTGTTAAAACTCTTGAAAAATGAGAAAATTTGCTGCTTTGAAATAACTGAGGTTAATCCAACATTAGATGAAAAATGTAATGTCATGGCAGAAACTGCTTTTCGAATTTTGGAGAAAGCTACGACGGTGATTGAAGCTAAGTAAGAAACATACTTAGTAAAAAAAATGGGTCGTGCTGTTGCAGCATGACCCATTTTTTTCCTACTTTCGCCCAAACGAAAAAACAATGAATACAAGTCTATACCAAAGATTAATGCGTCGTGCAGTCGGCTATCTCCCCTACCTACTCGGTTTTATTATTCTATATTTCAGTGTTACATTTAAGCATTTTGTTTCCATTAATGCGGCTTTGCAAATTTTACTTTTCTTACTTGTCGTTTGCATTCCTGCTTACTTTACTAAGCGCATGTCATATGTGGATATTGGCTGGCCTTGGGGACTTGTTTTGATAGGAGTTTTAGTTTTAGCCCTAGGGGATGGCTACTGGTTGAGGCGCTATATTGTTGGTGGAATGTATTTATTTGCGGGTTTGAGAATGGGTTTAATGGCAGTATTCCTCTTTACAAAAGGGCATCTCAATAAAGAGTTAAAACGCTACCAATTCCAAAGAAGACGCTGGAAAAAAGGCGGCTATACAAATGACACCTTATCTCTTCAATATGAAATCATGGTGCAGTGCTTCGCAAATGTTACGATTTTGGCAATGCCAGCTTTATTACAAGCGTTTAATCCACAGGAATCTTTGTCTGCATTAGAGATTTTTGGATATTTACTTTGGCTGGTCGCTTTTGTCATGGAACATCTGGCAGACACTCAAAAAAACACCTTTTTAAAGCAAGCCAAACTAGAAAATAATAGAGGCAAATGTTGCAATGTCGGATTATGGAAATATTCTCGACATCCTAATTATTTTGCAGAATGGATGGTTTGGAATGCGCTCCTAATATCATCTTTGTCTTCCTTAATGTATTATTATTCCATTGAAAATTTAGTTGTTTGGATAGGACTTGCAGCTGCCTTGCTATTCGTTTCTCGTATCATGTACGTGACTTTAGTCTACTACACTGGTGCAGTACCTTCTGAGTTTTATTCTGTCAGGAAACGACCTGAATATGAGGAATACCAACAAACGACAAATATGTTTTTCCTTGGAAAACCTAAATCAAAATAATAATGAATTGGACTTTGGACAAAAGATATTAGACTTTAGATGTTAGTCTATTCAAGCGAAAAATCAATTTTTCGACTTTTAAAAACATTGATAATCAACGAAATACGCATTACATTAATATTACTGTTCAGTAATCTAATATCTAAAATCTTTCGTCCAAAGTCTAATCTTCAAAGAATCTTTGAATAGTCCCTCTATTGAATGATTCTTTGGAGGGAAATAGCGGAAAAAGATATTTTCAGATGACTGTTTTTATCTGGGTAACAAGTCTAATAAACTATTCACAGCAAGTATTGGACTTTTGACGAAATTTATATTCGTTTTAAAAGCCCCCAACCCCTGAAGGCAGGGTTGATTGGTTCTAAATTTTGTTACTGTTTTTGTCCAAATCATTCCCAG
>CAZQTE010000384.1:0-5758 GCA_964595615.1 uncultured Saprospiraceae bacterium
CGCATTATAAGAGTGTTGTTCTTCAAATCGTACATTGTTTTATCAAAAAACAAACCCTCTACGCAGCCTATCTGAAGAACGATTTATCGAAAAAATTTTAAATTGATTCTTTGAAAATCCCATAAAAGTGAACATGAAAAAAATAAAAAACTAAGTAATTATTTGATTTTAGCTTTTTATTTTTTTCCTGTCACGGGATTTATCAAAGAATGTTAAAAAACAGAAGAAGACAAGAACTTCAATAGAATTCCTATGTCTATAATGACCGTACGCTCAAATCAAGAGTCAACGGAATGACCTTCTATTTTCTTCAAAAAAATACAGTCTATCGTATAAAATCTTACACTGTTTTCTAAGTCATTTTTTCAATTTACATGTCTGAATAATTTCCGGAATTGCCTTAGCAATTCCCTGCTCGCTCGTGCACTATGTGCAAGGCTGCGGTAGTGTGCGACGAGCGTTTTCAGAAAAAAGAAAATCCAAAATATTCACCAGGTCAAAGCCGTCAACCGTTAAGCGAAGCGGCCGTCTACCGTCAACCGTCAAAAAAGATGTCAATACCAAAAGAACCTCGGCAACTCATGGTCAATCTAATGTACCTCGTCCTCACAGCTATGCTCGCCCTCAATGTTTCGGCAGAAGTCATGCAAGCATTTTTCCGTATGGATGAAGGACTGACGGAAAGCTCCATGCTCGTTAATCGCTCTAATCTTTCTCTCAGCGCCGCTATTGATAAACAAGCAGAAGCTTACAGCCAATACGCGCCTTTTAAAGATAAAGCCAAGGAAGTACAAGCGATTGCGGACGAGTTTTATCGCGAAGTCGGCACTTTGAAAGAATTATTGATAGCAGAGTCTGGCGGATTGGACGAAAACAATAAACCTATCCACGCCAAAGATAACGATACTCCAACGCGTTTATTGGTCACAGAAGGACGTGGTGATGAGCTAGAACAATCCGTCAACGCTATCCGCGAAAAACTATTGGCGCAGGTAGAAGATGAAATGGCGCGCGCTACTTTCGCATCATCTATTCCTTTAAAAGTAAATCCTATCCCTGCCGACTCAGAGAAAAATACTTGGGCGGAATTTAATTTTCAGCGAATGCCAATGGCGGCAGTTTTGCCCATTTTAACAAAATTGCAGAATGATGTGCGTATGTCCGAAACGGCAATTCTCAATCATTTCTTAGACCAAATGAATGGCGATGTTTTTGTCACCGACCAATATGCAACAGTCGTGGCAGCAGAGAAAAGTTACGTTATTCGTGGCGAGCCTTTTCGTAGTGAAATCTTTTTGAGTGCTTATAGTAGTACTGCTGACAACATTGAGATTACGGTAGACGGTCGAAGAATTCCCGTCGAAGGTGGAAAAGCAATTTTCAAGGCAACACCTTCTTCCCTTGGCGATAAAAAACACCGTGCTTTGGTCAAAATGACCAATCCCGTGACGGGAGAGGTGAAGACTTTTGAAAAGACTTTTGAGTATGAAGTCGGAGAGCGTTCGGTAACTGTCTCAGCGGATAAAATGCAGGTAATGTACGTCGGTGTAGACAATCCAATTTCAGTTTCGGCAGCAGGTGTGCCGAGTGGTCAGGTACGGGTCAATGCGCAAGGTGTCGATTTACGCAAAGAAAGTAATGGGCATTATATCGCCAAACCTACACGTCCTGGTAAAGCAACAATCACAGTCTCTGGCGGCGGACTCAAACCTACTACATTTGAATATAAAGTCAAAAAAATCCCTAATCCGGTCATCACCTTAGGTGGAAAACTAGGCGGACAAATGAATCTCGCTGAATTTAAAGTACATAAAGGTATCGTTCCCATTTTAGAGAATTTTGACTTTCAAGCAAAATGTAAGGTGGATGGTTTTGAGATAACTCGCGTCAGAAATGGCGATGCGGTTTCAGAATTGAATAGTGGTGGTACTTATAAAAGTGGTACAAAACGCTTAGTTGACAATGCTAAACGCAAGGACAAATTTTACTTTGATAAAATTAAGGTGCGCTGTCCTGGCGATGTGGCTGGCCGGACTATGAATGGGTTGATTTTTACGCTTCGCTAAGTTGGTAGTTGGTAGTTGGTAGTTGGTGGTACCGCACGCTCATTCAAAATTCAAAATTCAAAATTCTTCATTCAAAATTAATAATCTATGAAAAAGCTAATAATCTTAACAACAATCATCCTATACACTTTCTCCGCAAAAGCACAACAATCTCCTCTCGATGACATTACAAAACGTGATATTGTCCAAGAAAAACTCCCTCTCGCTTATGCACCTGTTCAAGAAAGAGACATCTTTTGGGAAAATCGCATCTGGCGCGTCATTGATGTACGAGAGAAAATGAATTTGCCCTTTGCTAATCCTGAACGACCTTTTTTTACTGTATTAGTGGATGCGGCGCAGGCAGGAAAAATTACGCTATACGATACAGAAACGGATGATTTTTCTTATCCGATGAATGAAGAAGCTTTAAATTCAAAATTGTCTACCAGAGATACAGTCGAAATATGGACAGAGGCAGAAACTATGGAATTAAGGGTCGTAGAAAACGAAATAAACCCCGAAGACATTAAACGCTACCGCGTCAAAGAAGTCTGGTATTTTGATAGTCAAGCATCAGTAATGAAAGTACGTATTTTGGGTATCGCGCCACTACAAGAAGTATTTGATGATTTCGGAAATTTCAAATACGAGAAACCGATGTTTTGGGTGCACTACCCTTCTACCCGAAATGTCTTAGCAAAAGAACTTGCCTTTACAGATGGCAATCAAGCTGCACGTACGACTTGGGAAGATTTATTGGAAAGAAGACAGTTTGCTAGTACGATTTACAAGCAATCTGATGTATTGAACCGCCGATTAGAAGAAATGTATTCTGGTGTAGATAGACTTATGGAAGCAAATAAAATTAAACAGGAAGTATTTAATGTGGAGCAGGATTTTTGGTCTTATTAAATTGACGGTGGACGGTAGACGGGCGCTTCGCTTTGTTTACCCGTATGGGACGGTGGACGGGCGTGAATTGAGCCATGAATAAAAAAGAAGCTGAACTTTGACTTAATCAGAGTTCAGCTTCTCTACTTCCATAAAGAATTTATCATAATGTGACCGTCCGCCGTCTACCGTCCCATACGGGTAAACAAAGCGCAGCGACCGTTCACCGTAAAATTTAGTGTTTAAAATGACGCACTCCTGTCGTCACCATAGCCACATTGTGCTCTTCACAGTAATCAATTGACTTTTGGTCATTGATAGAACCGCCTGGCTGTACAACTGCCGTGATACCCGCTACATCTGCCAACTCCACACAATCTGGGAATGGGAAAAATGCATCAGACGCCATAACTGCACCGTCCAATTCAAAGCCAAATTTACGGGCTTTTTCGATAGCGTAGTTACAGGCATCAACACGACTAGTCTGACCACAGCCCATGCCTAATAGCTGATTATTTTTAGCCAATACGATTGTATTAGACTTTAAGTGCTTACAAACTTTCACTGCAAAAGCTAAATCTGACATCTCTTGTGCAGTTGGCTTTTTGCTTGTTACTAATTTGAAATCTGGCTCAGACTCCGTTGCCAAATCCGCGTCTTGCTCGATAACACCATTCAACAATGATTTGAAAAGACGAGTATTAACATGCCAATCTTTGATGCGTAAAAGAATACGTTTTTTCTTTTTCATCAAAAATTCTTGCGCATCTGGAGCGAAAGAAGGCGCGATTAATACTTCGTAGAAAATTTTGTCAATTTCTTGTGCTGTCGCCAAATCAATCTCTGTATTCGCAATCAAAATACCACCAAATGCAGAAATATTATCCCCTGCTAATGCTGCTTTCCATGCCTCCAAGATAGTAGGACGTACGGCAATACCACAAGTATTTGTGTGTTTCATAACAGCAAATGCTGGGTCGCCGTCTTTCAACTCATTCATGATACCAACTGCCGCATCTACATCTACCAAGTTATTATAAGACAATGCTTTTCCACTTAGCGTCTCAAACATCGCATCTAAATCACCGTGGAAATATCCTTTTTGGTGTGGATTTTCACCGTAGCGTAATGTTTGCGTTTGCTCAATGCTTTTCTTGAAAGAAACATCGTCTGAATCTTCGTTGAAGTAATTGAAAATCGCCGTATCGTAGTGACTTGACACTTTAAATGAACGACGCGCCAATTCTTTACGATCTGCCACATCCGTCGCACCATTTTTCTCTTGCAACAAATTTAACAACATCGGGTAATCGCCCTTTGACGATACACACACTACATCTTTATAGTTTTTAGCTGCTGCTCGAATGAGAGAAATCCCTCCAATATCAATCTTCTCAATAATCGTTGACTCATCATTTGTGCTTGCAACTGTTTCCTCAAAAGGATACAAATCAACAATAACCAAATCTAATTCGGGAATATCATATTCGCCCAATTGCTTCAAGTGCGCCTCCTCTCTACGCGCCAAGATGCCTCCAAATACTTTCGGGTGCAAAGTCTTCACACGACCATCCAAAATCGAAGGATAAGAAGTCAAATCTTCCACACGCTCGACAGGAATGCCAAGACCTTCAATAAATTTCTGAGTTCCACCTGTAGAATAAATAGTTACATTCAAACGATGCAATTCTTTAACGATGTCATCCAATCCATCTTTATGATAAACAGATATGAGCGCTGATTTAATTTGCTTTTGTGCCATGTGTAGAGAATTTATTAGTTCTTTTTTGGTATTCCTACCGATATTTTGTCAGCCCGATTGCTTTTTTAGAGCAAGGGAGATATTACTTCAATCCTGATTTTAAGAAAAACATGATTTCCCTCAAATCTCGCGCAAAAGTAAACAGAATGAAGGGTTACACAAAGCGTAATTTATACACTATCTGAAAATAGTTTTGTGGATAACTCATTCAGAAACCTGACTTTTATCATTTTTTGGTTAGCAGAACATTAGTTCAGCCTTTACATTTGTTGACATAAAGCAGGAAATGAAAACTGACTATTTGGTTTCATATAAAGTAAACCGCACTTAAAACTTTTTAAAAACTCTACTTTTTCCAGAGACAGCTATTGTGATTTGAGGCTGTCTTTGGGAATTTTTTCTCAAAGCATGATAGATAACATCGAAGTCTTTAAATCTTAAAACTCTATAAACTCCTGTTCAATGTTTTTAAATACTGTGTAACAGAAGTTTGTTAAACTTTTTTCGCACTTTATTTTTGTGGAGAACAAGGCGAAAAAATTAAGCATAGCCGTAGCTATGGTTCATTTTTTTAACGCAGTTATCCGCGAAAAGAAAAACGCGAAAATTTAATGAAACTTTTGTTACACGGTATTAAAACTCTAATACCTAAAATGAAACTCTATTTGTAAATATTCAGCTATGAAAATTATTGGTGATAATATGACTCCTTTGTTTCCGACTTTCCAATGTGATTATTGGAAGCAAAGGATGTCTTTTTGCTTTTTGGTTGGGTGCTTGTTTATTTCAGTTAGTGGATTTGGACAGGCTTCTCTTTCTGGGAAAGTCACAGATGCAGATACGGGAGAACCGATACTTTTTGGGAATATCGTCATTTATGAAAATGAAAAACTTATTACTGGTGAGCAGACTGATTTTGACGGAAATTATATTATTTCGCCTATTGATACTGGCGTTTACGATATTGTTTTTAAGTATGTTGGTTATGCGGACTTGAAGATAGAAGGTGTTGTCATTGAGGAAGCTAATGAAACATTATTAGATGTTTCAATAAAAT
>CAZQTE010000385.1:0-5736 GCA_964595615.1 uncultured Saprospiraceae bacterium
TAAATAATCGTCGAAACGCTATCTTCCAATTTATCACTCTGCACATCTAAATCCGCCTCTGCTACAATCGAAGCCAACAAATCACCCATTTGCGAACAAGTATATTCAATCTTAGGATGCAAATCTGGCGTACCAATACCTTCATCCAAAGTCTTAGCAACGGCTGCGCGAATCACATTCGCCTCTTCGTGCATATCTAAACTTTCCAGTAACATCGCACCAGATAAAATTGTCGCAATAGGATTAGCCGTATCCATACCTGCTGCCTGTGGATAGCTACCGTGTATCGGTTCAAAAAGAGAAGTCTTCTCTCCAACAGAAGCCGAAGGTAAAAGTCCCATAGACCCCGCGATTACACTCGCTTCGTCAGAAATAATATCGCCAAACATATTTGAAGTCACTATGACATCAAATTGCTTTGGATACAAAATCATTTGCATCGCAGCATTATCCACAAACATAAAATCAACTTTTACATCTGGATAATCCGCCGACATACGGCGTACTGTCTCGCGCCACAAACGACTTGTTTCTAAGACATTCGCTTTATCGATAAGCGTCAGATGCTTCCGACGATTTTGAGCTGCTTTGAATGCCAATTCTGCAATGCGCTCAATTTCTCCAACGCTGTAAGAACAAGTATCGAAAGCAGATTGACCGTCTTCACTCTTTCCTTTTTCGCCAAAATAGATACCTCCCGTCAATTCACGATAAATCACAAAATCAACACCGTCAATATTTTCTTCACGCAGAGGTGAATGCTTTAACATGGAAGAATAAGCCGTTACTGGACGGATATTTCCGTACAATCCCAATGATTTACGCAATGCCAAAAGTCCCTGTTCTGGACGTACTTTTGCGTTCGGGTCATTGTCGTATTTCGGGTGACCAATTGCGCCAAAGTAAATTGCATCAGCTTTAATACAAGCTTCAATTGTCGCCTCAGGTAATGGCGTTCCAAATTTATCAATCGCTACTGCCCCCATATCTGCGTGACAATAATCAAATGTATGATTAAAACGTTCCGCTACGGCATCTAATACTTTTAATCCTTGCTCGATAACTTCTGGTCCGATGCCGTCACCTGGGATTACGCATAAATTCTTTTTCATCTCTTTTTTCTTAGTTGTCGGTTGACCGTTGTCAGTTGTCGGTGCGTTTCGCTTGATGCAACTGGTACTTTCAACTTCTCTTTTGTTTATTTTGTGGACTCGTGTTGTCTGACACTTAAATTAACAGTAGAAACGAAAATTCAAGCATTACTGATATATAAAACTAAAATTAGTGTCTGACAACTTTCTAAAAAACTCTTTTCTTTTTAAAATACTCCTACTTGCTCCTTCTCAAAAGTCTCAATTTCTTCCTTTACGCTCAATAAATAGTCAATATCATCATAACCATTCATCATGCACATTTTCTTGTAAGTATCGATTTCGAAATTGAAACTGGCACCTGTTGCGTCAATAGTGAAACTTTGTTCTTCCAAATTTACGGTAAAAGTAGCAGACGGGTTCTTTTCTATCGCATTAAATATTTCATGCAAAAATTCATCTGAAACTTGAACGGGTAAAAGTCCATTATTTAAAGAATTTCCGCGAAAAATATCTGCGAAAAAACTACTGACAACTACGCGAAATCCTGCATCTGTCAATGCCCAAGCGGCGTGTTCACGACTACTTCCGCAGCCAAAATTTTTGCCTGCAACTAAGATTTCGCCCGTGTAAATTGGATTATTCATCACGAAATCAGCCTTTGGGCTATCATCTGAATTATAACGCCAATCTCTGAATAAATTATCGCCAAATCCGTCGCGTGTTGTCGCTTTTAAAAAGCGTGCTGGGATGATTTGGTCTGTATCAACATCCTCAATTGGGAGAGGAATAGCGGTGGTGCTTATTTTTTTAAATGCTTGCATATCTCTGTACCGGCTGCTCCGATAGTTATCGGAGCTGCCAAGGTCTTTTTAAAATTAGAAAATAGATTTTCTTTGTACTGGTGGCTTAGCTGTTTTGGGTCTATATTTACTTTTGACCGAGGCAGCTAAAGCAGCCGGTACATTTAAAGAAGTTCTCTGACATCTGTGATTTCTCCTGTCAATGCTGTCGCTGCTGCCATTAATGGCCCTGCCAAAATCGTTCTTGCACCAGGTCCTTGTCGTCCTTCAAAATTACGATTAGAAGTAGAAACACAGTATTCGCCCTTCGGCACTTTATCTGCATTCATTCCCAAACAAGCAGAACATCCAGGTTCTCTAAATTCAAATCCAGCATCCAAGAAAATCTTATCCAAACCTTCCTCTTGTGCTTGCAAACGTACTTGTTGCGAACCTGGGACGACCATGACGTTTACATTGTCCGCTTTCTGTTTTCCTTTGACAAAGTTGGCAACTTCACGTAAATCTTCAATTCGAGAATTTGTACAACTACCAATGAAAACGTAATTCACTTTTTTACCTATCAAACTTTCGCCTTTTTCAAATCCCATGTAGGCGAGAGATTTATCAAAAGAAGCTGTGTTGTTCTTATCCGCAGGCATCGGGACGCGTTGAGAAATTTTAATTCCCATACCTGGGTTTGTGCCATAGGTCAACATCGGTTCGATGTCGGCTGCGTCGTAGCGATATTCTTTGTCAAATGTCGCGCCTTCATCCGTCGGTAGGGTTTTCCAATATTCTACTGCTTTGTCAAAATCTGCGCCTTGTGGAGCGAATTTTCTGCCTTTGATATAATCGAAAGTTGTCTGGTCGGGAGCGATTAAGCCGCCTCGTGCACCCATTTCGATACTCATATTGCAGATAGTCATGCGACCTTCCATAGACAAACTACGAATGGCAGAACCTGCATATTCTACAAAATATCCTGTACCGCCTGCTGCTGTCAATTGAGCGATGATGTAAAGGATAATATCTTTTGCGCCAACTCCACGTCCTAATTCTCCGTCAATCGTGATACGCATTGTCTTGGGTTTGCGCTGCAAGACACATTGAGTGGCTAAAACTTGCTCGACCTGAGATGTTCCGATACCAAATGCAATCGCACCAAATGCGCCATGTGTAGAGGTGTGGCTGTCTCCGCAGACGAAAGTACGTCCGGGTTGTGTCACGCCTAATTCTGGTCCGATGACGTGGACGATGCCTTGATATTTGTGTCCTAAACCGTATAATTCTAAACCAAAGTCTGCACAATTTTTAGTCAAAGTATCCACTTGAATGCGTCCTAATGGGTCTGCAATTGGCAAGTGCTGGTCTTTGGTTGGTACATTGTGGTCGGCAGTTGCTACCGTTTTTTCTTTACGAAAAACGGGGATGTCGCGTTTTGTCAAGCCATTGAATGCTTGTGGACTCGTCACTTCATGAATGAAGTGGCGGTCTATGTAGAGAACGTCTGTGCCGCCGTCGATTTGTTTGACGACGTGGGCGTTCCATATTTTATCGAAGAGTGTTTTTTTCATTTGTTTAAATCTCTAATCTTCTATTTCTAAAAATTCTTTTATGTTGTATTTGAAGCCAGACTTTTGTTTTATTATTTCGCCTTCTTTATTCATAACGGCCAAATAGGGTTGAGAACCTGTTTGTAGCTTTTCGGTTTGAATTATCACATTAACTTGTCCTCTTCTTTTTATTGTCCTTCCTCTATGTTCAAAACATTCAGACTCAGATAATTTTGTCTTATCATCAAGATAAAGATTGATAAGATTGTATTTAGATTTTATTTTTTCTAATCCAACTTCCCTTTTTAATACCCTTTCAAATCTTCTACAATTTAAACATCCAATTGCATTAAAAAGAACTAAAACTGGTTTATCCGATTCTTCGAAAGTCCTCATTGATTTCTCAAAATCCATTGAAGGAAAATTTTCCCAATCCGTATTATGGTTTATCTTCTCCTCACCACATGATATGAGAAGGAAAATTAGACTAAATATCACGCATACTTTTTTCATTGTTTCTTTTTCACCCAGATTTCTCCTTCGTCGAAATGACAAATAAAATTCTTTGGAATTTTATTTGTAAAAGTATGACATTCCTTTTAATACACAATTCAGGCTTCATCCGAAATAGTCCGAATGAAGCCCAATTATAAGTTTCGCTTCAAAGTCATATTTGCCTGTCAACTAACAACTGTCAACCGACAACTATTCTACGCCGCTACTGAAACCACAAACTTCTCACACAAAGTTTGCAAGTCACTATCCTCCACCTCTTTCTTCTTATCTGCCACGATTAAAAACTCCTTGTAGATTACATCCAATTCGTCTTTTGTAATGTTGAAACCAATCTCTTTTGCGCGGTAAGCTAATGCTGCACGACCGCTGCGTGCTGTCAAAATGATACTTGATTTATCAACTCCTACTTCTAATGGGTTGATGATTTCGTAAGTATCTCGGCGTTTGATAACACCGTCTTGATGAATACCGCTGCTGTGTGCAAAGGCATTTGCGCCAACGATAGCTTTGTTTGGCTGTACAGGCACACCCATTTTATCACTTACAAGACGACTCATTGGGTTGAGCATTTTCGTATTTATCTTATTCGTCAAGTTGAGATAAGGGTGCTGACGCATAATCATCACGACTTCCTCTAATGAAGTATTTCCTGCACGTTCGCCGATGCCATTAATCGTACATTCAATTTGGCGCGCACCGTTTTGAATACCTGCGATAGAGTTTGCTGTTGCTAAACCTAAATCATTGTGACAGTGCGTACTGATAGTTGCTTTGTGAATGCCTTTTACATTTGCCATGAGGTAGGCGATTTTTTCACCGTATTCATTGGGTAGACAGTAACCTGTCGTATCTGGAATATTAACGACTGTTGCGCCAGCTGCGATAACAGCTTCGATGACTCTTGCCAAATATTCATTATCCGTACGACCTGCATCTTCTGCATAAAACTCCACATCTTCAACAAAAGTCTTTGCGTGTTTTACACACCAGACGGCTTTTTCCAAGATTTTTTCTTGAGTCGAACGAAGCTTATGTTGAATATGGCTATTAGAAGTTCCTATACCTGTATGAATACGCGGACGCACCGCGTATTTCAAGGCATTTCCAGCTGCATTTATATCTGCTTCTACTGCACGAGAAAGCGCACAAACGGAAGCATTTTTAATTAATTTTCCTATTTCTTGTACAGATTGAAAATCACCTGGGGAGGAAACAGGGAAACCTGCTTCGATAACATCTACACCCATCAATTCCAATTGTTCTGCTATTTCTAATTTCTGATTTGTATTTAATTTACAGCCTGGTACTTGTTCGCCATCGCGTAGAGTAGTGTCAAAAATAAAAACTTGGTTACTCATCTAAAAGCTATCTTTATTTGGTTAATAAATTTAAATGGCAGCCTTTTTGACTAATTTTTGCGATAAAAAACCCATTTAAACAAAATATAATTTCAAAATACGAGAGTTATCCTAACTCTTCTCAAAGATAGAGGGCATTAGTTGAGTATTCGAATCCAAAAGAGGTGACTTTTACGCTGTGAACTTGTTGTGGCAAGTAATTAAAACACTGATTATCAGAGCATTAAAAGTTTTTATTTACAATGTTTAAAAATATTTTCAGGGTAAAAAATGGGTATAGCTTGGTAGACACAGAAATAAACGCGGGAAAATGCAGATTTTCCGATTTTTCTCGCGTTCCGACCAAGTCTTATTGGTAGTTTTTTATTTTAGAGAAAGGTATTAGCTTTGCGCCTAAATAGCTCAGATTATGAAGAACGATTGGTCAATTGAT
>CAZQTE010000386.1:0-1318 GCA_964595615.1 uncultured Saprospiraceae bacterium
CTTAACCACACTTTATCACTATGAAACAATTTTTTCCAACGCTATGTAGCATTCTGCTACTGACGGCTTGTGCGGAGACAGCCCCTGGTGTCAAACTTAATAAATTTCCAGTCGAAGAATTTTCTAATATTGTTGCCTATCAAATGAATGGGGAAGGAGAGGATGCTATTTTTGAAAATGGTAAATTATCCAAGCTGGCAACAGGCGTGCAAAAGGAATTAAATGCTGAGCAAACTATGGAATTATTAGAGTTTGTGCAAGACGAAAAAGCATTTGGAGGTACTCCAGCCAGTTGTTTTAATCCACGTCATGCCTTTGTATTTTATAATGATGAAAGACCTGTGGCGCATATCACAGTATGTTTGGAGTGTGGTTGGATGAAATCAACGCCTGATTTGGGTGGTTTCGCTTTTAGTCGAAAGGGAAAAAAGTGTTTGAATAAATTGTTGAATTCCATTTTTTAATCGAACTGCGATAACCAATCTTTCAACTTCTTCCGCACCTCATTATCTACCGCCGCCCAATCTGAGGAAGCCATGTGTCCGCCACCTTTTACTGTCTCAAAACGAACATTTGGACAACGCAGACTCTTAGTTTTCTCCAAAAAAGAAAGTGTACATTCATATTGCACAACCCCGTCTTTATCACCATGAATGAGATAAATCGGACGACTATCTGTTGCTTGCAAATGCGTAATGGGACTTGCTGCTGAAAAAGTCGGAGAAGATTTTCGCCCACCAAAAATTTGAATAGTTGGAGACCATTTCATTTGCAACAAATCTAATGGCGCCGCCTGCAAGAATATCGCTGCTAATTTTTCTCGTGGAACATTAATATTTGCTAGGTGCTTTTTATCAAAATAAAGCAAAGCAGCCAAATTTCCACCAGAAGACATCCCTCCGATTATAATATTTTTATCCTCTAATCCCTTCTCTTTCATTATCTCCCAGGTTTTTTCTAATGCCAAAGAAATATCCTCACGCATACTTTTATACTGATGAAATGGCAACCGTCGATGCGAAGCCATAATCACAGGAAAACCCCAATCTGACATCACTTGTGCCGCAGGCAAAAAAGCATCAGGACTACTAAACTGCCAACCGCCACCATGAAAATATAAGATAACAGAGTTTCGTTCCTGTGTAGCTTTATTCGCAGGACAATACAGTACATATTGCCGCTTATGCTTCCCAAATGAATACTTTTCTGAGACGAGATGCATTTTTACCTTCCACATGCGTAGCCAGTACGGGATGAGATGCAACATATCAAAAGCTGCTTGTCGATACCAAATGATACCAAAAGCTAAAAGAGAAAG
>CAZQTE010000386.1:1418-5730 GCA_964595615.1 uncultured Saprospiraceae bacterium
TTCGCCTTCACAAAATAAGTAATCTGCCCTACATGATAACTAAAATGCTCCGTCACGTGCATTAAAATAGATAAACCCGTCTCCTGATAAACCTGCACCTCATGCACCGCTAACAAATCTTCATACGTCACTTTAGAAAGAATATCTTCTGACATTTCTTGTAGTTTCTCTAACTTTTCCAGAATTTCCTTTTTATTGAAACCGCCCTTAGTTGAGAATTCCTCATCGCGTTTACGCACTTTAGGTAGTTTTCCCAATCCTGCGCCCAACCATTGACGTACATTACCGCATAAATGTAGAATGATATTTCCGACAGAATTACTGTTCTCATTTGGTCTGTACCAAATCTCTTCTTCGGTCAGTAAATTCAAACACTTTTTAATGCGTGGAATGCCTTCCTCAAATAGACGACGGCTTGTTTCTACAATCAAAGCATCACAAAATCTTATTGGATAGTCCTTTTTCATATAAAACCTTTTACTTTCGCACTCGTTTTGAAAGCGCAAAGATAGTAATCAAGTTGGAAGTTGGTGGTTGTTAGTTGGAAGAAAAGCCTCTCAGGATTTGGCGAAAATCTAAATGAGATATTTCGAGAAGACTTGCACAACGACTAATAACACAATAACCAATAATTAATAACCAACTCAATGAGCAAACCCAATAGAAATTCTGAAGAACTTGGCACAAAAGACATCGGTCCTCTTTTGGTCAAAATGGGTGTTCCTGCTTCTATCGGAATCCTTGTCATGTCGATTTACATGATTGTCGATACGATTTTTATTGGGCGATATGTGGGAACAGCTGGTATTGCGGCGGTGACGGTAGTGATGCCGATTATCTTTACAATTTCTTCTATTGGAATGGCGATTGGTATTGGTGGTTCGTCAGTTATCTCGAGAGCACTGGGCGCAAACCGAGAAGAACATGCGCAGAATACCTTTGGGAATATGATTTCTCTTACGGTTTTGCTGTCTGTTTTGATGGTTATCGGAGGACTTTATTTTGATGAGGAAATATTAATGGCTTTTGGGGCTAAAGGAGATATTTTACCGCCAGCAAAGGAGTTTTTTAATATTTTACTGCCTTCAATTCCTTGTTTGGCTTTTGGGATGATGAGTAATAATGTCATCCGAAGTGAAGGTGACGCGAAGACTGCTATGGTCGTCATGATGGTACCTGCGGTGATGAATTTGATATTAGACCCAATTTTTATGGTCTATTATGAAATGGGAATGGCGGGGGCTGCTTGGGCAACGACGGTTTCTTATTTTTGTAGTGCCTCTTTTGCTTTGTGGTATTTTTTATCGGGGCGTTCCGATTTAGAGGTGCATTTGCGCAATTTTATTCTTAAATTACAATTGGTTAAAGAGATATTCGAGATTGGATTTGTCACTTTTGCGCGACAAGGAACGATTGCTCTCTTGATGTTGGTTTTGAATAATACACTAGGAAATTATGGTGGTGAGTCTGCTGTTGCAATGTTTGGTATTATCAATAGAGTAGGGATGTTTGCTAATTTTCCAGTATTGGGCGTAACGCAAGGCTTTTTGCCAATTGCAGGCTTTAATTATGGGGCAAAAAAGTACGAAAGAGTTAAGGATACCATTGCTTTGGGGATTAAAGCGGGGTCGTTAATTGCTTTTGGAATGTTTGCGCTCATCATGATTTTTAGAGAACCGATTATTGGTATTTTTACAACAGATGTGGAGCTTTTGACAAAGACGCCAGCGGCATATCTTATCGTCTTTTTAGGATTGCCTACTATACAGGTGCAATTGATTAGCTCTGCTTATTTTCAAGCGATAGGGAAGGCACTACCCGCATTACTTTTGACCTTGACCAAACAAGGTTTCTTTTTAATTCCTCTGATTTTAATTTTGCCGCTTTATTTTGGTTTGAATGGTGTTTGGATGTCTTTTCCAATTGCGGATACAGCTTCTACTTTGTTTTGTTATGGATATTTGAGACGGGAATTGCGCTTGAAGTTGGAGCCGATGATGGAGGGGGAAAGCTTGTAAAAGTTGGAAGGGTTTTAAAGCTACAAAATTTTCAACTCTTTTCAGACTTTCTACTGCCCAAAAATATTCTTCCTCTTTCCCCCAGGCTTCGCATCCAATACAGGTTCAGGACGCGGATATTCCCCCACAGGTGTAATAAAATGAAATAACTCCTCTTCATAGACCCACATTCCGTCTTTTAAGACAAAGCCGTCATAACTACCACTTGGTACCATAGTCGGTTTTCCTTGGTATGGACTTGCTCCTTTTGTTAGATGATTATACACAATTTTATTTTCATCTTCATCAAAATTACACCCGATAGATGCTTCTGCGGAATAGGTTAAGGCAAAACGATTTTGACGTTCCATTGCGCCCATTTGATTTGGTTTTGCAATAACGGGTGCGCCAAAGACAGGTTTCCCAGTATCAAAACTCAACACATCAATCAACTTCCTACGCTCATAAAAATTGTATGCATCATAACCGAAAAGTAGATACTTTTTCCCTTGTGGTGTATCAAATTCTTTCATATTGTAATACAAAGCTCCATACCAGTTGTCGTGCGTAAGCTCCTGATATTCAATATCTCGCATGTCGTTCGAACGGTCGATAAGTGGGAACAATTTTAAGTCTTCATTATTCATTTGAATGGCTCCGTAGTAGCGATATTCATCCTTATTGACATATAATTGCCATGTAAAAATACGGAAAGTACTGTCCGCAGGATACTGAATCGAAACAGTTTTTACTTGCTCAAAAGGGTAGTGGTAGCTATTTTTCACTTTGAGAGCAGAAACCAAAGTCTTTATCATCTTTTTCGTCGCCGCAAATCTATTTTCTTCCAAACTGTCATTGACAATTAAGTGTGCCATTAAGCCCAGTGTGTCTTCGTATTGTTGTAAAACTTCTAGGTCTTCTTTTGGGAAGGTCTGGTCGGCTTGGGCTTGTAATAAGTTACTGCTAAAAAGGAATGTTATGGCGAAAAATAGATACTTCATGTATGATTTTGTTAAATCGTTTTT
Organism: uncultured Saprospiraceae bacterium; assembly: GCA_964595615.1. Classification (GTDB taxonomy): domain Bacteria; phylum Bacteroidota; class Bacteroidia; order Chitinophagales; family Saprospiraceae; genus JAHDCG01. The sequence continues at coordinate 4,441 of CAZQTE010000386.1, forward strand.
AGAGCTTGTCTAAATTTTATCTTCCTGAAAACCAACATTTTACGAACCTCGCGTCAACTTTTCGTACTTTTTTATGAATATAAAGGCGCATGAAAACTTTTAGCGAGAACCGTAAACTGCTGATTTTCAGTTTGATAAATTTTTAGACAAGCTCTTACTTTTAGACTGCTCGTTAAAACGACGCAAAATTATCAAAAATTGCATAGCCCCAAAATAAAAACAGGGATTAAGAAAATATCTTAATCCCTGTTTAATTCTGACACGATGTGGAGCGACCTTATTTTTTACTTTTTTGCGCCCAAGTCATTATTTCTTGTCAAAAATTCATTCGCTAAATTCAAGAAGTTATTTGCGCCTTTACTTGATGCATCATACAATACAACAGGCATGTGCATATTTGGAGCTTCACCAATTTTTGAATTTCTATGAATGATAGTATCGTAAACTGTTTCTTTGTAAAAACCTCTTACTTCGTTGACTACTACATTTGCCAAACGCAAGCGACGGTCATACATTGAAAGCAAAATACCTTCGATTTCCAACTTTGGATTCAACTGATTTTTTACCAAATCAATTGTATTTTGTAATTTACTCAAACCTTCCAATGCAAAAATCTCACACTGAACAGGAACAATCACACTATCAGCAGCAGTCAAGGCATTCAAAGTCGTCAAGCCTAAAGATGGCAAACAATCAATGATAATATAATCATAATCGTCGCGCACTTTCTTGATAACCGCTTCCATAGCATATTCGCGATTTTCACGATTAACCAATTCCAAATCGGCACCAACCAAATCAATATGAGATGGCATCAAGTCCAAATTTGGTGTTTCCGTTTCGTATATGGCATCTTTTGGTTCTTCATCACCGATGAGGACATCGTAAACCGACACGTCATCATCCTCGATAGTAACACCGACACCCGATGTGGCATTTGCTTGTGGGTCAGAGTCAATTAAGAGGACCTTTTTCTCTAAAATACCCAAACAGGCTGCGAGATTAATGGCTGTTGTTGTTTTTCCAACACCACCTTTTTGATTGGCTATTGCTACTACTTTTCCCATTGTTTGTATTACGTGAATTTTTTGAAAATTCTATTTAAGAATGCAAAATTAACTTTTTTAAGTCGTCCAAAAAATGATTTTATACAATACCTTTTTAATTTAATATTGGTAAAATGTATTGTCTTGAAAATCAATCAATTAAGAGGATGATATGAAAATGAGAAAACTGAAAATTATTCTTCATGCTACAAAAAGGACTAAATATTCCTTTTTTTAAAACAAA
>CAZQTE010000387.1:0-3148 GCA_964595615.1 uncultured Saprospiraceae bacterium
GGGCGTATTGGTTGTAGCCTGATTTGAGGTATTTTTCGGCGGCGTTTTGGAGTTTGATGGAACAGTCAAAATTTGGGAAACCTTGGGATAGGTTTATTGCTCCTGCTTCGTTGGCGAGACGGGACATGACGGTGAATATTGTGGTGGTTACGTTTGGGAGTTTTGATTTTATTTTCATGGTTAATTTTACTATTCTTTATTTTCTGAGATAACTTACAGAACGGACGAAAAGTTATTTACAAAATATGTTATTTATTAACTTTCAATGAAACCATTTTCTATAAAAATCTAAATTTCTTCTTTTTCCATGAACACTTTTTCTTTTTTATTGTCTTTCTAACAACATTAAACAAACACACCAAAACAATATATAATTTTAAAAAAAAAAAACATAATGCAATTTAAATTCTTTTTAAGCATCATTTTTAACAAATAGCATCAAAATTTAAATTCTAAAAAAACATATTAATTTTTATTGATATTAGCGACTCTTTTATTAAGAGCAAAGAGTGGTAAAATAGTTCTTTTGACAACACTTATTGTCACAAAATAGCCTATCTATTTTGTACTTATTTTCAAGGAGTTTTCTGTTTTAAACAGTTATTCATATAAACTAAAACAGACCAATGCCCTCAGGTGGAACTAATGGCATGGTCTGCATTTTTTAATTTTACTTAAAAATCAAAATTATGAAAAATTTTGTAACAAAAGGTTTGTGCCTTGTAATTTTTTCTACTTTCACAGTATTTTTTCTTCAATCTTGTTAGAAAGAGAAAGAATTAGAAACTATATCTCCTTCTGAAACTGTTGAGCTACAAAAATCTATTGAAGATGAGATAATCTATTCTGTAGACGGAAAGCTGGTTTCAGAACGTAGTTTTAAATGGGATTTAGATGGTTATTTTTACCATATTAATGCTGGGGAAAAAGATAATCCTAATTCAAGTAATGTCTATTATATGGCATTCTCTACAAAAAAAATGTATGATGAATTTATGTATCAAGAGTTAGGAGAAAAGTATTTTCGCCATGAGGAAGCTATTAGTCATTTAAGAGATTATGCAATAGAAAGTGGCGCTGTAGCCCACTATGAGAGTACAGGAGAAGCTCTTCAGTCATATCTTGATTATGAGAAGAAGTACTTGACAAAAATGTTCCCCGAGGATATGGAAGCAAATAATCAGAAAACGATTATTGCAATTCTATTTAAGAAAACATTTTGTCAAAAAGCATTTAACATTGCTTTGCCTTTGTTAGGAACGCCATTTTTTATTTTTAATAACAATAAAGCATCAGCAATGGAAGGTTTATTAATCGGCGGACATCATAAATCTTTTGATAATGCCTTTTATCAAAATCAGTTATTTACTCTTAATACATGGGGTTTCCATTGTCGTAATTTTCCTGCTTTTTTAGAAAACCGCACATCCAGTTGGTGGAATATTGGAGTATAGTTACGATTGAATTTACCTAATTCACTCGTTAATCTGGAGAAACGATATGATAGATAAAATGTCTATCATATCGTTTTCTTTAAAACATCTATATCATGCAAAAAAAGGCTTTTTCTCTAATAATAATAATAATAATTCTTTTATCATTTCCTAATATCGCTTACAACCAGGTAGATAACTGGTCAACGCAACCCACTATAAGTGCATATTTCACCCCACTAAAGCTCAATAGATATACTCGTTCTTCTGGCAATATTTCAGATGAAGTGTACTCTTTTAACAATACCAATATATCACTTTCTTTTCCAATAAATGAAAAGTTTAAATTAGGTGTAGGTTTAAATGCTGTTTCTATTAGAGTATTGAGAGAACCTGTAGATAGAGCTTTTGTTTCTGAATTTTTCTTTCAATACAATTTTCGTGTACAACGAAAATTAGGTGTTTATTTGGAAGGAGGCTATGCAGTTGGTAATTTATGTAGTTGTGGGGATGCAGAAATTTATTCAGACGAAAGTATGAATCATTTCATTCCGATTGGTTTTGGATTGAATTACCCTCTGTTTGAAAAACTACATTTGAAAGCAGGTTTTAAAAATTATAGACCAATAAAAAAGACTAATTCTGATTTATATAATTGGACTCAGCCTTTCATTGGGGTAAACTTTTATTTTTATGAAAACTACCGAACACCATTTACATCTTACTTTTTCAAAAGAGATAAGATAATTCCAAAAGAGAAAAGAAATCGTTTTTGGGTGGATAAAAATATAAGAAAATGGAATGTTGGAATTTCTTCCAGTGGAATAAGATTAAAGCAAACTAATGAGTTATCTGGTCAGACAAGTCCTTTGAGAGATTATGCAGAGTTTTCTGTTGTTCCAAGAGTTAATTATTGGCTTAATCAAGCGATACTTGTTGGCTTACAAGCTACTTTCTACCAATACAAAGATAATTACAATTTTAATATTCCTAAGACAAACGGATTTGGATACGGTGCTCAATTTAGAGTATATCCCCTTGCATTAAAAAATACACAAGAATTCCGAGCTTTGAATATTGGAAAGAGAGGCAATTGGAATTTTTCCCCTATTGTGGGAGTTGAGTTTCGAGCAGCTAACTTTTCATGGTTTGAACCTGAGTTAGCAGGAGAAAAGTGGGAGTATTTTGACTTTCAACCTAATGCTGGCTTCGTATTAGCTTATAAACGTGTCTTCAACTTATTTTGGTCAATAGGTCCAACAATCGGTTTAAAGAAAATTAATCCTACTAATGTAGTTATTGTAGGTCTGGAATATAATATTATAGAAAAATACTAAGGTAAAAAATGTCCACTCAAAAAAAATTACATTTTGAGGGGCATTTCTTTTACGGTAATAATTCACATAATTTATTAATCTTATTCTAATTATTATCTATCTCCTTTTTGAAAAGTGTTTAGTTATTTACTTTTATCGAAATCTCCCATTCAAACAATACCCCAACAAAATCAAACCCAAACTCACAGAATTCATCGTCCCATGATAAGCATACATCTTAGGAATCGCTAACCATTCATTTGGAAAAACATAGCGCCAACCATACATCATCGCTAAAATCATTCCGCAGCAGAGTCCGATTGCGCCTAATTTCCAAAGGAGACTATACTTTCCTTTTGCTCTTTTAACATGCAAAAAACCTACGCCCATTCCTCCTAA
>CAZQTE010000387.1:3248-5702 GCA_964595615.1 uncultured Saprospiraceae bacterium
AAAACTAATTCTATCTGCAAATGCCCAAGCGCCACCAATGGAGAGAAAAAGGAAAGTTAGCACTTCAATGCCTTGGGTTAATGTGCGTTTTTGAGTGGAAAATAATTCAGTTAGTGGTTGGATGACTAAATATACGGCGAATATTATCCACGGTGCAGCCAAAATTCCTGCGATTATACTTGCTTCGATGAAATACGAAATGGTGAATAAGACGGCGGTGATTAACCAAAAAATTTGATTGTTTTGCCAGCGATTTAGCGTCATTAAACCGATTGGGACGAGGATTAAAACCGCTAATTCTATGAGAATTTCTACCCAAGTTATCGACTCCATTCCGTGGTAAAAATGCGTCAAAAAGAAAAGAATGAAGAGGATAATTCCTGCTATTTGGTGGATGTTTCTTTTCATAATTAGCTGGGTTTAAATCTTAGTCACATCTTCTTTTTTCAAGGCTGCTGCTACTAAATCTGGAAATTTATCAGGTGTACAGGCAAAAACTGGAATGTCTAAGGTACTCAGTTTTTCTGCTAATTCTTTATCATAAATCGGTGCGCCTTTATCACTTAATGCTAATAAACAAATAACTTGAACTCCCGATTGTTGCAAGGCTGCGGCACGTTGTAGCATTTCTTTTTCGCTTCCACCTTCAAATAAATCGGATATTAAAACCACTATGGTATCGGAAGGATTAGAAACTAAATTTTGCGCATAAGCTAAAGCTTTTCGGATGTCTGTTCCTCCTCCCAGCTGTGTCCCAAAAAGTAAATCGACAGGGTCGGTTAGATTTTCAGACAAATCGACCACTGCGGTATCAAAGACAACAAAGTGCGTTTTGACAGAACGCAAAGTCGCTAATATTGCTCCACAAACACTCGCATAGACCACCGAACTCGCCATAGAACCACTCTGGTCAACGAGTAGAATAATGTGTTTTAAAGAATTTCCTTTACGTCCATATCCGATTAAATTTTCAGGAATAATCGTTTTTAAATCCTCTTGATAATGCTTTAAATTAGCGCGGATAGTTAGATGCCAATTGATTTCGTTAAGTTTTGGACGACGATTGCGGACGGAACGATTGAGCGCGCCTTCAACGGCTTCGCGCATCGGGTTTCTCAGTTTCTTTTCTAACTCTTCTACCACCTTTCGGACGACTTGGCGGGCTGTTTCTTTCGTTTTTTCAGGCATTATCTTTTTGAGGGAAAGAATAGTGCCTACTAAATGGACATCTGGTTCGACCGACTCCAATAATTCTGGCTCTAAAAGCATCTGGTCTAATCCCAAACGTTCCAGTGCATCTCGTTGCATTATTTGCACGACAGAAGTAGGAAAATACTCTCGAATATCGCCCAACCAACGATTGATATTAGGAGATGAACTACCTAATTGCCCTTTTCTGTCTTGGTCATATAAAGCTTCCAAAACTTCATCCATTCCTGCTGCTTCACTTTTTCCACCTTCCCCCTCTTCACTTGCCTTACTTTCTTCTTCTCCTCCTTGTCCCTCGTCCCCCGTTTTACTTTCTTCCTCTCCTTCGCCTTCTTTTTCTTCTAATGAAATCTCCTCTTCGGGGTCAGCATGCTTGCCGAGAATGAGTCGCCATTTTCGAAGTTTTTCTGTTGGTATTTTTTCTTCTTTTTCCATTGTTAATTCAAGGCAGAGTTCGCAGAGACGCAGAGTTTTTGCTCTTGAGCACAGTCAAAATCATTTTATCAGGCATATTTTCTGTAAACTTCGTCTATTGACTTTGCCAATTTATGGTCTTTTTCGCTGACGGTATTTCCTTTGTCGTGCGTCGTCAATTCAAATTCTACAGTATTGTAAACATTCGACCAATTCGGATGGTGATTTTGTTTTTCAGCGTAGAATGCGACTTCAGTCATAAAGGCAAAGGCTTCTTTGAAGTCTTTAAATTTGAAGTTTGCACAGAGTTTATTGTCTTTTTCTTCCCACATATTTATTTTCTTTCGTACAATTTGAAGGTGTATGAATGTTCGTTTTTTTCATCGGGTTCGTGAGATTCTGAAGAAACTAATTTCCATATTTCCTCATCTATCTCTGGAAAAAACACATCACCATCGACTTTTAAATCTACCTGTGTTAAGTAAATTCTATCCCAATATTTTTGACTTTGTTCATAAATTTGTCCGCCACCAATAATGAAAACTTCATGTTCTCCATTGCGTAGGGCAGCTTCCAAAGCCTCTTCAATCGAGTGTGCGACGACGCAATTACTAACCGTGAAATACGGGTCACGCGAAAGAACAACATTCGTTCTCTTAGGTAAAGGCCTGCCAATAGAATAATAGCAGTTTTTCCCCATTATGATGTGATGATTCAGAGTTCTCTTCTTGAAATACTTCAAATCCGCTGGTAAATACCAAGGAATATCATTGTCTTTTCCAATGACGTTATTTTCGGCAACTGCCACTATTGTTGAAACTATCATTTTTT
>CAZQTE010000388.1:0-3063 GCA_964595615.1 uncultured Saprospiraceae bacterium
ACGCCCTAACCAATCAGTAATTATATAATCAGATTTTTTTTCTGCTGAAAAATGAATAGATGATACCGTAGGATTCGGAGATACCGAAAAATTTTCAATAGTAATAGAATTTGCAACAACCGAAGTAGTATCCTCTACCCACTCCAAAGTATCACAAGGACTACCAATAAGCCTACCTAGACGGTAATTAGGATGATTTGGAACAGTACCACTATTATAAGAAGGAAGTTCTATACCGTGTTGTTCTATATTGGAAGCTACACCAGCCTCATCAGGATTATGGATTACGTGCATAAATTTATTGCCATTCCAAGCAGAAAGATAAATTTTATTGTCTGGAGCTAATTGTGCGAGAAAAGGGTAAGTAGGTAATGCCCCTCCAAAACCGTCATATTCTTCTATTAAAAGAGTGTCTAAAGTTTCTGCATCCAAATCAACTTGATAGAAATCAATCGCGTAGGATAGATATAAATATTGAGAATTTGGAGAGATTGCAGCCCCTTGTAAATAAGAACTACTTAATGGTATTCTTCTTGGATTAGAAAGTAAGCCTGAACATCTATCAAAATCAAAAACATCGACAGAAGAATCGTGAATAGAACCATAAGCATTTGTGGTGACATACTTTGACCCGTCAGGCGAAAATATAGCTTGCCCTACTCCTGTGCTAAAAATTGGAGAGTCTCCAATTTCTTGCGATTCTTGAACTTCTATACCTTGAGGAGTTAAAAGAAATTTGTAGTATTTATTAGAGGCAAATTTTTGTTGAATAATCCACCAGTCCCGCCCATTGGCATGTCGAGTAGCAGTAATGCGACCATAGTGTAAGGTATCTTCTAAAATAGGTATATTTTTAAATTCAACGATGCCTAATGGGTTCTCTCCACAGCATTTCATATCTATCTTTGTCTGGTGTAAAAAGAAAACTCCTGTTATGTTACCGTCTAAATCTCCATGCCAAGTAGATTCTTGATGAATTAGGTAATAAGTACTATCCTTCGCAGGAGAAGGTAAAGCAATTATAGCTTGTGGTTCTAAATCTTGTGGTATTGATGTTTCGTCAGGGTTTAAATCTTCCCCATTTTCCATAACCTCGTTTAGCTTATTGGCGATATAGTAATTGTTAGAGCTAAAAATTAACTCTCCATTTTCATCACACATAGATACACTTGCAAAATCAAAATCCATTTCACGATACTCATAATAAATATCTAAGGTGTCTGCACTAAAGTCAATAACTGTTCCACCAAAGCATGGATTGCCAGGAGCATTTGCATAACCTGTTAACCATATATTATCATGTTTTAGATGTTCATTCTGAGAAAAAAGACGATTTTGACCAACAAAAAAAGTAAACACAAACAAGCAAAAAGTAATCAGAGTTTTCATAAACGGATAGATTTTAGTGATTTTAGAAAAGGAAGATACAAGTATTCTTTGTCTTTATGAACTTATTCTTAAAATCTACCAACGATATTATCTTTTCTTCCAACTATCTTTAATCAAAGCAAAAACCTCTTTAAAACTCGGACGATAATTATCAGAAGGGTCAAACTCTCCAATGACATGTTTATCCTCTAAATTAAGATGCTTTTCCAGTTTTTGTTCTAAAAACCAAGCTTGTTCTGGTTTGGAAAATCCTTTAAGAATCCATGCCGTTTTACCTTCTTTTGAAGAGAGGAAATCTACAGCGTATTCATAGATAGGGCGGCCGTTTTGCTTTTTATTACTGTATTGTCTAACAAAGATTTGCTCAATCTCATCAACAGGATAACGACGTGTTTTATGCTTTCCCCAGTTAATTGGTGAACTAGATACTTCTAAATAAGCGGCATCCACTTTAATTGAAACTGTGTTGAGGATTTTAGAAAGTCCTTCCCATAACACATATAGACCAACCGCTATGAAGATGGATAAGAATGCGTAAATAAAGTAAGTTTCACTAATCTCTAAATCACTAGAAGGTGCAAAAGATATCATGATAATAATAAAAGAAGGTACTGACAAAAATGCAGCACCAAATAAAAAATCCCACCAGCCTTTTGAAGCGAAACGAGTAGCAATTTGAATCTCCAATCCACTTAAGCTTGGTACAGTGCTGAAGCCTTTTGGTGTATGCGTAACTTTTTTGTAAGATACATCTTTGTCTTCCTGTTCCCAGCCAGCTTCTAAATGGAATAAATGGTGACAACTAGAGCAAACAGCAGTTCCCGTTTGTAGGTTCATGTTTTCTGCCTTTATTGGTGTTAGGCATTTGGGGCATTTGACGTTCATAATATTTCAAACTTAATTTTGCTGATTTCGTCTTACAAACATAACAAAAAACGAGCGAACTCCACATTTGCAGAATTCGCTCGTCTCTATAAGTTTGGCTACAGGGACTTACACCGCTTGTATAATATCATACTGCGTCAAAATATGCATTGCGCCCGCTTTATCTTCTGCAATAACCGCAGGATTTTCACGACTGATATAACGACTCAATTGACTAAATGCTAAGTCTTCATCCACAACGGGGAATGGGGCAGACATAATAGTACCTACTGTTTTTTCCGTATTGTTGAATGGATTAGCTAATAGATATTTCAAAACTGCTGTCTCCGTTAATGAACCAACAATCTTTCCCTCTTCCATAACCGGCATTTGAGAAATATCATGGCTTTTCATCAAGTTGAAAGCGTCACGTACGGTATGGTCAGAATTGACAGACAAAAAGTCTTTACTTTTCTTACCTGTAATAAGGTCTTTTACTTTACGCTCTGTGTCTAAAAATCCACGTTCGCGCATCCAATCATCATTATAGATTTTACCGACATAGCGACTACCATGGTCATGGATAATCACTACTACCACATCATCTTTTGTCAATTGGTCTTTCATTTGTAATAAGCCCGCAAAAGCAGAACCCGCAGAATATCCCAACAACATACCTTCTTCACGAGCAATACGACGAGCCATAACTGCACCGTCTTTATCCGTTACTTTTTCGAAGTGGTCGATAAGGTCAAAATCCACATTTTTTGGTAAAATATCTTCTCCAATTCCTTCTGTGATGTATGGATA
>CAZQTE010000388.1:3163-5701 GCA_964595615.1 uncultured Saprospiraceae bacterium
GAATTTGGAATTTCTTTACTTAATTTCTCTGCTACAGAGTAGTAACTGCGTGGGTCTTCTGGCGTTACATTCGTAGGACAAACGATAACTTCTGCACCCATTGCCTTTAGCAAATCAATCTTTTCTTTTGACTGTTTATCGCTAGTCGTAAAGATTGAGCGGTAGCCTTTTACAACGCCTGCTATGGCTAAACCCATGCCTGTATTACCTGAGGTACATTCTATAATGGTACCGCCTGGTTTTAACTTTCCAGATGCTTCTGCATCCTCGAGCATTTTGAGTGCCATACGGTCTTTAATGGAGTGACCAGGGTTGGTCGTTTCCAATTTTACGAATACTTTACACGGTAATTCTGCCGTGATTTTGTTGATTAAAACCAATGGGGTATTACCAATGGTAGAGAGGACATTTTTGTGATACTTCATAAATTCAGTAGTGAAAAAATTCGCGTGATTTTTATGCGAATCCTGTGCGAGAATGACTCAAATGAGTGAATAACTATACAGTAGCCAGGGACTTACTCATTCTCTTTTCTCACTGTTGAAAAAATTGAAACGGTTGACGGTTGGTAGTTGACCGTCTGCCAATTCGTTGATGTTTAATTTTGTATTGATAAGGGAACAAATCCCGCGCTGTCAACTAACAACTGTCAACCGACAACTCTTATTTATACTTTATTTCTACAAAAAATTTCTTGTCTTTTGCTCCTAGTATTTTGGCAGCATATTCTGTCAAAACGGCAATTACACTTGGGTCGTATGCACCAGGAGGAATGCGCCCAATAACCTTTGCAAAAACTTTTTTATTATTACCTGGATTAAATATCTCAATGACCTTACCAATTCTTGCTTTATTATGCAATACGGCAGCCATTTTTCTTCTTCCTTTACCCTTATCTTCCGTCCATACTACAGCTCCTCGTTCATTAAATCTAAGTCTTTCTTTTTCAAAGTCTTTTGCTGCGCGACTCTCTTTGTCAAAAGTAGTATATGCTTTGTGATTTTGAAGACTATCTGGAACCCCATTTTTTGACATCCAGCCCGTATGCAATATTTGCCCAGGTTGTAAAGGCTTGCCTTCTAGATGATTACGCCTTACAAGTGTGTCAACGGGCATTTTATAATCTCGCTTTGCAATACCAAATATGGTATCTCCTCTCTTTACTACGTAACAAACGGGCAGTAGTTCTGATTTATTTAGATTTGGATTTTCAAATCGAATAATAGCTTTATTAGGTATTGGAATGCGTATTTTATCTCCGGGGTTAAAAACCTTATCATCATATATCGTATTAAAACGCTTGAGTTCTTCAGGTTTTAGACCATAAAAACGTGCAAGAGACCAAAGTGTTTGCCCTGGTTTCATTGTATGTGTATAAATTTTTTCACCGTATTCGTTCTTTACAATAAGAATAGTATCATTTTCTGTTAAATAACGCACCGTATCTGGTTTAAAGGCAAAAATTTTCAAACTGCAAAGGCAGCATAGAAAAAGAAGTATAATTTGTTTTCTCATGAGTTGTCTTTTTGTGTTCGTTGTCCGTTGACAGTTGTTAGTTGACAGGAAAACGTTTCAGTATTTATGATTTAGAAGCAATATGAAATAGTGCTAATCATAAAGTATCTCATTTTTTAATACTGGAGTTTAATAGTATGTTTGCATCAAAGAGAATCCGTGGATTGCGGGTAACTGTCAACCAGCTACAGTCAACTAACGATAATGCAACGCAAAATTAAGAAAACTATCGGTATAATTCCTGCGAGATACGCCTCAACTCGTTTCCCAGGCAAACCTTTGGTTAATATTGCTGGAAAAAGTATGATACAGCGTGTTTATGAACAAGCAAAGCGAGTACCAGACTTGTCTGAGGTCTATGTGGCGACGGATGATGCGCGAATTTTTGAACATGTTGAAGGATTTGGAGGGAAAGCGGTAATGACTCTGGGTAGTCATCAAAGTGGTACTGACCGTTGTGCTGAGGTTCTGGAATTATTGGCAGATGAGGATATTGCTTATGTGGTAAACATTCAAGGAGATGAGCCATTTATTGCGCCAGAACAAATAGAGCAGCTGATTGATATTATAAGAGGAGGATTGGGGGCAAAGGTTTTGCAAAGTCCACCATTGGTGACACTTGCAAAACAAATAAAAAATACGAAAGAACTTTTTAATGATAATGTTGTCAAAGTTGTTTTTGATGAGCAATTAACAGCGCTTTATTTTAGTAGAAATCCTATTCCTTTTGTGCGTGGAAAAGAACGAGAGGAATGGTTGGATGGCAATTTGTTTTTTAAACATATCGGTTTGTATGCTTATCGTGCAGATATTTTATTTGCTATTTCAAAATTGAAAACAGGTCGTTTAGAAAAAGCAGAAAGCTTGGAACAATTGCGTTGGTTAGAGAATGGCTATGCGATACAATGTGGAATTACGGAACACGAGACTATAGGAATCGATACGCCTGAAGATTTGGAAGACCTAAATATATGATATGGCAAGTTTGTTTTATTTGAATAAATGTTTCTAGACAATTACTAA
>CAZQTE010000389.1:0-5696 GCA_964595615.1 uncultured Saprospiraceae bacterium
TGATGCACAATAATTAGTCAATGTTTTTTGACTTACTGACAAAAAATTAAGCTTACATAATACTTTATTTTCAGAATAATCTCTTTTGTAATGAGATAAATCCTTTTTTAGTATTTCATCTATTTTTGGGAAATAAAAATGTACAGCATGAGAATATTACAATATAGGAATATTGTGAACGATTACTGTACAGTTTAGAGAGAGTGTAATTTACTTACGCAAAAATACACAAATAAAAATATAGAATAATACTATTATTTGTAAATACCTGATTACAGGTATATTTACAGATATTTATAAATAGAATACTATATTTGTAAATCAGTGCGAAAATTTGGGAAACACCTTCTTGAGGGGAAAGAAGGATTAAGAAATGAACAAGTTTGAATAAATTGTATAGAAATACACCATGTATTCAAGTTGTTTACATGACAAATATAACGGTTTTAATTAGATAAATGAAACAAATTTCCACATTTAAATTTTTCTCATAAAATTAAATTTATATAAATGGAGACATACAAAATAACAATGAACACAACGACGCTTAACAAATTAAACTAATTAATAATATGAATTAGCTACATTGTCAAAAAAAAATAGCAAATAAATTATACAAGTCTATCATTTTTCATACATTTGCGGCGAATAAAAAAAGGTCTTAAATAAAAAATCAAACAGTTGAAAAGGTCAACTGCTTGTTTCGGAATAATATAATAGTCAAACAAAGGTGCGACAATTCCGAAAATGTGACTTCAAACATCGTAATTAATTGATAATCCAAGTTCTCAATTGCTCAACAATTGTTATTTTTTCACTTCGATTAGCTTCCTTCTAGCCTATTTGCACAGCTAGAGTCAAAACCAATTCCAGTACATTCCGTACAAGATTGTGTATTTTCTTTTTTATTCATGTTTTTTTAAGATGTTAGATTTTAGACGTTAGATTTTAGACTGCCTTTTGGTTAGCCTTTCTCTTTCCTACATTATTCTAATTTCTGCTTGTTTTTCAGTTTTTCGAGGAAAAGTATCTGTTGTAACATTTCAACTTATATTTTTTCCCGCAAAATTGCAGCTTACTGTACAGTGAGTCCAAACAAGACAAAATAAACTATTTCTGCAAAACGCGATGTTTGACATTGTAAACTAAGGGGACGTAATTGTGCCGCCGTCAACCGTCGGCCGTCAACCGTCCACCGTTTTTAAATTAAAGTATGGGTATGCAAACTCCGATTACTCAGTCCTTCAATCTACCTGATGGACAGGAAGTAATCATCGAAACAGGCAAACTAGCCACACAAGCAGACGGTTCTGTAGTGGTACGCATTGGCGACACAATGCTTTTTGCTTCTATTGTTTCCGCGACTAAACCAAAGCCGGGACAATCTTTTTTCCCACTTTCTGTGGACTATCAAGAAAAATTTGCGGCTGTAGGTCGTATTCCTGGTAACTTCTTCCGTCGTGAGACGCGCTTGAACGATTACGAAGTATTGATTAGCCGTTTGGTTGACCGTGCACTTCGTCCTTTGTTCCCAAGTGGCTACATGAACGAGACACAGGTTATCATTAACTTAATTTCGGGTGAGCCTGAAACATTGCCAGATGCTTATGCTTGTTTAGCAGCATCAGCGGCATTAGCAGTTTCACCGATTTTGGTGGATGCTATGGTTTCTGAGGTACGTGTGGCACGTATCAATGGCAACTTCCACATCAACCCAGCTAAGTCTGACTTAGAAATGGCTGATTTGGACATCATCTTAGCTGCGACTGACAAAGATGTCATGATGGTAGAAGGTGAAATGGACGAGTGTCAAGAAGCTGACTTGGTGGAAGCGATTAAATTCGGTCACGAAGCAATTAAAACACAAATCGAAGCAATGCGCGCCTTAGCTGAGAAAGTTGGTGAGTATGCAACGGTAAAACGTGATTGGACTCCTGAGGAAATCGACGAAGATTTATATGCAGAAGTTGAGAAGCACTCAAAAGACGCTATCTTAGAAGTAGCACGCGGTAAGCACGATAAAGTCGGTCGTAAGAAAGGCTTGAAAGCAGCAAAAGAAGCATTGAAAGAAGCTCTTTTGGAGGCACACGATGAGGAATGGATGGAAGAGAACGGTGATAACATCAGCAAGTACTTCGATAAAATCAAGAAGAAAACTATCCGTACGATGATGCTCAAAGAGCAGACGCGTTTGGACGGTCGTGCCTTTGATAAAGTACGTCCAATTTGGACGGAAGTAGATTACCTACCTTCTGCACACGGTTCTGCGATTTTCAATCGTGGAGAAACTCAATCTTTAACTTCTTTGACTTTGGGTACAAAGTTAGACAAGCAAATGATTGATGTTGCTTTAGGAAAATACGATGAGACTTTCATATTGCACTACAACTTCCCTGCATTATCTGTAGGTGAAATCAAAATGATGCGTGGTCCTGGACGTCGTGAAGTTGGTCACGCCAACCTAGCAGCGCGTTCTTTGAAAAAAGTATTGCCAGACGACCAAGCATACACTATTCGTTTGGTTTCTGACATCTTAGAGTCTAACGGTTCGTCTTCTATGGCAACTGTTTGTGCAGGATGTTTGGCACTTATGGACGGTGGTATCAAAGTAAAAGATACTATCTCAGGTATCGCAATGGGTATGATTGCTGAAGGCGATGATTTCGCTATCTTAACGGACATCCTCGGTGACGAAGATGCTTTGGGAGATATGGATTTCAAAGTAACGGGTACAAGAAATGGTATCACAGCTTGTCAAATGGATATTAAAATCGACGGTCTTCCATACGAAAACCTCGAAAAAGCCTTAGCACAAGCAAAAGAAGGACGTATCCACATCATCGACGAGATGGAGAAAACGATGGCTGGTCCACGTGAAGATTACAAGCCACACGCACCGCGTATCGTGGAAGTAATCATCGACAAGTCATACATCGGTGCGATTATCGGACCTGGTGGTAAAATCATCCAAGAGATGCAAGAAGTAACTGGCGCGACAATTAACATCGAAGAAAAAGATGGTAAAGGTCACATCAGTATCGCCTCTTCTAACAAAGAAAGTATCGACGCTGCCTTGGCACGTATCAATGACATTACATTCACACCAAGCGTTGGTGAGGAGTATGATGCTGTTGTAAAAACAATCATGCCTTACGGTGTATTTGTTGATTTCAAAGGAAAATCGGGCTTATTGCACGTTTCAGAAATCAGCTACACACGCATCGAGAATGTAGAAGAAGTATTCAAAGAAGGCGACATGGTACGCGTGAAGTTGGTCGAAATCGACGAGCGTAGCGGTAAAATGCGTCTATCTCGCAAAGCTCTTTTGGAGAAACCAGAAGGCTATGTAGAACCTCCGAAACGTGAGCGTCGCGAAGGCGGCGGCGGACGTGGTGGTGACCGTCGTGGCGGAGGCCGTGGTGGTGACCGTCGTGGTGGCGGTGGTTATGGAGGTCGTCGTTAATTTGACGGGTCTTTAATGATATAAGAAGGGTCACTCTGCTTTTGTGGGGTGGCTCTTTTTTTGGACAAGTATTATTGGAAATTTGCTTTTTTCTCCATATTATTTGGCTTTTCGTCTTCTGTTGCGTGGACTTTTTCGACCTTTGCAGACCTTATCCCAGCAATTTTAGTCCAAATACTAATTAGCTTTTTGACGTACACAATTGTATACTGAACACTAAATTAAAAATATAAAAAATGAAAAGAATATTAACGGGAATACAAAGTTCTGGAAAACCACATTTGGGCAATATCTTAGGAGCAATTTTGCCCGCAATTGAATTGTCTAAGAATAAAGATAACGAGTGTTTCTTTTTTATAGCTGATTTACATTCATTAACTACAATAAAGGATGCAAAAGTCAGAAAAGATAATATGTACTCTGTTGCTGCTGCATGGCTCGCATTTGGTTTTGATACTGAATCAAATGTCTTCTATAGGCAATCACGTATAATTGAGGTATGTGAATTAACATGGTATCTAAACTGTTTTATGCCTTTTTCAAGATTGAGTTTAGCTCATTCTTTCAAAGATAAAGCGAATAAGTTAGAAGATGTTAATTCAGGGCTATTTGTTTATCCTGTCTTGATGTGTGCTGACATACTGATGTATGATGCTGAGATTATTCCCGTTGGTAAAGACCAACAACAACATATCGAATTTACTCGTGATATTGCAAGAAGAATCAATAATCATTACGATTCTGATATTTTCGTTACTCCAGAAATTAAATTGGATAAAAAAGTAATGACAATACCAGGAATTGACGGTCAGAAAATGAGTAAATCATACAATAATTATATTGATATTTTTAAGCCTAAAAAGCAGTTGCGTAAAGATGTGATGAAAATTGCAACCGATGCAAAGAGTTTAGAAGAACCAAAAGACCCGGAAACATGCAATGTTTTCAAGTTGTATTCATCCGTTGCATCGACAGAACAAATAGGTGATATGGCTCAAAAATATAGAGCAGGAAATTATGGCTACGGTCATGCAAAAACTGAACTGTTTGAATTACTATGGAATAAATTTGAAGAGGAAAGAGAAAAGTATAACTACTACATGGATAATTTAGATGAAGTCGAGAGACTTTTATCACAAGGCGAAGATAAAGCACGAAGTGTAGCGATTAAAGTTTTAGAAAGAGTTCGAAAAACTCTTGGATTTGATTAAACCGCGGTGACTATGTATGTTCGCGAAGCTCGTTCGAATTTATAATTCGCCTACGCATCGGTTCTGTGGTCTCCAAATCACCGTTCTCCCACGTTTGGCAGCATTTGCAATACGGCATTTTTAAAAACAACTCTACACTTTAAAACCGCATTACAAATGCTGCCAAACAGACTTATTTTTTGTCTTTACCACAAGTAAATCGTATCTTTCACTAAAATTACACACTTCTCGACCAATTCATAAAGTAAAACAATGATTACATCACTCAGTCAGTTAGATTTTAATAAGAAATACAACTATTCAGATTATTTATTGTGGCAATTCAAAGAGCGCGTTGAATTGTTAAAAGGTCGTTTATTTCCAATGGCTGCGCCGAATGTTGTACACCAACATATTTCCAGAAAAATGTTAGTCAAATTAGATGCTTTTTTGGACGACAGTCATTGCGCTTTATTTCATGCGCCTTTCGACGTTCGCCTACCTCTTCCCAACCACCGCGTCACGAAAGATAAAATAGATACAGTCATTCAGCCAGATTTGTGTGTGATTTGTGATAAAAGTAAATTGGATAAACAAGGTTGTGTAGGTGCACCTGATTTGGTAGTAGAAATTCTCTCGCCAGGCAATTCTAAGCGCGAAATGAAAGATAAGTTCACGCTTTACGAAGAAGCGGGAGTATTAGAATATTGGGTTATTGACCCTGTACATAAATTTGCTTTTGTTTATACTATGGATAAAAATACTGGAAAGTATACGCATAAATTGCCCGTTTTGACGGATGCGGATGTTTTAGAATCTACAGTTTTGGAAGGTTTACAGATTAGTTTGAATACTATTTTTCCAGAGGAAAATTAAATATACTTGGCTTACGAAATCGTTATCAATCAATAAAAACCTATAGCAACCCACCCAAGGCAAAATGATAAAATTACGTCTATTGAGATAGAGTGCTTAATCAAATTCTTTGATTAAGTAACGACAAAACAATAAGTCCGTCATCTGGACAGGTCAAATTTTCCTCA
>CAZQTE010000390.1:0-5647 GCA_964595615.1 uncultured Saprospiraceae bacterium
TGGTATGATGAAGCTCCAATTTTAAGTAAGACTCGATTGGCAGGTATCAAATCAGCAAACGCCCTACCCTATATTCTAGCTGCAAAATATTGTAAAACCTACCACTTAGACGATTGCCTAATATTTAATGAAAAAGGAAATATTGCAGAGTCTTTTTGTAGTAATGTGTTTATAATAAAGGCTGGAAAAATTCTCACACCGCATTTGCGTTCAGGTTGTGTTGCGGGTGTTATGCGAAAGACTGTCATTCAAATAGCGAGAGAACAAGGCATCTCCGTAAAAGAGCAAATTGCTCTACTACCTAAACATGTTTTTTCAGCAGATGGAATATTCCTAACAAATGCAGTTCAAGGAATTCGTTGGGTTAAAAAAGTAGAACATACAGAATTTGCATATCCTGAAATAATTAGATTGCTTCATGATAAAATTAATCTGATTTGATTAATCCAAAGATTGGAGGATTTTTCCCTATGGATAAACAGGGTAATATCCTGAACCCAACCGGAATTGATTTAGTTTCCAAAGCTCTCCTTCCGCTTTTAGATGAAATAACAAGATTGTATAAAGAATATGAAAGTGATAATTTGCATAGTCTCTGGCTAAGAGGTAGTACTCCGCGGGGTTTTTATGTAGAAGAGTACTCTGATATTGATGTATTTGCATTAGTTTATTCTCCAGATATTTGCTGGGAAAAGGCAAAATGGGCAAAAAAAGCTGAAAAAATTATTCAAACGAACTTTGATCTTGTTCCAGAGATAGAATGGGCTGTATCGTCTTGGTATTCAGATTTTTATAAGAAAAATCCACGACTTTCATTTTATCTTAAAACACAATCCTTACTCCTATTAGGCAATGACATTCGCGTAAATCTTCCAAATTTTAAAGTCTCAGCTGAAATTAAAATGAATTTGACATGGTTAACAGAAGATGTGTCTGCATTTATGAAAATTGAAAATCCTACAGATGCTGAAATTTATACAATTTTAAAGCTTGTGATTCGTTCTGCATTTGAGTCAATAATGGAGAAGGAAAGACGCTATACTCCTGATTTATATTGGTGTGCAGAAGCATTTGGACGCCATTGTCCTAGTGGGAAAAAGCCAATTTTTGAATTACTAAAGGCATTTAGAATTAAAAATAATAATATATTTTATTTAAAAGAAAATATTGGAAAAGTAATTAAACTAATTATATAAGTAAAATTTAATTTCAATATTGCTACTAGTTATTATTTCGAAATGTTACCAAATTCTATCCCTTCGTCTAAAAAATTAGACTCTTTGCCTTAGAAGGCATACATTAGACGTGTTAGATTTATAAGGATATCAAGTTTATCCGCAAAACAAATAACTTATGTTACTATACCCTATCGCCTTCATTGTTGCTTTGAGCAGTTTAGCACTTTGGTTTTTTAGCCAAAATAATAAGTCTAATTCAGCATTTTTTTCAGGTTTGTTTTATCTCGCTTTTGGAGCTTGGGCAATTTCATTTTTCCTTGCAGATGCAAGTATGGATACCAAAATACCTGTATTAGTACGAGATTTGTTGATGAT
This sequence comes from uncultured Saprospiraceae bacterium, assembly GCA_964595615.1. Lineage (GTDB taxonomy): Bacteria > Bacteroidota > Bacteroidia > Chitinophagales > Saprospiraceae > JAHDCG01. The sequence goes on from CAZQTE010000390.1 coordinate 1,554, forward strand.
GGCAGGTATTCCTATTATGCTGCAAAGTTTTTCAAAAAACAAAGGCGTTTTCTTTGGATTATTAATGCTTTTAATTGGTTTGTATTATGGATTTGGCTGGGATATATGGGCAGGTAGTTTTAAAGAGAATAAACATATTACGGAGGAACCTAAAAAGATTGTCAATAATGAAAATGACAATACCTTCGAATTATTAGTGGAAGTAAAGAATGATAGACAAAGCTCTGATTTACAAGAAATTAAAGCAAAATATGGATTGTCTATAGAAACTGCTTTTGTCGTAAAAGATGGTATTTCAACAGACTTAGATGACTACATTGCGATTAATATTCCTACTCAGCTTTTGTCAAGTCAAGAAGCTATCATTTCAGATTTACAAAGTAGCGGACTCATTGATTGGGTAGAAGAGAATGAAACGATAAAAATTGATGACCCTATTACAGATTTACGTCGATTACCAGCCGTTAATCGAAAATTTGGTGTCAATGACCCCGAACTGAAGAGACAATGGGCTTTAAAGGAATTGAATGCAGATAAGCTGTACAGCTACTTTAAAGAAAATAAAGTCAAGCCCACCAAAAAAGCGCGAATTTTTATTCTAGATACTGGTGTTGATGCTCAACATGAAGATTTAGCTAAGCGATACCGCTCCGTTAAAAGCGAATATGACAAAGATGTGCAAGGACACGGAACACACTGCGCGGGTATTGCTGGAGCAGTAACAGATAACAACAAAGGAATCGCTTCGCTCTCTCCTACTAATGATTTTATAGAAATAAGCAGTGTTAAAGTCTTAAGTGATTTTGGTGGCGGGACACAACGTACTATCATTAATGGTATAATAGAAGCGGCGGACAACGGTGCAGATGTAATTTCTATGTCTTTAGGTGGACGGTCTACCGACTCTAAACAACGTGCTTATAAGCAAGCAATTGATTACGCTAACAAGAAGGGAGCGATTGTCGTTGTTGCCGCTGGAAATTCCAATGCGAACTCTAAAAATTACGCACCAGCTGGTGCTCCAGGAGTTATATGTGTTAGTGCTATTGATACAACTTTGTCCCGAGCAAACTTTTCTAATTATGTCCAAGATGTAAAAATGGGAATAGCTGCTCCTGGTACTTTAATTCACAGCACTATTCCAAAAAATCAGTATAAAGCATTTAATGGAACGTCTATGGCGACCCCTTATGTCGCTGGTTTGATTGGTTTGATGAAAAGCTTAAAGCCTGAATTGACGACGAAAGAAGCCTTTAAAATATTAGAAAAATCAGGAAAAGATACCAAATCTGTTAAAGAAACAGGTATGTTTATCCAGCCAGAGGCGGCTATTAGGATGTTGTTAGAAAAATAAAACCACTTTTACTAAAAAGAGAAAGAGTATATTTCATTTTCAGAAATATACTCTTTCTTTTTTTGTTTTACTATACCAATCTACTTAAAATCATATTCCACAATTTATCATAAGGAATGATTTCTAACTCATTTATCAAGCCTCTATAATTAAATGGTGTTTCAATCAATCGATTATAGTATTTATCAGTATTACTTAAATTATCAATCTGATAATCGACTTTTGCCAATTGTTGTAGCAAACGAATAAATTGAATAGAACGGAAGAATTCTTCTTTTTTCAATTGACGATTTGCATAGCTTTTGAGTCTCTCTATTCTTTCTGATACTTGACTATATGCATTCTTATCTAGTAAGAACAGAATCTGTCCCACGACCATGTGTACTGTATAAATACGTTGGTCCTTTGGATAAAGAATTGGATTGTTAAGGAAACGAGAAACTCTAAATATCTTCTTACGCTGTGCTAAAAGAACAGGGTTTTCCTTACTTTTTATTTCAACAATATAGTTAATATATACATCAAAAATTTTCCATTTTTCCCGTACAGACGGGCTTAGACGCTTAAATTTTGAATTGCCGATTGCTCGATTATAAATTGCTAAAGCATTGATGTAATTGTCGGTATGCAAAGCTAAAAGGAAATAGTATTCCATAAAGCTAAACCACAACTCCGTGCCCTCTGGAAAAGAAGTCAGAGATTTCTCAGCATTAATTTTACCGTTTTTGAAGTCTTGCAGGTGCAAATAGGCAGACATCTTTTTTAACTGAAAAGTAGCAGATTTATCATCTTGATAAAACAAAGGATTTGCCTCTATATATTTTTCTGCTCGGTTACAAACTTCCACCATTGCATCATAATCATGAAGCATCTCATATCGGAATGACCAAACTAGATACATGTTATAAATGACTACTGGAGAGTCATATATTTCAGATAATCCAACAAGTGCATCACAATAGGTGTCAATTTTCTCACGCAAATTAACATTCAAACTTGGCGGACGGTAGTAATTCATCGTAACGCGCTGAAAAAGTTCTTCTGAACGAATCTCTGCATCCAAGACGTTTGAATATTGCTTAATATGTGAATCGTATTCTTCAAAATCCTTCTCAGCTTCGATTTGAGCTGCATGACGACGAAGTATCCTAGAACAATTTACAATAACATCTGCAAACTTAAATTTTAGTGCTGTAGTTAAAATTTGGCGAGCAAGTGCATTTGCTGTAAAAACAGCATCGTTGACTAATAATATTTTTACTAGTGTCCAGTCTTTGTTACAAGAAAAATACGCACGGTCATAACCAGAGGTAGCTGGTAAGTTAACATCTAAAAAGAATAGCGTGTTTAGTAATCTCTTACGAAAACGCGACTTGAGTTGACGATATTTATCATCGGTTGGGCTCGTACCATAAAGGAATGAAGCTGCGTCACGGTCATTTTTAAATTTCCCTACCATTAAAGCCTCATAAAACTCATTAAATTTTGAGTTTTTATGCTTCAAAGTATGGTCATCAAAAATTTCAATTTTGCGAACCTTTTTCTTCGTTACAATCCTACTAATTTCTATTAAGTTCTTCATTACCGAAATTCTGTCTTAATTAACTGTTTACATTCTAGTTACCAATCCCTTGTACTCTCAATTAAAGGATTTGCGAAGAAACCACCATTAACATATTCAAATTTGAATAATTACATATTATCCATTGAAAATAGCAGCGCAGAGAAATACCCTCTAAGGTATACTCAATTTGGGGTAAAAGTGTTGCGGAAAAAAGTTGATTATTGTTGCTTATTTATATCAACAACTAAGCCAAAGAAGTGAAATTGAATGTCACAAATTAAAGCAAAAAACTGATAGTTACAAAAAATCTAAGGCTAATATGTTCATTTTGTATTTAATTTCTGATTTTCTCTAGGTTTTACTGTTAACTTACTTGTTATCAGTATTTTATATTTCCTTTTTATTCGAAAAAATAGACTTCAATTAAATAAAAACAAGAAGAAATAAAGTCACTAAATATTGATTATTATTGTATTTTTAGAAATTAAAATATTATTTCATTTTTTTATTATGCTTTTTTAAAAGCATTTTTATTAAAAATTCTGTGACCTTCTTTTTTATCAATTTGATTAATATATTCCAATTCTCCTCTTCTACAGCGATGAAGCAAAACTCGTTTTTTTGATTAATTCTAGAAAAAATAATTTAAAAAATGCGATTACATTTTTTTAATTTCTATTTTGCGCACTGACAACAATAACACATGATTTACAAGGCTTAATTATTGAGAGAAAGTCTTTGATTTTAAAGAGTACCCATTATGAAAAACACACATTTTTATTTGTTACTATTTCTATTTGCTATTGGATGTAGCAATCCATTAGAAGATGCTGTTCTCGGTAATTGGACCGCTAGTTCAATTACAGAAGAAGGAAAAAGTCTTGATGTAAATACAGGAGAAGTAAAGTTAAACTTAAGAGAAAACGGACAGTATGAATATTATAGTACCTTAAATTATAAAGAGTCTGGTTCGTGGTTTTTAGATGAAAACTTACTTTTTACTAATGATACTATTCATAAAGCAGGTCAAAAAGCGGTTCTGATATTAGAAACAAAGCCTGATACTATAGTCCTCAAAATGGTCGAAAATGGCAAAGAAAGATTGCTGACATTAGCGAAAGAGTAGAAAAAAGGATCTTTATGAAATCGGTTGGTAGAGTTCAATATTAGTTACCT
>CAZQTE010000391.1:0-5634 GCA_964595615.1 uncultured Saprospiraceae bacterium
TAAAATGAAAGATTATGAAAATTGTATTAGATTTTGATAGTGTTAATAAAAATAGAATTGTTGAGTTAGTTGAATGGCTCAAGAAATCTGGCTTTATTAAGCGTTTTCAGATAGAGAATGAGGATAAGCAAGAAACGCCTATTTCTAACAAAAAAAATGAACTTTCGGAGAATGAGCTTTCCGATTTACTTGATGAAAGAATGAAAAGTGTCGAAGCGGGAAATTTCTACACAGAAGAAGAATTTAAAAATAAAATGGATACTAGTGATAGAATGAATGATATTGAAATGGAACTTTTACAGCGAATAGATAATATAGACGCAGGTAAAGCAAAACTTCTAAGTTCAGAAGAATTTAAAAGAAATTATCTTTAAAAGAAATTAAAAGTTATGACTAAACGATTGAGCATAGATTTAACTCCTCATCAACTTGAAAAGGTATTGTATTTTGTCAATTATTTGATAGAAAATGACCCTGACTTGAAAGGAGTAAGCCATTCAGTTACGGAACCTAAAGAGCCTGACAGCCCTCGAATATTAGCGGTAGTTGACGATATTCTTTCACAAAAAAAGGATATAAAAAATCAAAGCGAGGAAGAGATGTCCGCAGAAATCAGAAAAAGTAGAGAAAGTAAAGAAACATATTCAACAGAAGAAACTATGAGAATTATAGAACTATGCAAAGAAAGACGATTCGCTGGCGGAAGTACGCCATTCAAGGCTTAGAGGGAGCTATTCTTTGGATTGCTCAACAATCAGGAGAGACAAAAGCTAATAAGTTTCCTATAGATTTAAACATTAAACTAAGTAGTATCGCGACTGGGATTATAACTCATGCACCTTGCAAGAATGCATTTCTACGTGAATTTGGCTTACGCTGTTTTAATTTTCAAAATTACGTCATAGGCTATTCGATTGAAGAAAATGACATCTTCATCGAAATAATTTACCACTTCCGCAGCGGAAATAAAAAAATAAAAAGTCTCATTAAATAGTTCTTTCTTTTGAGAATTAGTCAAAAAAAATAGATATTACCATTTCTTAAAATCATTCAAAAAATGAGAAGCGCAGCAGCACTTCTCATTTTTTAATTTACAGTATGACCACAATCAAAGTTTCCAAACCCAACAAAACAATCAAAGGCAATATCCGTCTCGACGGTTCAAAATCAATCTCAAATAGAGCATTGATTATCAACGCCTTATGCGACAAAGATTTCGCCTTGCATCACCTTTCTACTTCTAACGATACTGTTACTTTACAAAAGTTATTAGCAAATGTAAGTGACAATGCGATATTAGATGCAGGCGCAGCAGGAACGACTTTTCGCTTCATGACGGCCTATTTGTCTATGCAGTCAGGTACTCAGATATTGACAGGTACGAAGCGTATGAAACAGCGTCCTATCGGCGTATTGGTAGATGCTCTCCGCGACTTGGGCGCGAACATTGACTATCTCGAAAATGAAGGATATCCACCTCTAAAAATTCACGCAGCCTCTCCCCTTTCGACCAATAAATTAAGCATTTCCGCAGGTACAAGCTCGCAGTATATCTCTGCACTTTTGATGCTTGCGCCGACTTTGCCTCAGGGTTTGGAATTGACTTTAACAGGTGATATAGTTTCCCGTTCTTACATCGAGATTACGACTTCGATGATGGCATATTTTGGGGTAGAATGCATTTGGGAAGGAAATACTATCAAAGTTGCTCCGCAAAAATATCAAGCAAAAGATTTCGTAGTAGAAGCCGATTGGTCAGCAGCTTCTTATCACTATGCTTTTGCGATTTTAGCAGATGATTTAGACTTGCAATTAGACGGACTTTTTCAAGAGAGTACACAAGGCGACAGCGTCATGGCAAAAATGGCAGAACGATTTGGTGTCAAAAGTGAATTCAATGAAACGGGCGTTCATTTAACAAAATCTGACAAAGAAGTACGTCCTCTATTTGAGTGGGATTTCATCCTCTGCCCAGACATCGCCCAAACCCTCGCCGTTATCTGCGGCGCAACGGGTGTCAACGGTTTATTCACAGGTTTACAAACTTTGAGTATCAAAGAGACTGACCGCGTAGCCGCTTTACAAACGGAACTTGGAAAAACTCAAGTCTTCCTATCAAAATTACCGCCTCACTTCTCCAAAAAACATCCTGAAAAGGAATATTACATGGTGGAAGGTAATGCAAAGGTAGAAGAAACCCCACGTTTCCCAACTTATGAAGACCACCGTATGGCTATGGCATTCGCACCATTAGCTATGTTAGGAGAAATCGAAGTTGAAGAACCAAAAGTCGTTGGTAAATCTTATCCAAAATTCTGGGAGGATATGGAGAAATTGGGATTTGTGGTGAGTTAGGAGTTTAGGGTTGTGAGTTGTGAGTTTGTATAAAAAATCCGTGTTTTTATCAGCGTCAATCCGCTTAATCCGTGTTTCAATCACGTATTCTTAGCAAGCAAAAATGGAAGAAAATAAGCAATATAAAGCCTACTACGAACTACAAAAAGAACTACGCAATCGCGTAGTTCACACCGATGTATTGCCCAAAGAAATCAAGTACATCGCAGGCACAGACGTCGCCTACAACGACACAGACAACAGCATGATTGGCGCAGTAGTCATCTTAAACGCAGCAAGTCTAGAAGTCATAGAAACTGCTCACCACGAAATGGAAACCACATTCCCTTACGTCCCTGGTTTATTCTCCTTTCGCGAAATCCCTGCCCTATTAGAAGCTTTCAAAAAATTAAAAATACAACCCGACTTAATCGTCTGTGACGCACAAGGCATCGCACATCCGTATGGTCTGGGCATGGCAACACATTTAGGCTTAGAATTAGACATTCCAACTATCGGCTGCGCCAAGAAACGCCTTATTGGAGAGTATGATAAAAGTAAATTACCAACAGAACGCGGTGCGACTCAATCTCTAACTTTTGAAGGAAAAGAAATTTGTGCAGCTCTTCGCACGCAGGATGATATCAAACCGATGTTTGTGAGTATAGGTCATAAAATTAGCTTAAAAACTGCATTAGATTGGGTTTTAAAACTATGTCCTAAATATCGTCTTCCTGAGACGACACGCCAAGCGGACCAACTCGTCAACAGATTACGTTCTGAAAGTGTTATTAAGAAAGCATCTTCAAGTTAAGTAGCACCCCCTATTTATTTCGGTAATTTGACAAGATATTTTCCCGCCTATTTCCTCCCAAAAAGTAAGTCCGTAGCTTGGCTATGCACTGATTTTTTGAAGAAAATATGCACAAAAATCTCATTCTCAAATTTTCCGAAATAAATAACGTGTGCTACTTAGTAAAAGTCTGGACTTATGAATTACATCCTATTTGGCATTCTCGGCATTGCCCTTGCAGCAGCCTTTATTCTATATGGACAGAAAATAAATCAAGAAAAGTCAATCCTCTCTCTCGGTTTGGTCATTGCTGCAATTATCTACATCTTTTTTGCATTTATCTGGGGCGATGCTTATTGGATTGGTATTGAAACATTAGGCGTTTTGTTTTATTCCATTTTCTTCTTTTTAGGCAGACGCTTTGATTTTCGCTGGGTTGGTGTCGGTTGGCTTTTGCACCCGATATGGGATATTGTGCTTCATTTATATGGTGATGGAAATGTCGTTGCACCAGAGTGGTACGCTGTAGCTTGTTTGACTTTTGATTTTGCGGTGGCAGGCTATATTTTTTGGAGGTTTTCTAAGTTAAAGACACTCAAAGACGTCGGACACTTAACTCAATAAAAGGCGTAAAATTGCGCATTCGTACAAAATAAACAAACAATAGTGTCTGACGTCTGTTTTTACGTTCTGATACGAATCAGTAAATATGAAACAAGCCACCAACAAAAACTACCGCCCTTTCATCCGCAAATACAAAGCCTATAAAACCGCCCTTGTAGTCGCCTTCAGCTATCTCAAACTCAACTTAGCCAGTAAGATATTTGGTCAAAAATATTATAAAAAACGCATCAAGGCACTTCACCTCAAAAATGCTAATCGAGTCAAAAAGACCATCCTCGAATTACAAGGATTATTCATCAAAATTGGGCAGTTAATCTCTATTCTTTCTAATGTTTTGCCTGATGAATTTCGGGAGCCATTAGAAAGTTTACAAGATAAAATTCCTGCGCGTCCTTATGATGAAGTAAAGAAGACTATCATCCGCGAATTTGGAAAAACACCACAAGAATTATTCACCACTTTCGATAAAATTCCCCTCGCTGCTGCCTCTATCGGGCAAGTGCACCGCGCTACGATTGACGGAAAAGAAGTCGTGGTTAAAGTTCAGCACCTCAATATTCCGATTACCTCAAAAGCAGATTTAGTCATTTTAGCCAACTTGGTCAAACTCCACGCTTTCTTCATGGATGTCAATGGATTAGACCATTTATACGAACAAGTACGTCTCATGGTCGAGGACGAATTAGACTATCAACGTGAAGCTAATTCGATGAATATCATCCGCGAAAACTTACGCGAAGAGGAAGATTTACGTGTCGTCATTCCTGAAGTTTTTCCTGACTATAGTACGCAACGTGTCCTCACTTCGGCTTTTTGCAAGGGTGTGAATATCGGTCAAATCGCACAGTTGGACAAATGGCAAATTGACCGCGATAATTTAGCCAAACGCATCATTGAGTTGTATTGTAAAATGGTCTTAATCGACGGATTTTACCAAGCAGACCCGCACCCCGGTAATATCCTCGTCAATGAGACTGGAGAAATCATCCTACTCGACTACGGTGCAGTCGCCCGTCTCACTGAAAATACAAAAAATACCATTCCTGAACTCATCGAAGCCGTCCTCAAAGACAACACGGAAAATATCGTCAAAGCACTTAAAAAAATGGGCTTCATTGCCGACGGTCGTGAAGCTGAATTGATGATGGAAAACCTAATCGAAATCTTCCGCCGCTTTCTGTTAGACGAGGTAGAAATCAACGGAATGAATTTCAAAGAAATCAAACTCAAATCAGGTTTGGGTGCGATTACAAATATCATTAGTCAAGTCGATATTCGTGATGTTTCGGATACTGTGCAGATACCAAAAGACTATGTTTTACTCTATCGTGCAGCAATTTTGTTATTGGGTGTTAGCTTTCAGATTGCGCCAACGCTTAATCCTGTTGATGTGGTCAAACCTTATATTGAAGAAAATTTAGTTAGCAGAAAAGATAGTCTTAAAGCATTGGTAGTCAACACTTTGAAAGGTCAATTAACAACTGCATTGGCATTACCACAAGATTTACATCGTTTTTTAAAAGATACAAGTCGTGGAGAAACAGAAGTGAAGATAAAAGGAATTCAACCAGGTTTTGAAATGCTGTGGTGGCTGGGACAAATGATTTTCTTTGGTAGCATTACTACCCTATCCGCAAGTTTTATTTGGACTTCAGATATTCGTTTTGATTTTGAAAATTTACATGGTCTTTATGTGGCTTTGGGTATTTCAGCTTTCTTCTTTTTGCGGGCGTGGCGAAAAGGAGGAAAACTACGAAAATAGAAAATCCCCTCACTCTACACAAAGTAAAATGAAGGGATTAAAAGAGCCAACAAGCGGACTCGAACCGCTGACCGGCTGATTACAAATCAGCTGCTCTACCAGCTGAGCTATGTTGGCTGGT
>CAZQTE010000392.1:0-5590 GCA_964595615.1 uncultured Saprospiraceae bacterium
TTAATTATGAACATAAAAGTCCAACGTACTTTTTATGCTTGATTGTACAGCCTATGTCAAATTACAGTGTATTTTTTTTTTTTTCAAATGTAAAACAAATAGATAGATGAGAAGCACTAGACTACATTTGCCCTTTCTGATAGCTATTATGACTTTTGTTTCTGTTTCTCTTTCTGGACAAGCAGACTCTCTTTCCTTACATAAAGAGAAATATTATCAAGAGAAAAATGAAAAAAATTATAAAGCAGCTTATGATATTGCATATAAAATAGGGATTATATATCGTTCGCTAAATGCAGACTCCAGCTATTCTTGGTTTGAGCATTGTTATCATAATAGTCATCAATTATCTGATCCTTTTCTCTCAGCAAAATCATTAAGTAAGTTGGGCGCGGTACAATTACAACAGCGAAACTATGACGCATCTTTAATTTTTACGGAGAAAGCAGATTCCATTTTAAAAATATATCCTAACGATTCTATATCGTCACAAAACCTTTACTACCAAGGGGAAGCTTATGAATACTCTGATCGTCCCAGAAAGGCTATGCAGAAATATTTAGAAGCTTATAAAAAGTGTGAAAGTATAGAAAATTTAAAAATGCTAATTGTTCTTGATACCAAATTCGGAAATATGAAGAAGGTAACTGGAGATAATCAAGAAGCAATTGGGCATTATAAAAAGGCCATAAATCGCTTAGATAAGACCATTCATCCTTTTTTGTTTTGGTATTCACAATTTAATATAAGTAACTTAATCATTAGTAATCAAGAAGATTTCAGTGATGAAGAATTTTCGGATGCTTGTCAGAAAGTAAATGATTTCAGGCTTAATGCCATAGACCATCCGACACTTACTCGGCATAAAGATTTATATGAACATCTTCATATTAAATGTATTTTGGCAAATGGTTCTACAGAGGAAATTAATACCTTGCCCCTTACTTCAATTAGAGTAATACAAGATAATTTTTACGATATAGATGTTTTGATGGATAATTATTATACGAATTTTGAAATATCCATGAAGCAGCAGAACTATATCGCAGCAGAAAAATATTTGAATGTAATAGAAGAGACTGCCAACAATACTGTAGACAAAAGAGATTTTTTGCGGCATAAAAAGAGATTTTTGCTTATTAAAGAAGATTATAAAGCAATTGTTCCTCTTTTAGAAAAATTACATAAATTAGAGTTAAAATTAGACAGTGACGACAGAATCGAGAGTATTAGTAATCTTGAAGGTGTGCTAAAAGCCAAAGAAAAAGAGTACGAAGTTGAAGTCTTGAATAAAGAAAAAGAACTCCTCGCTGCTAAATCTGCTCAAAATCTCACTCTCGCTTTAGGTGCAGGATTGTTAGCCATACTTGCTTTTGGATTCTTTTATTTATCTCGCCAAAATAATAAAAAAATCGCAGCTAAAAACGCAGAAATTTCAGAGAAAAATAATCAACTCGAACAAGCCAATCAGACCAAAGACCGTATATTTGCTATCATCGGACATGACCTCCGCAAACCTGCTATAGCATTCAGTCGTATTTCAGAAACAATAAATTACTTAGTCAAAAAAGAAGATTATTCAACATTACAACAATTGGGAACTGAAATCGAAAAAGATGGTTTTGCTCTCCAAAAACTGACAGATAACTTACTCAATTGGGCATTAACCCAACGCGATGTAATGCCTTATAGTCCGAATGAACTTAGTCTTCATCAAAAAGTAGAAGAGATACTCTTAATCTTTGAGAAAGCCGCTAGAGACAAAAATATTGAATTGGTAAATAAAATACCAGAAGGAATGAAGGTATTCGCTGACCCGAATGCATTGTTGACGATTCTCATGAATTTGGTAGATAATGCGCTTAAATTTACTCCAAAAGGTGGACTTGTTGAGTTAGAAGCGAAGAAGACAACACAAGGCGTTAAAATATTGGTGAGTGACAATGGAGTAGGGATGTCAGAGGAACAAATACATGAAATTTTCTTATTGCAAAAAGATAAAAGTCAGAAAGGCACAAGTGGCGAAAAAGGAACAGGACTTGGATTACATTTAGTCAATGAATTAGTGAAAATGAATAAAGGAGAAATTGAAGTAAAAAGCAGAGGAGGAGAAGGGACAGAATTTCAGCTTTTATTGCCAGAAAAGAGAAATGTGGCGGCCTGATGCAAACAAAATAGCAAGAATCAAAAACGGTTTCCTTGGATTTAATATTCAAAGAAACCGTTTTTATTTGGTAGAAAAGTAAGATTTACTCTTCTGAATCACTAGCACCAGCTTGCAACTCACGCTGCAATTCCTCCATCATTACCAAGTCAATTGACTCTTCAACTGTAGGAACTATAGACAAAACCGTCTCTAAACGAGAGATTTCTATAAGTTTTTGGACAGCGGGATGTTTTACCCCTGTCATTACAAACGAACCACCTGTGCTTTTCCACAAACGATTGGCAGTTAAAATTGAGGACAAACCAGAAGAGTCCACAAATTTTACATTACTTAAATCTAAAATCATATTAGGTACACCTTCATTAGATTGAAGAATGAACTCTGATTTTAAATCAGGTGCAAGAACAGAATTTAGATTATCTTCCTGCAAAGAGAACACGCAATAGCGATCATTTTTATCAACTGAGTACTTCATATTTTTCTTAAATCGTAAGTGGGAAGATTTGTTAACAAACTTAATAATTAAGCTTTATCAATCATTTTGACTTCTTAATGCGCAAAAGTAACGAATTAGTTTGAAATTTTGTAAAAACAATGAATTTTAGATGTTCATTAAGACTATTTTTTTAGAAATTCATTTCTACTTACATTCTGACTCACTTTTTCTTATATTTGCGGCGAATTTGCGAAACAAGTAAGGGAACTGAGGTGTTTTTACTTGTTACAAGACTTGAATTAATTGGTCTTGGTTGCTGTGTTATTGCCTTATTAGTTATTATGTTATTGGTTATTGTTTCGCAATTGCTAATACTTAATAATCAAATAGACCAATAACTCAATAACCAATAACCAAATAACCAATACAAAGAAATGTTTGAAAGTTTACAGGAAAGATTAGACGGTGCCTTTAAATCCTTGACAGGTGATGGCAAAATTACGGAACTGAACGTAGCGACTTCCATCAAGGCAATTCGTCGTGCTTTGGTAGCTGCCGATGTGAATTATAAAATCGCAAAGGAATTTACAGATACTATAAAAGAAAAAGCACTCGGAACAGCGAACGTATTGAAATCCGTAAAGCCAGGCGAGTTGATGACTAAAATCGTCAATGATGAGTTGGTAGAATTAATGGGTGGTCAAAGCGTTGGTATCAATGCAAAGGGTAAGCCAGCTGTTATTTTGATTGCGGGACTACAAGGTTCGGGTAAGACGACTTTTTCAGCTAAATTAGCAAACTATCTTAAGTCAAAGAAGCGGATGCGTCCGCTATTGGTGGCAGGTGATGTTTATCGTCCAGCTGCGATTAATCAGTTGACTGTATTATCTGAACAGATTGGAGTTTCTATTTATAAGGATGAGGAAAACAAAGATCCTGTTGATATTGCAGCCGCAGCTATTGGGTATGCGAAACAACACAACCATGATGTAGTCATTGTGGATACGGCGGGTCGTTTGGCTGTAGATGAGGAGATGATGAAGGAGATTTCTTCTTTGAAAGAAAACTTAGACCCAAATGAAACACTTTTCGTTGTTGATGCAATGACAGGTCAGGATGCGGTAAATACTGCCAAAGCCTTTAACGACCAGTTGAACTTTGACGGTGTTGTCTTAACGAAATTAGACGGTGATACGCGCGGTGGTGCGGCATTATCGATTAAATATACGGTTGGTAAGCCAATCAAGTTTGTTAGTACGGGGGAGACCATGGAAACTTTGGATATTTTCTATCCAGAACGTATGGCTCAGCGTATCTTAGGTATGGGTGATATTGTTTCCTTTGTAGAGAAAGCACAGGAGCAATTTGATGAGAAAGAGGCAAAACGCCTTGAGGATAAAATCAAGAAAAATAAGTTTGACTTCAATGATTTCTTGTCTCAGTTAGCGCAAATTAAGCGTATGGGAGACATCAAATCTTTGATGAACATGATACCGGGTATCTCTAAGTTGACTAAAAACTTAGACATTGATGACAGTGCCTTTGGTAAGGTGGAAAGTATTATTCACTCCATGACTCCACACGAACGTGGTAATCCAGAGGTGTTAAATATGAGCCGCAAGAAACGTATTGCACGTGGATGTGGACGTAGTTTGGAAGAGGTGAATATGTTTATCAAACAGTTTGACCAGATGCGCAAAATGATGCATAAAATGACTAAGGGCGGAGGACCAGGTGGTATGCCTGCTCGTGCTGGTGGCGGCGGTGGACGCAGAAGTCGTATATCTCGTAGACGCAGACGTTAACAGATATCATCATTTGACAAAAAAAAGGCAATACGTTCAATCGTGTTGCCTTTTTTCGTGCAATTTTGATACATTTGAGAAAAATCAGAGAAAATGTATCAATATCCAACTACACCAAAGAGAGTCTTCTTTTTCCTAATGTCTTTATTCCTCATTGCTCAGTCTTACAAACTTTGTAAGATTACTTTCAATATCGAACAAATCTCATTGCCCCTGCAAGTCTTAGGAGGCTTTATTTTCAATTTATTTGTAACGGGTATATTTGCCTTTGCGGTTTTTTCTTGGCCTGCGGAGCGTTTGCTTCCTGAGAGTTATTACAGGATTCGTCAGCCGAAAAAGTTGAATACTTTTGGTGAAAGTATTGGAATTGAATGGTTTCGCAAATTTCTGTTAGCAACAGTTTGGAAAGATAAGGAAAAGCAAAAAGGCTTTTTTGATGGGACCATAGCTGGTTTAGATAATTTGGATGTCAATACAAAAAAATCAGAATTTGGGCATCTGATTCCGTTTTTTCTACTGACAGGCATTAGTATTCTTTTGTGTTTTTCGGGGAAATGGGTAATGGGAATCGTAACGATGATTGTCAATGAGATATTTAATTTTTATCCAGTCATATTACAAAGAATGCATCGGGCGCGTACCTCGCGGATGCGAGTGTTATTGGAGAAACGTCGCCGAATTTAAAACATAAGAGACGCGGCATTGTCGCGTCTCTAACGAACTAATTTGCTGAATGCTACCAATCTATCGTTCACAATCTCAGGCATTTTTCCGTCTTCCTGCCAACCATGCACATTTCCTAAATAATTCATTCCCAGATAATTAGCGGACTCTTTAAAAGGCATTAAAAAACCGTCCTTCAATTCATCTTCGGAAGCAGAACTCAATACAGCCATATTCTTGCCGCGTAATTTACGACCTGTATCTTTCTCCGTTTTGAGACAATCCGAAATGCGGTCAAAAAAGGTTTTCATAATACCTGACATCGTATACCAATACACAGGTGTCGCGAAAACAATCGTATCATATTTCTTCACAATATCCTTTAGCAAGGGAATAAAATCATCGTCTGCGTTTTTAAATTCATAGTCAAATTCACCTATGTTTTTGGTTTTTAAATCAATTATATAGGGTTTTCCTATAAAAAATTGATTTTTCTGAGCCACCGTAATAATTCCAAGA
>CAZQTE010000393.1:0-5587 GCA_964595615.1 uncultured Saprospiraceae bacterium
ATTTCTTGTAGAAAATTATTTGAGAATATCCTTTCCTCCCACGAGGTAATCTTGATATTCTTTCAATTTCGTCCAATTGCCATTTGCAGCAAATTCTGCTTGTTGTGGCCAAGTTGACGGGTCATGTATTTTAAAGCGATTGCCCGCAGCGAGTAAAATTTTCTTTAAATCCTCGGCTTGCATGTCTGCCACTTTTTGCCAAGTGTCTATTCCCGCATTGATTAAAACAGCAGAAATTTTTGGACCGATACCTTCGATGATTTTTAAATCGTTCTTTTTGTATTTAGCGAAAGGATTATCTACTGGCGTTTCTTCAATCGCTGCTTCTTCTGTAATTTCTTCTGCCACTTCCTCCGTTGAACGACTACCTAAAACTATCTCTTCCGCAGCCTCTTCTACCTCTACGATTGTTTCTTCTGGATTAACTTCTACATCTGAAACCTCCATTGCTTCCTCTGGAATTTCTTCTGTTGCATCTTCAATAGCAGTTGTCGTCTCATTTGCCAACATTTCTAACTCCATTTCTTCCGTCGTCGCTGCATCTGCATCCAAAGCTTCATCAGTAATCACAACATCAGTTACTTCTTTAACTACAGGAACAGCTGCTACGCGTGCGCGCATAGTTGTATTTCCTCCACGTCCCAACAAGCGGTTTGCTTGTCCAACCCAATCATCTTTTTCGATACGACCTGGGAAAAACTCAATGGCTTCTGTTACCTCTTCAATCGTTTCTGCATTTAAACTACTGATTTGTTCGTAGGTATAAATGCCAATATTGTTTAACTTTTTCTCTAAAAATGGTCCAACACCATTGATAAGAGTCAAGTCATCTTTCTTACCATCTGACGCTGCAGGAATACTTGTTCCCACTAGTGCTTTCACGCGTTCTTGTTGAGGAGTCAAGACAATACGCTCTTTTAAAGGCGCTGCTCCTTCCTCTGCTTTAATTACTCTTGGTGCAACAGGAACTATCTCTTCGCTCACAGGTGCAGGATCTGACATGACGAGTTTGGTACTACTCTTCATCTTGTCTAAATCCGCCTTCAACATTTCATTCTCTGTATCTAACTGATTTAGTTTTTGTTCTAAAGCAGCCAGACGGTTCAAAGTCGAATTGTAATTATCTTGCATTTCAGAAATTTGCGCGGCTGCTTCTTCATCAACATTTGCGCTTCCTCCTGCACTTGCGCCTAATTCGCCAGTATATTCATTACTCTTCGTCTTCAAACCAATAATTTGATTGTTCAAATCATCAATTGTGCTCGCGTATGATTGCGTAGAAGCATTTAATTTTTCTACTTCCTCATTCGCATTGTACAAATCAGTGTGCAATTGACGTTTTTCAGATTCTAAAATCTCAATACGATTAGCTAAATCTTCTGCTGTCAACTCTGCTTTTTGCAATGCCGCAGTTTTCAATTCGTGCTGCTCTTGCAATGCTGCCAATTCAGCTTTAGTATTATTAAGCTCGTGCTTCGTTTCTTTTAATTCCTTACGCAACTTACGTTTGATACGTCCCGCTGCCATAGTCGAAAGAATATAGCCCAACAAGAACGCACTCAAAGTAAACAGCCAGAAAATCAGATTGTCATAAGTGCTAAAATCCGCAAAACCAGCAAATAAATCGTTTAGAAAAAAGTCTTTAATTCTTTGAAAATCCATAGTATGAATATTTTGAATGTCGAATGTATAATGATGAATGTCTAATAAGCATGACTTTGAATTCTCATTTAACATTCGATTTAGCAGCTAATTGACAACCGCTTTTGTGTATTTCCTTAATTTCTCGCCTCCTCATAGTCTTACTGAGACGCTTACCTAACAACTTCCAACCACCAACTACCAACTTATCACTGCTCTTGTGTTGCTAATTTAAAATTAACGCGACGGTTCTTCTGTCTTCCTGCTTCGTTATCTGTCCCGTCAGGATTTGAGTTGGGTGCTGCGTATTGCGTTTTACCCATAGAAACTGTATTTATTGGAGTCGTAATTCCTAACTCTTCAAAATACTCTTTGGCACTTTGAGCACGACGCATTCCTAAATCCATATTAAGTTCCTCTGTACCAAGACTATCCGTGTGACCAGTAATTGTTAAAATGAAATCTGGATTTTCGGATAGAAATGATTTTACAGAATCCGCATAAGCGACCAACTGAGTACCTGGAAGAAATTCATCAGAACCTACTTTAAAGTTTGAGTCAGAGAATGTATTATCTTCAAATCGATATTGAGGAATATCAAAAGTCTCGGAAGCTTCTGAGGTTTCTTCTGGTAGAATGGTAAAAAGGAGAGGACTATTCATATCCGCATCGGCAGATAATAATCCGCTTGTCTCGACTTGCCTTTGGTCAATGCCTCGATTTTCTAAAAGCGTCTCAATATGAGCTGCGCGGGCAATGCCTATATTTTCAAAAAAACCAGAGTTTGCTGTTTTTTCACTTTCAGCGAAACGTCCAGCTAACATGATTTTTCTGTTCGGGTTTTCTTTCAAAAAATCTACAACGCTTTCCAGAAATGCCTGATTGCTGGCATTCATGTCAGGTAAAGTTGAATTTGGTGCGAAAAGAAATTGCTGATAAGGTCCACCTCCGATGGCATCTTTACCGTCGAGGAGAAATAAATCTTCTGGTCGTTCAGGAAGGGAAATTTGCTCTTCTTGTTCTCCACAATGTCCACGTACTTCGCATACAAAGTACCAACGTCCAAAAATGAAGAAAAGAGCAAAGAGACAAAGTCCAAGCAGAAATGCTCTCATGTATGTTTAATATTTACGGTGGACGGTAAACGGTCGCTACGCTTGACGGCAGACGGTTGTGTTTAGTCCTCTTTTTTAGCTAATGTGTAGCTTAGCTATGTGTGTTTTCTAAAATGCGATTATGAAGTTTTCAACTGTTTATTGTTGTATTTTCAAAATTGCGCTTAAATGTAGGCAATTCGCGTTAAAATGCCAAGAAAAGTAGCATTTTGCCTTGAAAAAATCGTAAATTCAAGTTAAAAGGTTTCAAGTCGTAACCGTCTACCGTCAAGCGAAGCGGCCGTCTACCGTCCACCGTGTTTTCTTAATACTCAAATTCTATCTGTTGGAAAGGAAAACCAAACAAGCATTTTTCCTTAATCAGACTGGCAACTTTAACAGGCACCAAATCCTCCCAGCCTTTTTCGTCTTCTTGTAGCATAAATAATACTTCCTTGCTAAAAATGTGGAATAGGTCAGAATTGTAATTTTCGACATCAACGATTTGCTTACTGTTTAGAAGGTGTTGGTAAAGAAAAGTCACGCCTTCGGGAATAGGTAAGTTTTCTGTGACCATTAATTCTTCGCTACCTTCTTGTAGGGAAGGATAGACGTAGAACTTAGTATTTCTCGTGAAAATTTCACCAAATGCTGCTAACAAACGTCCGTCTTGATTTTGGTAATATTTCTCGTTAATGAGCGTCAAAAGTTGTTGTACGCCAATCACCAAACCAATACTTGGAATGCGATAATCCGCTAAATAATCAATCAATTTGACATATTGTTCGCAATTGGAAATGACGACAGTTTGTCCTAATGCGCAAAGAATATCTGCACGGTCAAGGAAATCCTTTTCGTCTACGCCCTCGGCTGAGGTTGCCATGCATAGATTGTCCCAAGTTATTTCGGTGAGTAGGGCACATTTACGCGGGTCAACTGTTTCTTCTGCTTTAAATTGCTCCCAACTTTTCTTTATCATATCCAAATTCACCACCGTCGCAGGTCGGAAACTACCACGTACTATCATGGTGTGTTTGCGATATAAAAATTCGGAAGCGTGAACAGGTTGCTTGTCAGAATTAAACATTGCAACATCAGAAAGTCCGTGTTTTATCAACCATAATGCAATCAAACGATTATCCAAATCTTCAAAATCTGGCCCCGAAAGACGCACCATATCAATCTGAATACGACCGCGCAAACTATCCATTAATGAGACAATAAGTTCCTCTGGATTAGTATGATAACGGTAGCAACCATAAATCATATTTACGCCCAAAATACCAACTGCTTGTTGCTGTAAATGATTGTCATTATCCAACATTTTGACGTGGATAACGATGTCATTTGGTTCTGTATCTGGACTCAATTGAAAACGCAAAGCTAACCAACCATCGCCCTTAATCGTACGTGTATAATTAATCGCAGCAACGGTATCAGAAAAAGCAAATAATTTTGCATCTGGGCGGTCATTGCGCAAACGGCGCAACATCAAATTATACTCGTGGTCAAGCATCTTTTTGATACGAGATTCACAAACATAACGCCCTTTTACTTCTTGCCCATAAATGTCATCTGAAACCAGTTTATCATAGGCAGACATCGTCTTTGCAATCGTTCCTGCTGCCGCACCAACTTGAAAGAAATAACGCGCGACTTCTTGACCTGCACCGATTTCAGCAAAAGCACCGTAGATGCCTGCGTCTAAGTTAATTTCGAGTGCTTTCTGTTCTGTTTCGAGTAGTTGCCTTGACATAAATTAGTTGATATTTCCCTTCTTATGATAGGAGATAAATTAGTTGATGATAGTTTGACGCTTATGATTTCGTCTGGTTACTTTTTTGGACTGCGAAAATACGTACTTTCTGTTGGAAAAAACAAAACCGAACGAGGTTTCCCTGTTCGGTTTGTTGTTTTGGTAGTTTTCAATTTCTTTTTAAAGGATATTAGAAATCGTGAGAGACATCAAAGTCATCTAAAACAGCATCCAGGATAGTATCTTCACCTTCAATATAACCTTCTTTCAGATTGTAACCAAACATACGGCTAAATGTACTCCAATATCCTGCCGTAAATCCACCTCGCAAATCCTTAATAGAAGTATGAAGAGGAGTTCCCGTTTCACGTTCAATCATTTTTTGCAACATATAACCTTGAATTTTTGTCAATTTTTTCAATGGCTCTTCAAACTCTTCTTTGAGTTCTTTCTGCAATTTTTTGATATAACGCTTACGTTTTCCTTTGTTCATTTCTTGTGTTGCCATTTCGGTTTCACGGAAAATGCGGATAGCTTGTTTTGCGTAAGGGTACACAATTGGTGCGTAACGACGGTAACGTAAGTAGGTTTTGTAGTCGTCTTTATTAGCAAATGTACGTGGAGATGTAATAGAGACATCGTCTAATTTTGCTACTAAAATAGTATCACCATTGTCTCCTATCATTTTTACCAGTGTCTCACCGTCAAACTCAACTTCGCCATATTCTACTCCTGCGGCACCTGCACCTCCTTGTGCATTTACTGTAAAAACAGTAAACATCAAGAGGGTAAAAAGAATTATATTTTTCATCTTACATGTTGTTTGATTCTCCGCCAAATTCTATGAAAGTGACATAAAAAATTAAAAACTAAGTAGTTTATCTGATTTTAGTTTTTAATTTTTTCCTGTCACAGAATTTGGCGGAGAATGTTTTAAATCCTTATCCTGAAATGCGAAAAAATCGCGCCAGAACTGTGTGTGGTTAATAAACGAAAAAAGTGTCTATTAAATTTTATTGCTCACTTGGAAGACGAAAGAAAAGGATTTTGGTAATAAAAAGCACACTTTTTAAGGAAATATTAACTAAAAAAGGAA
>CAZQTE010000394.1:0-5559 GCA_964595615.1 uncultured Saprospiraceae bacterium
TTAGGCAGAGGTCTGCAAAACCTCGTACAGCGGTTCAAATCCGCTACCGACCTCACTTCCAAAAAGAAAATCCTCTAACACACTTTATTGTGAGTTAGAGGATTTCTTATTTTAGCAGCATTTATAAAAACACACCGTAGCCATCATCGCAACAGCGTGAAATCTCCTTTTAACAAAACCTCACTTCCATCAATCAACGTTGCTTTCAAATACCAGGCAAATACTGCTGCATCCATTTCTTTATTTTGAAAGATACCATTCCAACCATGAACGGGGTCATTGGGTTGAAAGTTATTTTGTTCATAAACCAAAGCACCCCAGCGCGAAAATATTTTGAATTCTGCAATTTCTTCTACGCCATTATCGGCAAAAACAAGTAGGAAATCATTTGTGCCATCGCCATTTGGAGAGAAAACATTGGGCACAAAGATTCGTGGTTTTTTATTGACAGCGACTAAAGCGGCATCTTCTGCTTGACAACCATTGATG
Source organism: uncultured Saprospiraceae bacterium (assembly GCA_964595615.1). Classification (GTDB taxonomy): domain Bacteria; phylum Bacteroidota; class Bacteroidia; order Chitinophagales; family Saprospiraceae; genus JAHDCG01. The sequence continues at coordinate 490 of CAZQTE010000394.1, forward strand.
TCAAAAACGGTGACGTTGAAAATTGTATTTTCGAGTACATTGACTTCGACTTCAAGACAGTTGGCACAATTCAAACCATCCGTTGGCGACCATTGAATACTATCGATAGGGTAGCTAGTCTCCGCAATAAGCAAGGCAGACTCGCCTAAGAAAACAATGGTATCCTGGAAAATTTCAACGGTTAATTCAACAGGCTGAGTAATGGTGATTGCATTTTCATAAATGCAATCTGTAATGGTCTCTACGCATACAGAATAGTCGTCTGCTGCTAGATTTGGAAAGAAAGTAGAAGTTGAAAAGTTGTTACAATCCAAGCTAAATTCGTAGTCGCCTGGAGGCTGTACATCAACGATTTCAATGATGCCTTCTTCGTCGCCAAAACAGATGTTATCAACGGTCTGGATAGTTAAAGTGACTGGCGAAGGCTCGGTTAAATTGACAATTTCAGTATCAGAGCAACCATTCAAATCGGTAACAGTTACTTCGTAATTGCCAGCGGTTAGATTGGTTAAAATAGTATCGGTACTGCCATTTGACCATATAAAAGACAGTGCGCCCGTGCCGCCGGTTGGGAATAATTGAATAGCTCCATTGTCTCCTTCAAAACATTGGACATCGAAGCCAAAATAGTCCGTTGTGATTTCAATTTGTCCCTCAACTTCGGCTGGTTCTTCGATTACGATGGATTCAATACTTTTGCAGTTTTGGTTGTCGGTGACGGTAATCGTATACGTTCCTGGAGAAAGATTATTGAGCATTGACGAATCTGCCCCCGTATTCCATTCGATGATAAAATCGCCGAATAGTACGTCTATTGTTGCATTAATAAACGCATCATCTGCACCAAAACAACTAATGTCTGAACCGTTGTAATCTGAAATTTCTAAGTCAATATTATTTTGAATAGTAGTGATTTCAACAGTATCGCTACTCGCACATCCGCTAGGTCGAGTTGTGGTTAGAATGAACGTTTCAGTAATGAAATTTTCATCAGGTAATACTCCTGTAAAGGTATAGATTGGATTAGAAATATCTGCTTGAAATACACTATCTGGTTGCCATTCATAAATATAATCATCAGCAGGCGGTAGTCCCAAAACGATAGATTCATCGAGGCATAATGTGTCATTTGGAGTTGTATTTTCTAATTGAATCGAAGGGATTTGAATAACCTGCGTTTCGCATAAGCAAGCATTCTCATTGGGAGACAAGACTAATATTAATTGACAAAGTGCTGAATTAGGAAGGTCAGCTTCAAACTGAAAATTAGCTATATCGCCTGCCAGGATTGTCGTATCTGTTAGAAAATGATGCTCCAGTAAATCATCAATATTATCGTCTAATTCACCGTTTTGATTAGAGTCTTGATAAATGCTAATGACTAATGAGTCATTGTAATTTAAATCAGAACTATTTATGATTTCAAAATCAAAAGTCACTGCTTCGTTGGCATTGTCAATCGGAACGGATGTTGCAGATACGGTATTGAAATTTAAGTCTGGAAAAACGACAGATGTAGAAAATTGTCGTTGTTCTAATACTATATCAATTTCGCAAAAACCCTGAGGTTCGGTAACACAATTGATGGTTGTCAACTGGGTAATTTGAGCAATAAAATCGGTCATTCCACAGCTTAAAAGGTTGGGATTCAAGGTCTCTACTTCAAAAGATAATTGCAATAAATCATTTGGCGCAAGTCCTTGAGGAAACGCCCATTTTAGAATTCTAATGGTATCTACAACAGTATTTGTGGGCTCGATTGGATTAGGAAAGTTTTCGATATTGACAATCGAATTTGGTACATAATCAAAATTGGCATCCATAACAACCACTATACTTTGTCCTGAATTACTGTCTTCTGTTCCGATGTTTCCAGCTGATAAGGAGACGGTACTTGGCTCGCCACAAGGCTGAATTTCAGACACGCCAATATCTAACGAGTAATCGTTTTCAGGCACAAAACCATTCAACGAAAGTGGTGGGAAAATAAATGGAACAGACTCATTGATTTCATTACAAATGCTAATACCCCGCGCTGTTAATTGCGGCGTAAAACCATCTAAATAATCACAATTGGTCAATAGCTGGAAACGGATAAAAACTTCATTTTCGGGTGCTTTATCAGACCCAACCAAACCTAATGCCGACAAGGAAGGATGTAAATCCGCTAAGCTCCAGACATAGCGATTAGTACCGGGAATATTTGTTGGTTCAGGCAAGTTTTGATAGGGCTCATCAATTGGGTATTTAAATTCAGATGTGCCTGGAAGAAGGGTAGTGCCTTCACCCGGGGGGAAATTAACTTCAATTTCCAATTCAAATGCTGGACCAATTTGTGTGTTCAAAATTCTAAATTCATAAGCTAATGGTTGACACAAGTCGGAGAACCCTGTGGGTGCGTTGACTAAGTTGATTTGAAAATCTGGATTTCGTGGTAGTAATAACAATTGCTCTTCCAATTCAGGAATATTGCAGTCATAAAAATCGCCTAAAACATCATTGCCAATTGGTACTTCATAACCTGTATCTGGGTTAATGGGATAGCCTGCGCAATTGAAGCCTGACCGCATACTAATGCTGTCAATAATACATTCCTGGAAGGAGGCGTCTAACTGAAAAGTACGACAAGACAAGGCGTTAATTGTACCAATCTTTGCCCAAAAGTTACCTGGAGTTCCGTAGGCATCAAGCGTAACAGGGACTGGTGAAGCAGGATTAGTAACCTCAGAAAGTCCCGTGATATTCATGCCAAAATTATTAATTTCAAAAGCAATCCAATTATTAGAAATTTGCTCCCCAATAGCTTGTGAATTCGGGGTATTGCAAAGGTCGAAAGTCCAGGAAACATCGTTAGAAAGTGTTTCAAAAGTTTGTTGCTGAGCAGAAAATTCGCGGCTAGGTGGCTGGTAAACCATAGGTTTTTCGATTAACAACTCCCGATGTAGCGGTGTAGCTAAATTAGTGGAATATTGGAATTGTTCAAAAAAGTTGTTGGCTTTAATTTGAAAATCAGCAGGTAATCGGCAATCATATTCCAAATCAATACTAATTTCGTATCGCGTATTTTTTTTCAAAAGGTCAACAGAGGGATAATTGTTATTGATAAATTTTAAAAATAAGGAACTACCATCAGTATATATTTCAGGTTCATCAATGGGTATTGTAATGGTTTCAAATGGAATAATATCTGAATTGTTGGGACGAAAATCATAACTTAAAGTAGCACTTCCTGTTTGATAAGTTAGTCCTAAAGGTAATTCAAAAATCACTGAATCATAACGAATACTAGGGCGATACTCGAATGGAAATATATCGTTATCTGGAGCTACAGAGATTTGAGCTAAATTATTTTTTACAGTAATGGTATTACAAGAACTCGCAGCAGGAGGAACATCTAAAGATAAATTAGGAATCGTTCGCATTACTTTAAAATCAGTTCGTTTTCGCTTACAAATCAGTTCTTCATCTTCAAAGTCAAATATAAAACCTGCGTTAAATTGGGGAATTTCAGAAAGTTCTAATGGTAATAAACCATGCTCCAATTTTATATAAATTATAAAATTCAATTCGTCGCCCTCCGTTAAATGCAATCCATTGAAACAGCCAGATGAAAATCGCTCTTCCATTTCAATATCCATTTTGTAAAGTCCGCTAAACAATTCTTCCACATTGGCAGTTTGTGTACCTTCGCAGATGATTGTCTGATTGGTTTCATTGTCAAAAAATGAAATAGTGTCGCTGAGGTAAGTAAAGTATTTTCCCGTTGTTTCGGGTGCATGAAAAATTCGCAAAAAAGCATCGTCAAACTCTTCGTCACCAATTACCGAACCACTAACTTCGAGTCGTAACACATCATTTGAAAAACCACAATCTAAATGAATATTTGGGTTATTCGGATTGACCAAATTTGTCAGTGTTTCATCTGTCCAACCGAGAGTAACACGTTTTGCAGAAAAGTCATCCGTAATGACTCCCAAAATGTCACTGTCATCGGGACTCAAGCAGGAGATAAAAAATGGAAAGGTTGAACCACAATAAAGCGGTACAGCATCTGTACAATTGCCACTAAAACACTGATATGTAATTGAATAATCAAAGCTGATAAAACTTGGTGAAGCATTCGCACTTGCACAAGGTAGGGTGAAATCAAAATTGGAAGAATCACATTCTGTAGTAAAAGTTGCATTCAAAAGTCCCATAAATCCATCTCCAACGATTGTCAAAACATCACCGCTTAAATTGTAATTAACGGTTTGATTACCGATTGTCGGGGCAGGGATTGGTTGAAATGTTACTCCTTGTGGAATCGTTAAACTAATCGTCATCGAGTCATCTGTACAAGCCTCGTTGAAGCCTACAAAGGGGCGTTTGAAATCAAATTCTAAATAAATGGTATCACCATTTTCGTATTCAAATTGAAGATTATCTGTCACATTTGGAGTGCCAATGTGGTGTGTGTATTCGTCCAAATTATTTTTTTGATAAAAATTTTCACCACATTGACTATCTGAATAATTAGCAAATCTAAAAGTGCTGGCTGGAAAAATTTCGTTATCACAACTCCAACAACTTATGTCGAGTGCTGCATTTAAAAATAAGCGTAATGTGTCGCCCGCCGCTAAATCATCAAACTGTCCATCATCGTCTAAATCCTGCAATCCTCCAACACCGTCAGGGTCAGATAATAGTTGATTTAAATCCAGCCCATAGCCTGAAAAATTCATTGTGTCCATGACTAAAAAAGTATTGCCAATACTAAAATTAGATAAGTCAAAACAAGCGACTCGTAGCAGTTCATCAGGCATGTTGGGCGCACCCAAGCCGGGTTCTAATTGAATATTAAAAGCAGTAGCAGCTCCAGCAAAATTTTCATTTACATTATTGACAATAATAACTTCTACACTGCCAGCATTACAAATTTCAGCTAAATTACTTGCACCATACGACCATTCTAAAAAAGGTGATTCAGTCTCCACGATTACTTCTGCAAAGGCTGTAAAAGTTTCGCAAACTTGACCTTCACAGCCCCAACCAACTGTGATTTCAGAAAGCCCATCGTTACAATTAGAA
>CAZQTE010000395.1:0-5537 GCA_964595615.1 uncultured Saprospiraceae bacterium
GCACCAGATACTATCCGTGCAGGTGAAGATGTACAATTCTTATTAGAAATCTTCAACCAAGGTACAGTAGCAGCAACAAGTGTTGACGTAATCGAATACATTCCAAACAACTTCATTCTTTCTCCAAACGATAATAACGGTTGGGCTGATGCAGGTGCTGGAAATATCGAAAATACAGTAGCAGGAACAATTGCACCAGGAACAAGCGCATTCTTAAACTTGACTTTACAAGTTTCAGCAGATGCAACGGCAGGTGTTTATGAAAACCGCGTGGAAATCACAGGTGGAGATGACTCTGAAGGTCAACCAGCAGATGATATCGACTCGGACCCTGATACGAACCCAGACAACGATACAGTAGTTGACAACGAAATCGACAATGCAGGTGATGACGAAGATGACCACGATGTTGAGCCAATTGATTTCGTTTGTGATAATATTCCTCCAACAATTGCAGGTGTTCCAACGGACATCACAATTGAATGTGACGAAACAGTACCAACTGCTCCACAATTGTACACTCAAATCACTGTAGGTGACGAAAGTGACCAAGCAGGAGTTGTGTTAGAGTTTACAGAAGTAACTACTCAAAGTGGTGACCCTGAAACTTGTGAAGATTTCACATACACAATTACACGTACTTGGGTAGCAACTGATATTTGTGAAAATGAAACAACAGCAGTTCAAGTAATCACAGTTCAAGATACAACCGCACCAGTTCTTACTGAAGCAGAAGACTTGACAGTAGATTGTAATGATAATGCAGCGAATGAATTAGCAGCATGGTTAGCAAATAACGGTGGTGCAACTGCAACAGATAACTGTAGCGGTTTTGAATGGACGCATGATTACAATGAAGGTGACTTGTCTGACGAATGTGGTGGAACAGGAGAAGTTACTGTAATCTTTACAGCAACGGACGAATGTGGAAACGCAACTTCAACGACTGCAACATTCACTATCATCGATGAAACTGCTCCAACAATCACAGCAGAAGCAGCTGACCAAACAGTACAATGTGACGGCGAAGGAAACGACGCAGCATTTGATGCATGGTTAAATGCAAACGCAGGTGCAACGGCAACAGATGACTGTAGCGAATTGGTTTGGACTAACAATTATGACCCAGCAGGTGGCAACCCATTCAGCGATGATTGTGGTGCAACAGGTAGCGTAACTGTTACTTTCACTGTGACGGATGATTGTGGAAATGCAACACCAACAACTGCAACATTCACTATCGAAGATAACACAGCACCTACTATTGATACAGCAGCAGCTGACGAAACAGTAGAATGTGACGGTGCAGGTAACCAAGCTCAATTAGATGCCTGGTTAGCAAACAATGGTGGTGCAGCAGCAAGTGATATTTGTTCAGATGTAACTTGGACAAATGAAACAATCAGCACAACGGATGACTGTGGCGCATCAAGTGTAATCACAGTAGTATTCACTGCGACAGATGATTGTGGAAATGCAACACCAACAACTGCAAGATTTATCATCGAAGATACAACTGCACCAACTATTGATGTAGCTGCTCAAGATGAAACAATTGAATGTAATCCAGAAAATAACGAAGACTTGTTATTGGCTTGGTTGGCAAACAACGGTGGAGCTGTAGCAACTGACGGATGTAGCGGTACGGACGTAACTTGGACTAACAATTACGACCCAACTGCTTTCGGTGAAGATTGTGGTGATGCAGGTTCAGTAACGGTAATCTTTACAGCAACAGATAATTGTGGATTGACTTCTACTACAGAAGCAACCTTCACAATCGAAGATAATACTGCACCAACTATCACAGTTGAAGCAGAAGACTTAACAGTAGATTGTACGCCTGCAACAAATGGCGACGCACTTCAAAACTGGTTAAACCAAAATGGTGGCGCAACAGCAACTGATGCTTGTGGCGACATTACTTGGACTAACAACTACGATGTAGTTAATAACCCACTCACAGATGAATGTGGCGAAACGGGTTCTGTAACAGTAATATTCACTGCGACTGATGATTGTGGAAATGCAACATCTACAACAGCAACATTTACTATCACAGATGAAGTAGCTCCTGAAATTGGCATCGAAGCACAAGACTTAACAGTTCAGTGTGACGGTGAAGGTAACTTAGATGCATTAAATGATTGGTTAGCAAATAATGCAGGTGCAACTGCATCTGATATTTGTTCAGAAGTAACTTGGTCAAATGACTTTGACCCGACTTCAAACCCAGTTACTGATGAATGTGGTGCAAGTGGTGATGTAACAGTAATATTTACTGCAACGGATGATTGTGGAAACGCAACATCAACTACAGCAACATTTACTATTGAAGATACTACAGCTCCTGAAATCAATACACAAGCAGCAAACGAAACTGTTGAGTGTGACGGCACAGGTAACTTGGATGCATTGAATGCGTGGTTAGCAAATATCGGTGGCGCAACTGCAACTGATGCTTGTAGCGAAGTGACTTGGACGAATAACTACGATGCTAACAGTAACCCTGTTTCTGATGCATGTGGTGAGACAGGTTTTGTAGTTGTAACTTTCACAGCAACAGATGATTGTGGAAATGCAGCAAATACTACAGCAACATTCACTATTCAAGATACAACGCCTCCAACAATTGACGGTGAAGCACAAGACATGACAGTAGAATGTGATGCCAATGCAAACTCTACTCAATTGGATGCATGGTTGGCAAACAACGGTGGCGCAACTGCATCTGATGTATGTAGCGGAACTGATGTGACTTGGACTAATAATTATATACCAGGTGATTTCAACGAAGATTGTGGTTTAACAGGTTCTTGGACAGTAACATTCACAGCAACTGATGATTGTGATAATACTTCTGAAACGACAGCAACATTCACAATTGAAGATAATTCAGCTCCTGAATTCACAGTAGAAGCACAAGACCAAACGGTTGATTGTTTCCCTGATAGCAATGGTAATGAATTAGAAAACTGGTTAGCAGCAAACGGTGGCGCAACAGCAACTGACGGTTGTACAAATAACTTGACTTGGACTAACAACTTTGATGAAGTTGGATTGAGTGACGATTGTGGTGCAACAGGTACAACGACTGTAACTTTCACAGTTTCTGATGATTGTGGTAATACTGCTTCAACAACAGCAACATTTACTATCATCGACGAAAATGGACCAATTGTAAATGTACCAGCACAAGATGCAATTGTTGATTGTAATGATGACCAAGAAGCAGCATTGTTGGCTTGGGTTGCAAATAACGCAGGTGCAGAAGCGACTGACCTTTGTGGTGAAGTAACTTGGTCAAACAACTTTGACATTGCAAACTTCGGTGACGAATGTGGTAACACAGGTGCTATCTTAGTAGTATTCACAGCAACGGATGAATGTGGAAATGCAACAGAAGTGAATGCAACGTTCACAGTAATCGATGAAACTGCTCCAACATTGACTGCTCAAGCAGAAAACCAAACGGTTGAATGTGATGCAGACTCTGATGCAGCATTAGCAGCATGGTTAGCAAATAACGGAGGTGCAGCAGCATCTGACGATTGTAGCGAGGTGACTTTCTCTAATAACTACACAGATGATTTATTCAATGACTTGTGTGGTGCTACTGGAAACGTTGAAGTAATCTTTACTGCTACAGATGATTGTGATAATGCAGTTTCAACAACAGCTACATTCTCTATCATTGATACTACAGCACCAGAAGTAACGGATGCATCTGACTTAACAGTTGAATGTGACGGCGCTGGTAACCAAGATGCAATCAATGAATGGTTAGCAAACAACGGTGGCGCAACTGCGACTGATGCTTGTGATAGCAATATTGAATGGTCAAATGATTTCACAGCAGTCTCTAACGATTGTGGTGAAACAGGTATCGCTTCAGTAACATTCACTGCAACTGATGATTGTGGAAATGAGACATCAACAACTGCAACCTTTATCATTATTGATACAGAAGCACCAACAGTTGATGCACCAGCAAATGACCTTACTGTACAATGTGACGGTGACGGCAATATTGACGAATTAAATAACTGGTTAAATACTCAAGGTGGTGCAACTGCAAGCGATGTTTGTAGCGGTAACAATATTACTTGGGAAAATAACTATACAACAGATAGCTACAATACTGATTGTGGCGCAGCAGGAAGCGTAACTGTAATCTTCACAGCAAGTGATGATTGTGGTAACTCTGTTTCTACTACTGCAACCTTCACTATCGAAGATGAAACTGCACCAACTTTGGATGCATCTGCTTCTGACTTAACAGTTGAGTGTGACGGAAGTGGCAACATTGATGCATTAAACACTTGGTTGAATGGAAATGGAGGTGCTTTAGCATCTGATGCTTGTGATAGTGAATTAGAATGGACAAATGATTTTGCTTCTGTTTCTGATGAGTGTGGCGCATCGGGTTCTGCGACAGTAACATTTACTGCGACGGATGATTGTGGAAACGCAGTAACAACAACTGGTACATTCATTATCATTGATACAACTCCTCCGTCAATCGAGGGTGAAGCGCAAGACATGACAGTTGAATGTAACACAACTGATAACTCTGCACAATTAGAGGCATGGTTAGCAAATAACGCTGGAGCAACAGCTTCTGATATTTGTAGTGGTGAGGTAACTTGGTCAAACAATTACTTACCAGCTAACTTCAATGAAGAATGTGGTTTAACAGGTTCTTGGACAGTAATCTTCACAGCAACTGACGCTTGTGATAATACTTCTGAAACAACAGCAACATTCACAATCGAAGATAATTCTTCACCAGAATTCACAACAGAAGCACAAGACCAAACGGTTGATTGTTTCCCAGCGAGTAACGGCGATGAATTACAAGCATGGTTAGACGCAAACGGTGGCGCAATCGCATTTGACGGTTGTACAACTGGTTTGACATGGACAAATGACTTTACGTCATTATCTGACGATTGTGGTGAAACAGGAACTGCAACAGTAACTTTCACAGTATCTGATGATTGTGGAAATACAGCATCAACAACAGGAACATTCACAATCATTGATGAGAATGGACCGGTAGTAGATACACCAGCAGCAGATGCAATTGTAGAATGTAATGATGACGCAGAGGCTGCGCTTCAAGCATGGTTAGCAAACAATGCTGGCGCAACAGCGACAGATATTTGTGGAGGAACAGTAACATGGACAAATAACTACGATGCAAATAACTTCGGCGACGAATGTGGCGCGACAGGAGCAATCTTAGTAGCATTCATGGCGACTGACGAATGTGGTAATACCACAGAAATCAATGCAACATTCACTATCATTGACGAAACAGCACCAAGCTTCACAACAGAAGCAGCTGATATGTCAGTTGAATGTAACGATGACCAAGCAGATGCATTAGCAGCATGGTTAGCAAACAATGGTGGCGCAGTAGCGACTGATGATTGTAGTGATGTAACATTCACAAATAACTACTCTGAAGACTTATTCAACGGAGCATGTGGAAATACAGGTTCTGCAACAGTAACCTTCACAGCAACTGACGA
>CAZQTE010000396.1:0-5519 GCA_964595615.1 uncultured Saprospiraceae bacterium
GCCGAAAAAAATCTAACCGAAGCCATAGAAGACAAAGACCAAGTACAATTTGAATTAAAGAAAACGAAATATGGATTTTACGCCGCAAATAGTAGGAACGTTAATCCTTTCTATTCAGTTGAGCAGGCAAACAAATAGGCTCTAGGCAATTCACTTCCAATAAATAATCTTCCACCTCGCCATCTGCCGCACAATCCCCAGTACCACAAGCCAGAGCGGAATTTAAATTATCCGTACTCAATCGAGCACGCAAAGCAATCTGCTGACTTTGATTAGCATTAGCAGGTATCGTAACCGATAGATGTATCGTCTCCATAGTACCCGTAGATGCATAAGTATTATCTTCCACTTGTTCATTTGCATCTTCAAAGTCTCCATCTCCATTCCAATCAATCCAGACGCGTAGATAAGCATCTATTCCTCTATTATTGTAAATGACTACAGGAATATGAACAGTATTTCCAGGGACAAATTGCATATTGGGAAGGATGATAATACCGTCATCCATATCTCTATCTGCATTTGTATCTCCAAAAGTTGACTCATCTGATGTAACTCCTGTTCCTAGATATAAATCAGTACTAACAATATGACAAGCAGGCTGGAGACAGGGATTAAGGCTATTTGAGTAGTCTTGATAATCTGGACAAAATGAATAAGAAGGATAGTCAAATAGTAGTTCTGTTGTTTCACAAATACAGTTTAGATTATTTTCGACAAGTCCTATTATTCCATTCGTAATATCACAACTCTGTGTATCAATGATTTTATCAAATACTAGAGTTTCTCCAACTGCGGCAGGTCCTTGTACTGTGACCGAGTCAAGTGCCAGTCCAGCTGCCTGACCAGTATTATCTACACAGAAAAATCTTACTTTCAGGCTTTCATCTGCTTGTATAGCTATGTCTGAAACAATAACATTTACATCAGCCAAATCTAAACTTGCATCTAATGGACAATAAATCGCATCGAAACTGGATAACATGATTGTTGGCTTATTGATAGATATATCCAAATTCGTGCTACCCGTTATCACTGTTGTATTTCCACAACTCACTCCCTCGCAAAATAGACCTGTAATGATAGCAGTAGATAGAATTTCTAAATTTTCGTCATCACAAGTCGTATTTTTGCTGGAGCTGAGGTCAAAATTAATATTGTAAGTAGGATTAGTGACCCCCTCAGGGTAAGAAAAAACGATACTTTGACCCGTAGGGGTTTCGTCCGTGCGCACATAAGTTGGACAATCTACGGAGGTACAGTTGACTGTTCCGTCTAATACGATACCCAAAGGTAAGTTGATATATAGGCTATCATCTGAACCTGTTGTTCCTCCAGATAATATAAGGTCAATTGCTATATTTTTTGTTTGAGAACAATTAGTAAAAGAAGCGTCTGGTGTAATTGTAGAAGAAATAGAAGCACTGTAGGGTAAAGTGATACCATTCAAATTATAGTTTGAGCTCTTAATACGTTCTCCATTACCTATCGCGGTTTCTCCACAAAATTTATTAGCATAAACAACAGTACGCAAAGGAGACCCACTATTCAGACTACAGGTAGATTTCATCTTCCAACGCAATATGAGTTCATTCATCGTTGGATTTTGTCCAGCACCTATTAGACCTTTTCCGTCAAAATTAGTGGCATCTAAATCGGCTAAAACAATATTAAAATTACTCCCTGTACCATTCGCAAATTGCATTTCGCCAGAAGTATCCCAAGCGCGTGGCATGTTTGTAGCATCTACGCCCTCTATTTCAATCGTTCCTGAACCAGCTACATATTCTAATCCTGTTCCTGCATTAGGAATCAGTATATCAAAATTTATATCATACAAACTGCCTACATCCGAACTAATAAAGCGCATTTCGACAGGAAACTCTTCACACATATCGATTAGATTACTATCAAAATTACCCGCTGCTGGATTATTAGGGTCGGTAGGTGTATTTTGTAAAGGAGTAATAGTGGCAGAGATTGCCGCTGCCAAGTCGTGTACCTCTAATCTAGTGTCTTGCATACAGTCCACTACTTCCGCCATAGTCGTAGGATAAGCTACACAAGAGTAGCTATATTGCACATCTAAGACTTCGTCTACACAAGTAGAGTAAGCAGCATAAATCCTAACTGTTTTACAAGTTGCACCAGCTATTTCGCCTAATTGTACTAAGGTATTCCCGCCTCCAAAATCAACTAAAGTCGTGGCAATTTCAGTGCCTGTAGAAATATCCATAACTCTATCTATATCCAAACCTGCGGTTGAGTCTTTTAATATTAGATAACCGTAATCCGTACCAAGTGTGGCTGTTTGATTGCAAATTTCGATATCCCATGAAATAGTATCTGAAACCCCTTGAACGACTTGGTTTAAAGGGGTCAAGACAAAAGATGTACCTTCATAATTATTTCTGTGCAGACCAGATAAAACGCCCGTTTGGATAGAGTCAGAGTAAATATACTCACTGTAATAAATAGTCGTTGGAAAATTCTTAATACCTGGGGCAACCGTACAACTTCCCGTAAAGCCAGCGAGAAATCTCGGATAGTGCGTACCACGAGTATCGTACAAATTATAATCAATTGACTTTAACACCAAATCACCAGCAGCATTATAATAGGTCGTATCTCCCGAAGAAATCGCTAAAGCTTGTGTCGTTCCTGTAAATTCAAAACCTACGGGAGCTTGGTAAATCGTAGAGTCGACGCGATAAATAGGTCTAAATTCGTCTGGGAAAGGGTCATCCGTTCCAGAGTCTACTACTCCAGTAATTCCTACCAACATTTCCTCGCAGCCTCTCCTAAAAGGACCCAATCTGTTGGCAGCCCGAATTATTGGGTATTCATGAAACATAACTGCACCATAATTATTACAAGACTGTTCCATATTGGCTGCATCCAGAAAAAAATGCTGACCGCGCATATTCAAACTGTTAACTACAGATGTTGGAAAATTATTTTTTAGAGAAAAAATTAATTCGAGATTAACCGAATCTGAATCAAAGGTACCCATTCCGCCAGCACCTCTACCCAATACAAAAGCAGGGTCAATTAAATCCATAGTAGCTGTAAAGTCAAAGAGAGCCTCAAATGACCCATTTCCTAAATCTATTATCGTCGGAGTAGGAACAGGGAAAGTATAATAATTACTTCCAAATTGAGCGTCTGTATCATAAAAAGTAACTTCTCCTTCTTCAAAATTTGTTACATCTGCACCATTATCAGGAGTATAAGTTAGTCGAAAGTAGACGTTTTCAGTTTCGGCATTACTCATAACGCCAGGTGCTGTTACCGTATATTTATCAAAAGGTAAAAGCCAATCAAGAGCGTGCACTCCTTCTGTCAAATCAACAGTCTGAGTCATGGTATTATCCGTAAATCCTGCGGTAGTTCTTTTACTCGACAAAGAGGTGGTACTAATAGCTCCCTCACAGCCAGGGCAATGAGGAACCATTTCGATGGTCGCACAATGAATATCATTGTCTTCGTAACAATCTCCACATTTAGCAGAGGTAGTGTAAGGAAAAACGAGAGGCGTCGTACTATCCCACAAATCACAATCAAAAGCTAAATCAAAATAAAATTCAGTATCTGTAAAAGAGGTTCTATTGATAGTATAAAAAACAGTATCTCCTGTAGCATTAGTTGTGATAACAGAATTAAAAGATGAGTTATTGAGATTAGGAACAGTGCTCGTCAATGATACACCTGAAGGTAAAGCTAAAGCAACTGTAAATTCAAAATCAGGATTCAAATTATTTAATTCAGTTCCGTTACAGTTAATAGGAGACCCATAGGCTTGAAGATTAGGGTTTATAACAAGTTGAAAACTATCTTTATCATTTATATCTGTGGGACCTAATCCCGTTGTGCTAATAAAGTAATCCCTTATAAAATTATTATAAGATAAATCCACTCTCAAACCTGTCCTGTCAACACCACATTGGTTTTTATGATTCACATCGAAGTAATCATGTTCCCATTTCAATATATCACTTCTACCTATACCACAAGAAACATCAAATGGAGTCAAATCAATATCATAACATACTACTATTTCAATACCCGGACCTAAATCATCAAAAAAGCCATCATTGTCCAAATCATCTAAACCTCCTGGTCCGTCTATATCCGTGCCATAGATATCAAAACCTATATAAGAAATACTCGCATGTCCCGAAGGTGGCGCAGTTAAAGTAACTAAAGAGTCATTAATCGTATAGTTTTCCCGCGTCAAGACATTAGATAAATTTAAGATATTATTAGAGGGAGAGGAAATGGGGGTATCATTACCTCCCGAGCCATGCAAAACACTTAAGTCCATTGCAAAATCTTCTACTCCCGTAGCTGTATTTCTAATTCTGACACATTTTCTAACCTCGTTACAAAGTTCCATGGCTGGATTGTCTATGATGGTTAGTTGAAGTTCGGGTACGCCATTTTTTACACTTACACTCGTCGTATTTGTTCCATTAGGAAGACATGGTGTATTAACATCTAAACCATAAAATGCCGTAATATTTGAAGGTGTAGAATTGCCGATGCCGCATTCTAACATTGTCAAATCATAGGAAAGGGTAAAAAACTCATCCTTTTCAAAAAAAGTATCACTATCTCCAATCGTACCGCTAGCACCATTTATATTTGATATAACACCAGCATCAAAATATACCAGATAACCATCTGTATTCACTGTAATATTTGCTGTTGGAATCGCAACTCCATTAACTCTAAAGTTCGCCAACATCAACTCACTTGTATTGAAATAATCTGTTAACCAAAATTCATTTACAGCTCCAAAACTACCATTCGTTACATTATAACTTCGAGTGACAGTCTCCCCAACAGCCATTGCTGCACTTGGGCTGTGTGATACTGCACCTACGACCAAGTTTGCGTAAGTAACATCATAAGTCGCTGCGTACGCTTCATTACTATTGTTTGAATAGCTCACTTCCATACCGCCAGTTGATATATGTAATGTATCAGCAAACGTACCTCCCATTGTTTTGTGGTCTCTGGCTATACATGTAGCACTACGGGAAAAGCTAAAGGTAATTTGTTCGCCAGCGGCTATATTATCAATATTGAACAAAGCAGGACTATCTCCTATGGTAGAAATAGCTGTGATTATGGCGCTTTCACTCGTAGTAGATACCAATCCACCGTCATATACTACTCCGACTCCCATGTCTACCTGAAGCATGACATTACTCATCGGTATACCATTATTAGTAAACTCAAAAGTAGCAGTACTGTTACCATTATAAACTTCTAAAGAATTAGCAGAACCAGCAGGAATTGCGGGTCCCCAAGTGACGGACTGTCCGAAAGAATTATTTATAAAACAAAATAAAATAAAAATAGAATAAAAGTATTTATTTTTCATATTGTGCTTGGTAAATTATCGAATTTACTGTTTTTGTTCAATTGTCTGTTTACCTTTACGCAAATATCATACTATGTTTTTTAAAGAAAAACATAAAGCTTTAAAGTCAATTTAACTCAGTACATTGTAA
>CAZQTE010000397.1:0-2994 GCA_964595615.1 uncultured Saprospiraceae bacterium
CGAATCTTCTCATTCCTTTGCATCCCAAATCTTTGCTTCAAATGTGGCTCAATAAAAATACGCCGCACCGATTTTTTCTTCGTCAGACTCTCTAAGAAATACTTATTTTTCTCCGCATCAATTTCCAAATCTTGCCCCGTAAAATCAAAGACGAACCAACCCGTAAATCCGTACCACCAACTTCCTTTTTTCTCACATTCCGCAGGTAAATCTCGTTCTCCTGTTCGTACAGGAACAAAATATCCATATCCTAAAAAAGAAGGATTTGCTTCCACTTTATCATCACCATTTTTTTGCTTATAAAAAAAGCAAACATCTAATTTTCGTCCGCTTTTGTGTTTAATATGTGGATATAACCTTGGCGTCCCAATCGGATGACTTCCGTCCAAATAGTAAGTGACAGTGCCAGGATATTTTTTGCTCATAGCATCCGCCGCATTGATTATCTCTTTACGCATATTTGGAGTCACATAATGACGATTTAAGAATGCATAAGCCAAACGATGTGGACGTAAATTTTCAGAAAAGACAGGCAAAGGAACTTTTCCACTCCTTTTCGCGATTGAGGGAAGTGCTAAGAAATTAAAGCCACCATAGAGAAGTAGAAAAATCGACCAATTTCGCACGATGCGTTTTGGTTTAGAAATGTCTTTTGAAAGAAAGCTACGGATGATTAAAAAGACGAATAGTATAACACCGCCTGTCTGAGAAAGGAAGGTGAGCAAAACAATTAGAAAAGTCCAGCCAATAAATTTCAGCAGAGCAGTAAAGGTATTTTTCATATAATTATTAACGGATAGAAAGGAGTGAAGATTACAAAATGCGCGAGCAAATTACACATTTCTAAACTTTTCTTGGCTACCTTTATTGTTTAGGATAAGGTTAATGCAGAAGGTTTTAAAGAGTGTTATGCACTTAATAATCGGTAGACTATAAAATCGTGTATTAATCATCTACACATCGAAAATATTTTTTTGAAAAAAAAATATTGTAGTTTGCGGATGATTTTGCTTAGGTTTATGACCATTTTGCTGTCTATTATTCATGAAAAACGCACCAAAGCCGCCCTATCAACTTCCAACTAACAACCACCAACTAAAATGAAGGATTTAGAAAACCAATTACGACTTTTAGAAATAGAAAAAGAGGAAGACTTAGAGCAATTTAAGTTAAATGTGCAGTCCTTGCCTATCTCTAAGCGTAAAGAAAAAGGCGTAACTTGGTATCCTTTGCAAGTATTAAAATCTGGCTACACCTACGGCGAACGTGCATTCATCATCGCAGAACGTACTTCCGAATTAGGAAAATCTCACCAACTCCGTTCTGGAAAAACGGTCAACTTTTACACCAATCAAGCCAGCGAAAAAACACGTGACTTTACAGGCGTAGTCAATTATGTAAACAAGGATAAAATCAAAATAATCCTTAATTCAAAGGACTTACCCGACTGGCTGAATATGGGAAATCTTGGCGTCGATTTACTCTTTGACGACCGTACTTATATGGAAATGGAAAAAGCCTTAAAGGCAGTCATCAATGCGAAAGGTGACCGCTTGGCAGAGTTAAGAGAAGTATTAAAAGGCAAGGAACAGCCCCGTTTTCATTTTTCGCCTGAACCATTACATTTACCCTTGTTGAATGACTCTCAGCAAGCAGCCGTTCGACAAATAAAAGGGGCAATAGATGTGGCAGTCGTACACGGTCCTCCAGGCACGGGAAAGACGACAACTTTGGTGCAAGCAATTAAAACATTGACGCAAACAGAGGCGACTGTTTTGGTTTGTGCGCCTTCTAATTCTGCTGTGGATTTATTGACTTTGCGTTGCCATGAGGCGGGCTTAAATACGGTGCGAATAGGAAATATTTCGCGTGTAGATGAGGATATTATTCGGCAGACATTGGACATGCAATTGTCCGCGCATCCCGAAAGTAAGAATATTAAAAAGGTAAAAATACAAGCGGCAAATTGTCGAAAAAAATCACGAAAGTGGAAACGTAATTTTGGACGAGCAGAGGCTATGGAACGTCGTGATTTGATGAAGGAAGCACGAGATTTAGAAAATTGGGCAAATCAATTAGAAGACCGTTTGATAGACCAAATCCTCGCGGGCGCACAGGTCATAACTTGCACTTTAGTAGGCGCATCTCACCGCGTATTGGCAAAGAGAAAGTTTAAAACTGTCGTCATTGACGAAGCCGCGCAGGCCTTAGAACCCGCGACTTGGATTCCCATTCAGAAAGCCTCAAAATTAGTCTTAGCAGGCGACCCTTTTCAATTACCGCCAACGGTAAAATCGCAAGCAGCAAAGAAAGGCGGTTTCAATATCACATTGATAGAGAAATTATTGCAAAAATCTCCCAACTTCACGCTACTCACCACCCAATATCGGATGCATGAAGCGATAATGGGTTTTAGTAATCAGCAGTTTTACGGTGGCGCATTAAAGGCAGATGCAAGTGTTGCGCAGCATTCCTTAGATATAGGAAAGCATAAGGCGGTTGTCTTTATCGACACGGCAGGTTGTGGTTTTGAGGAGAAAATAAATGAGGAAACAAAGAGTCGTTACAACCCAGAGGAATTTCAGATTTTATGCGAGCATATTTATCAGTTGAAAGATAAATTTGAAGAACGTATTTTACCTTCAGTTGCGCTCATTTCTCCTTATCGCGAACAGGTTTTGCACATGAAACAAGAGGTAGAAGAGGACGAAAGATTAGCGGATATTCCTTTGACGATAAATTCTATTGACGGATTTCAAGGTCAAGAACGGGAAGTCGTTTATATCTCTTTGGTGCGTTCAAATGATAAGGGCGAAATAGGATTTTTGAATGACTATCGCCGCATGAATGTCGCCATGACACGCGCTAAAAAACTCTTAGTTGTCATCGGTGATAGTGCAACTGTGGGGCGGCATAAATTTTATGAGAAATTTATGGATTATGTGGAGAAGAATGGGGAATATCAGACGGCTTGGGAGTATATGCAGGTGGGGT
>CAZQTE010000397.1:3094-5507 GCA_964595615.1 uncultured Saprospiraceae bacterium
CGTAAACTCTCAATCGGGTCCAAACGCGCCGCTTTCAAAGCAGGATACAAACCAGAAAGCAAACCAACAACCATACAAATCACAATAGCCATAAAAATCCACGCCCAAGGCATGACAAAAGGCCCATTCATACTCTTGGCGACGAGCAGACCAATTAAAGTACCGAAGAAAATACCGACGATACCGCCCATTTGACAGATAACAACAGCTTCTGTCAAAAACTGAATTAAGATATTCTTTTTTGTTGCGCCAAGTGCTTTTGTGATACCAATCTCACGCGTTCTTTCCGTCACTGAAACCAGCATGATATTCATCAAACCAATCGCTGCACCTAAGAGCGTAATAAAACCAATTGCTGCTGCGCCAGCGCGCAAATTGACCGTATTTTCTTTGATAATATCAACCAATCCACCACTTTTAAAAACTTCAAAGTCATTCTCTTGCGCGGCTTTTAGACCACGGACATTTCGGAATAATCCAGTTGCTGCGGCGATTGCATTTTCGATTTGCGTCGCATCATTAACTGCTACCGCCATATCGTAATTGGTACGTGAAACCCCATAATATCGCTTACCCGTCAAAAGCGGAATCATGACTCGATTATCTTCATTTTGATTCATACTCGAACCTTTTGACTTTTGAACACCAACAATTTTATATTTGACATTGCCAATAGAGACATTTTCACCGAGTGCTTTTTCTGGCTTATTTTCAAAAAGTTTGTCGATAATATCCATTCCGACAATGACTTTATTTGCACCGTTTTGCGCCTCAATGGCTGTGAAATTTCGACCATGAGAAAGTTCTGCACCTTTTACCTCCAAATAATTTTCATCCACCGCATTCATCCTTACTGTCGGATTGGTTTTTTCATCGCCATATTTCACCGTCGCACTGCGCGTGCAGTAAAGTGAAGTCGTCACTTTCGCAGGATAGTTGAAGCGTTCTTTAAAATTCATCGCTTCATCAAAAGAAATACTTTCGCCACTTTTGGAACGACGACCACCGCGATTTCCTTTAATACCTTGACCAGAAGGTTGGATGCTAAAAGAATTTGCCCCCAAGCGAGAAAAATTATCACTCAAAGAAAAAATAGCACTATCAATAGCCGTCAGAATACCAACTAAGGCAGTAATCCCAAAAGCAATAATGAGCAAAGTAAGGACAGAGCGCAACATGTTCGAGCGAACGGCACCTAAGGCTTGGCGGATGTTTTCAGCGAGATTCATTTTTTCAAGTTGTTAGTTGGTGGTTGTTAGTTGGTAGGCTGCGTGTGACAACTTTTCTATCATAAAGGTAAAATACTCTGCAACTAATTACGTTTTTGTTCGACAAATGAAAGTAGGGACAGGATGAATTTAGTGATTTACCTCTACGACGACCTTCCCAATAGTTTTTCCACCTCTAAAAGCACGAATAGCATCAGGTAAATCCGCCCAAGCGAAAGTCTGTCCGACGTAAGGTTTTTCGATTTCTAAATCTTGAATTTCAGAAAGCAAACGGTGCATCAAATCTGCTTTTTCGTAGAGATAAATGAGATTAAAACCTAAGATTCCTTTATTTGTCGCAATCATTTCCTGCGGGTCAACTTTTGGTCGCCTCAAAAATTGCCAGATTAGTTTCAGGCGATTCGGCTTATCAGAACTTTGTGCATAACGCGCCGAACCATAAATAATAGAACGTCCTTCTTCTGCTAATCGGTCATAGCCAATTTGAAAAATTTCACCACCGATACATTCTAAAATCAAATTAAGTTTCTCTCCATTCAATTCCGCATCCAGTTTCTCCGCAAAATCTTCGCCTCTCACAATTACCGCATCATAGCCTTCTTTTCTGCAATAATCAATTTTCTCTGGACTTCCCACCGAACCAATCGTGTAAGCATTCATTTTCTTAGCCAGACGGTTAGCCAAAGTTCCAACACCACCAGCCGCAGAGTGTATCAAAATACGATAATCGTCTTGGATATTCCCCAAATTAACCAAAGCATAATAAGCTGTCAAAACCTGAACAAGATAAGCCGCACCAGTTTTAAAATCCCAGCCATTTGGCAAAGGCAAAACATAACGACTATCGATATTCAAATGCGTCGCATACGCTCCAAAGCGCGTAATTCCCATAACTTCATCGCCCACTTTCACATTCGTTACATTCTTTCCAACTGCGACAATTTTTCCTGAATATTCTAAACCAGGTATAAACTCTCCTTTCGGCGTGGCACTATACAAGCCCCAAATAGCAAAGACATCCGCAAAGTTTAGCCCAATCGCGTGGACTTCTACGGAGACTTCATTGTCTTGAGGTGTCGCTAAATTTTCTGTTTGTTCTTTGAGATTTTTAATGTTTCCAGCGGTTAGTTTGTAAGCTTTTCGTTGCATGTATGAGAATTTGTATAGTTTTATTGTTGTAATTT
>CAZQTE010000398.1:0-3621 GCA_964595615.1 uncultured Saprospiraceae bacterium
AAATGGGATAGCAAATCGAAAAAGCATATTTCAATAGCATCTCAAATAAATGAATTATATTTACAGCACTTTGTAGAGCTATTTTTTTTGTAAAAATAAAAGTGACATAAAACAAAAATATGTTTATGAGATTAACACACTTTCTCACATTTTTAATATTGTTTTCTTTTTTAAGTTGCAAAAAAGAAACGGTACTTATTGGTGATAACAATCCACCAATTGTCAATAATATTCCTATCGTTAAGATTGAAAATTATGTCAATCGAGTTTTCATTGACCTTTTGGGACGTGAACCTTTGGATGGTGAATTGGAGGCAGAGACTCTGGCTTTGCGTGATGCTAATTTGGTTAAAGATGCGCGTCAAGTTTTAATTGAAAAACTGCAAAAGTCTACTGATTTTATCGAGGGAGATACTTCTTACTTGCACGCATATCATCAGCATTTGTATAGTTTGGCAAAGGGGAGATGTCTGGAAGGCGCTTCGGATAACGATATTAATGATGTTATTGGTGGATCAAATAATGAAGAGGTTATTGAGAAATTAGTCATGGTCAAGAAGAGTAAATCGGATTTACAAACAGGAGTCATTACGATAGAAAAGATGTTTGGGCGCATGATAAATAATGCGGTTTATGATGATATCAATATGAATACCTTCAATTTTGTCAGAGCGAGTTTTGATAATTTATTGTGGCGATTTCCGACGAATTATGAGTTTCAAGCAGGCTTTAATATGGTGGATTCTGAGACAGAAGAAACGCTTTTTGGGCAGACAGGAAGCAATCGAGAGGATTACACAGAGATATTGATAAACTCGCGTGAGATGTTTGAAGGTATGGTCATTTGGGCATATCGACAATTACTGGCGCGTGACCCTGATACAGTGGAAACAGTCGCAGTTTTAGATGATTTTTACGCGGATAAAGATTTCGCAAAAGTACAATTGAGCATAATGGTGACGGATGAATATGCCGGATTTTAAAAAGCCGAATTACAATAAATGATTAGCATCCTTCTCCCTGTTTACAATGCTGCCCCCTTTTTAGAAGATTGTCTAAATTCTATTCTGCAACAAACAGAAACGGATTGGGAATTGCTGGCAGTCAATGATTTTTCAACTGATAATAGTTTCGAAATCCTCAAAAAATACGCCGCTACTGACGGGCGCATTCACGCCTTACAAAATACAGAAAAAGGGATTATCTCCGCTCTTCGCACAGCTTATCAAAATTCTTCTGGCGTATATATTACACGCATGGACGCGGACGACCGCATGATGCCCGCTAAGCTAAAAATACTCAAAGATTTACTTGTCAAAAATGGAAATGGGTATGTCGCGACTGGCTTCGTTCAGTATTTTTCAGAAAATGAATTGGGAGAAGGTTATCAACGTTATGAAGCTTGGTTGAATGATTTGACGCAAAATCAAAGCAACTTTTCGGAGATTTATAAAGAGTGTGTTATTCCTTCGCCTTGTTGGATGACTTCTCGCGAGGATTTGGAAAAATGTGATGCTTTTCGTCCAAATGATTATCCAGAGGATTATGATTTGTGTTTTCGTTTTTATGAAAAGGGCTTGAAAGTTGTCAGTGCAGACGGTATTTTACATCAATGGCGCGACCATACAACGCGCACTTCTCGCAATGATAAAACTTATGCGAACAATCAATATTTTGATTTAAAATTGCCTTATTTCTTACGTTTAGAATATCAGCAGGAACGTCCGTTAGTTTTATGGGGTGCAGGGAAAAAAGGGAAGCGAATTGCGCGGATGTTGGACGAGAATAAAGTGTATTTTCATTGGGTTTGTAATACAGAAAGTAAGTGGGGACATGTGGTTTCTTCGGCGGAATTGAAGCCAACAGACTTTGTAAAAGAGCTGGAAAATCCACAAATTATCATCGCAGTTGCTGCCCCAGACGGGCAGGTAGAGATTTTAGATTTTATGCAAGAAAATAATTTAAAGAAAGGCACAAACTACTTTTTCTTTTGTTGAAACAACAAGAAGAATAGACCTGCCAAACAAATCAAAAGTCCTCCAAATTCACGCACCAATTCAATATGTGGCTCAGTCGCTTTCATTTCACTCGCAATCGAGGGCGCACCTTTTTCTATCCAATCTATAAAATCAGGAATAAAAGTCATTCCCAAAATGGCGAAAAGAATAATGGAAATTAAGAGAAGAGGACGTGGTAATTTTTGGAAGATTTGTAGGATAAATTGTACAGCAACAAATATATAAGCAACTATCCAAAGCCAAGGGTCAGGGTCATTGTATTGTACAGCGGCAAATATGAAGAATAAAAGAGCAAGAATACTGTTTGCTATTTTCATAAAGAGATTTTAAAACATCATAAAAAAAATCCGTCCTAATCAGTGTTTTTCCGTGTTCATCCGTGTTCCTTTCGCGTCCCACTCATTAGATATTTTTTTTCCGACTCTTAGCCCGTTCATTCAACACATTCC
Organism: uncultured Saprospiraceae bacterium; assembly: GCA_964595615.1. GTDB lineage: Bacteria > Bacteroidota > Bacteroidia > Chitinophagales > Saprospiraceae > JAHDCG01. Next base: position 2,468 of record CAZQTE010000398.1, read on the forward strand.
TAATCCAATTCGGTATCACAATCACCCCCACCAAAAGATAAGAATAGTAAGTCAAAATCCGCCAAATCGTAGAAATCATCGTCGAATACGTCGTACTCTCCATATAGTCTGTCAAGAAACCATTAAACAAGATTTCCACAAAACCAGCTCCACCAGGCGTCGGACTAAAAGCAATAATCACAAACATAGACTCCAAGCGAGAATACAATTTAAATTGCTCCCAAAACTCAACAGGAACGGAAGTAAAGGCAATTATCAAAGCATTTAAAAGTAAAAAACGGCAAGACCAAGCAGTCACAGTTGCCAGAAAAGCTTTGAGGTGGAATATAGGTTCTTTACGTTTCAATTCCGCAGAAGCGACAATAACATCATCCCCCAAATCCAATGCCTTCTGACGATATTTTTTTAAGAATCCAATACGCGTCACACCAGCCAATAATCTCTTAATTTGACGAGGAGAGTGAAATAATCCCCAATAAAAAAGCGTCCCATAAGTCGCCATTAAAAGGTAAGCAAAAATGAAATAATAGCCCCAGCCATCTAAAAATGAAACGCCGCCTTCGCCAGCAGGTCGTATCATTTCAGTCCCAAATATCGCTAAGAGAATGGGCAAACTCGCCACAAAAAATATGGTATCCAAGACAATCGTATAAAGCACTATCGTGCCTGTCTTTGCTGCACTTAATTTTTCCTGCGCCAAGACAAAAAATGCCACTGCCGACCCACCAACGCTGGTAGGAGATACCGCCGCCGAAAATTCCCAGATGAAGATTAACTCAATGCACTTTCGCCAACTAAATTCACCTTCTGACAAAACCCGCAAACGCGTCGCATAAGCCAAATGTCGAATCACTAATATCGCTACAGAAACCAAAACCCAAAACACAGTTGACCCCGAAGCATCCGCCATTATCTTCCAAAACTCTTCGATATTGAATTGCTTTAATACCAAGTAGATGACTACGCCAATACCAATGAGGACAGGGAGAATTATCCGTTCGACGCGAATGGATTTGAGAACGTCTTGTTGTTCTTCGTTAAATTCGTTTATGCTTTCGTCTGGCTTCAAATTTTAATTTTTCTGTTTGCTGTGCGTTATATTTTTTCAGACAGGATTAACAGGATGACAGGATTTCCTATTTTGACTTGTTCCT
>CAZQTE010000398.1:3721-5501 GCA_964595615.1 uncultured Saprospiraceae bacterium
TGTAATCCTGTAATCTCGTTAATCCTCGCTTGCCCGACAGGGTCTAAAATTACTTCAACTCTTCCTTCAAAAAACGCCCCGTATGACTCTCTTTCTTCTTCGCCACTTTCTCAGGCGTACCCGCCACGACCAAATTACCACCACGTTGACCACCTTCTGGTCCCATGTCAATAATATAATCCGCCACCTTAATCACATCCATACTGTGCTCAATCACGATAATCGTATTCCCTTTCTCCACCAATTTTTGCAAGACATTAAGCAAATGTTGAATGTCTTGAAAATGCAATCCCGTCGTCGGTTCATCTAAAATATAAACCGTTTTTCCAGTATCTCTTTTTGAAAGTTCTTCTGAAAGTTTGACGCGTTGCGCCTCTCCACCAGACAAGGTTGTTGCTTGCTGTCCGAGCGTAATATATCCCAAACCAACATCCTTTAAAGTCTTTAATTTACGATAAATTTTTGGTATCGGTTCAAAGAAAACACAAGCCTCTTCAACCGTCATATTGAGAACGTCGTTGACCGATTTTCCTTTGTATAAAATCTCTAAAGTTTCGCGATTGTAGCGGCAACCGAGGCAAGTTTCACATTCTACTTGAACATCTGGTAAGAAGTTCATTTCAATTGTACGCAAACCACTTCCTTTACAAGTTTCGCAACGTCCACCTTGTACATTGAAAGAGAAACGTCCGATTTTGTAGCCACGTATTTTTGCTTCGGGAATGAGTGCAAAAAGTTTACGAATTTCCGTCCAAAGTCCTGTGTATGTCGCAGGGTTTGAACGTGGCGTCCGACCAATTGCGGATTGGTCAATATCAATAACCTTGTCCGCATGTTCCAAACCTTTGAATGATTTGTACGGCATTGGTCTCTTTAGACTTTTATAGAAATGCTGACGCAAAATAGGATACAAAGTCTCGTTTATCAAAGTCGATTTTCCACTCCCAGACACGCCCGTCACACAAGTAAAAGTCCCTAATGGAATTTTGATATTGACACTTTTCAGATTGTTCCCTGTTGCTCCTTTTAACTCTAAGAAATTACCATTTCCTTTACGACGTTTCTTTGGGACTTCGATGCGGCGTTCGTTGTTGAGATATTCGGCGGTAATTGTCTCATTTTTAATGAATTCAGCTGGTGTGCCTGCGCCGACAATGTGCCCGCCTAACTTACCCGCGCCCGGTCCGAGGTCAATCAAATAATCAGAAGCCAACATGATATCTTTATCGTGTTCGACGACGATGACAGAGTTGCCAATTTCGGTTAATTCGCGAAGTGCCGTTATCAACCGTTCATTATCTCTTTGGTGCAATCCAATGGAAGGCTCATCCAAAATATAAGTAATTCCTGTCAATTGCGAACCAATCTGCGTCGCCAAACGAATCCTCTGTGCTTCACCCCCCGACAGCGTGCGCGCCGAGCGATTACAAGACAAATATTCTAATCCGACATGCAATAAAAAGTCTAATCGAAAACGAATTTCCTTCAAAATATCCTTCGCAATGAGCAATTGCCTTGGCGATAAATCTTTATCGGCATTGACCATCCATTCAGACAATTGTCCCAAATCCATTTTAGACAATTCTCCAATGTTTTTCTCATTTATCTTAAAATGCAAACTCTCTTTACGCAAGCGCAAACCTTCACACTCAGAACAAACATCATTGGTCATAAAATCTTCTGCCCACTGCCTGATTTTTTCAGAAGTTGTGTCAGAATACCATTTCGAGACCATATTCATCACACCATTCTCCGCCAAATTATAGACAAGGTCATGCTT
>CAZQTE010000399.1:0-5500 GCA_964595615.1 uncultured Saprospiraceae bacterium
ACCAAAAAACAGAAATTTCAATTCGCGCTGCTGCACCATTCCTGCCACACAAACGAACGAAATCCAATACATAATCTTAGCAAAAAGGGAATTATTCCAAACTACCAAAATCGCACAAGTGAACAGACCACCCGCCAATAAAAGCACGCTGCGGCTGCGCTTACTCTCCGGATGAAGGGTAAATAGCGCAGCCAAAGCAAGCAGCGTGAAAAGCAAAGTGTTCAGTCCCATCGCTTCTCCCCAAAACAGGGCATTAAACGCGATAGCTCCTAACCATACTGAAAGATTCAATACGAGATATTTTTTCATTTTTTTATTTTTTCAGGAGAGAGGTGCGAGGAGAGAGGAGAGAGACAGCGTACAAGTATAGGCTGACTCTCTCCTCTCTCCTGACACCTCTCTCCTTATTGTAAAGGTTGGCGCAAAGCACTCAACAACGCGTAACCAATAGTCAAAAAGCCGCCGAGGACTACGGCAATCCCTAACGTTCCCGCATGTACACTCGGCTGCATTAAAACACTAAACATATCTTGAAACAGCGCAACAGGATTAGTCAAAATATCCCAAGAATTCCAGCGCTGAAAACGTCCTAAATAAATGCCATAGCTACACAAAATCAAAGCAACAAAGGTCAATCCACGCGCTACACCACGCGAATGACGGCTTTTTAAAAAGTCCTGAACTTCCATTAGAGACAACCATCCCAACATCACTCCTGTAAAGGCAAAGGATAAAAGCATCATCAAATCGTACCACATCGGGACATCACCAAAATTTCTGAAGTGCAGTAAATCAGTTAGTATGTAAGGGGCATTTGGAAAGAAGAGTAACCAAATGACTAAAGTAAAGCCAGTTTTGATACGGCGAAGTTTTCCGTCTCTAATGCTTGCTAGAGTAAGGGAAACCCAATAAGGTATCCATGCTAAAAAGAGATTCCAGACTAGGAAGAAGAAGGTTGGAATGCCGCGCACAGCTGCCAAATCATAGATAGAGTCAACTTTTGACCAATCAAAATCAATAATGTGCAAACGATACGCTAACAGCGTAAAATCGAATGCTGTCAATAAGGATAGTAGTAAAAACAGTTTTACTCTTTGTGATTTTTGCATGGTTTTAAAGATATTTTTCATGATGTATAGTGTTTTAAAATTAAAAGTACTTTGCTTCACAAAGTGAATAGCCAAAAAATATATTACGCTTTTCCTCCTTTCAAAATTTTCTCAAGTGCGTTTAAGTGCTCGCTGAATGCTTGTTTACCTGTATCGGTTACAGCATAAGTTGTTTGCGGCTTTCTACCTACAAATTCTTTTTTTACCTCCACATAATTCTTGCCTTCTAAGTTTTTCAAGTGACTTGCTAAATTTCCATCACTTACTTCCAATACTTCTTTCAAACGATTAAATTCTACCCAATCATTGACCATGAGAACCGACATGATACCCAGTCGGACTCTATTCTCAAAAGTCTTATTAAATTGTGTTAGAATATGCTTCATGAATTAGCTGGAGATTGTTAATTTTTAATTAGGAGGGTAATGTTTAAGTCCTGCACGGCCATCTACCGTTCATACTTCATCCACATAAAAGTGCCATAAACTATATGCATCAGTCCAAATCCAATCGCCCAAATTTCCAAACCATATCCAATATTAAACAAGCCAATCATTCCCAAAACAATCTCCGTCACTCCTAAGTAGCGAATATCGTTCAAAGTATATTTACTTCCATTAATCAAAGACAAGCCATAAAAAATCAAGGTCGTAGGAGCGATTAATCCGAACATTCCATACTTCAGCAAAGCTAAGCAGAAAACCGCACCTGTTGCTAATGGAATTACTAAATTTATCAAAAGTCTCCAAGTCAATTTGTCCCAAACCTTCTGACCTTTCCTAACAGCTTTGCGTGTCGTGAAAAATATTCCAGCAGCTAAAGCCAAAATTAATACAATGCCCGCATCTAAAGCAAAGAACTCATAAAAGTTCAAACCCCATTTTTCATATCCAGGCTCTGCCAAATAAAGGTAAGGTCCAGAAAATGGTTTTGTATCTAAATATAAATGTGCCGCTGCTGCTCCAAATAAAGCAATAATGCCTGCTGCAACACCAGACAAACCACTCAAAGAAATAAATCGAGAAGAACGCTCCATCATAGAACGTATCTGCTGCAAACTTTCTAAATGTTCGTTATTATTCATGACCACTTTGCTGTATTATTATTCTTTACTTAAAAGTACTTTGTGACACAAAGTTATATTTGATTCCCTTACAAAGCAAGTTTTTTATCAAAAAAGAATCCTTTCCAAGATTTCATGCATCTTATATTTGAAATTAAAAGTACAATTATCGTAGCAAACCAGACTCTATTATCGTTTCAATAAAAGCGTCAAAAAATGATAAAAAGAATAAAAATCGGCTACAATCCTTTCTTTCATCCTAAAAAAGCAACTTTTAATATAAATATTGAGTCATTTACGGTAATTGCTTTTTACTATTGCATTGTCAAATCAAAAATACATTTCAAATGAACTCACTCAACGGAAAATCTATCTTCGCTCTATTGCTGCTTTGCTTTCTTTTCACAGAAACCAATGCGCAAAATTCTTGGTCACTCGAACGCTGCATTCAATATGCACAGCAAAATAGTTTAAGTGTTAAACAAGCAGAGTATGCTGTAGAAAGTGCTCAATTACAAGAAAAATCGAGTCGATCAGAACGTTATCCAAATCTCAATGCCAGCGGTAGTTTTGGTATTCAAGCTGGACGTACAATTGACCCGACAACGAATGATTTCGTCAATCAAAGCGTTTCGTTTAATAGTTTTGGAGTAAATACTGGGCTAACTTTATTTAACGGTTTTCGGATTAAGAATTCAATTGAGCAAAGTCAAATTGATGTTAAAGCTGCACTAAAAGATGCGGAATCAACAAGCAATAATCTAGCCTTGAACATTGCTTCTGCTTATTTGCAAATTTTATTATCTGAAGAACAAGAGTCAAATGCTACCCGTCAATTGGAGCAAGCAAATGAGCAACTGTCTCAAACAGATAAACTTATCAGTGCAGGTGTTTTACCACAAAATGACCGTTTAGATATTTTAGCACAAGTCGCGCTTAATGAGCAAACAGTTGTACAAGCACAAAATGGGGTAGAAGCTGCTTATTTGGCACTAAAACAATTATTAGAATTAGAGCCCAACAAGGAAATTAAAGTGGAAAAACCACCTATTGTCATTCCTGAAAGTGCAAATCCCGACGTATTGACATTAAGCGGAGTTTACACACAGGCTCTAACGACACAGCCACAAATCGAAGCTGGAGAATTGCGTGCACAGAGTGCAGAAATAGGTATTGATATCGCAAAAGCAGGTAAATTACCTTCTTTATCCATTTTTGGAGGTTTGAGCACAAATTGGTCAAGTGCAGCAAAAGACTTTGAAAATCCAGAAATAACAGGACCTCCAATTATTACACAAGGGCCAGCAGTTCCTGTAATCATTAACAATGTAGATGCTACTTTATCTGAGTTTAATGTAGTGCCTCAAGTTACATTTAACAACTTAGCTTACGGCACTCAATTAAGCCAAAACTTTGGACAAAATATTGGTATTAGTTTAAATGTTCCCATTTTCAATAGATTTAACAACGATATTAACATGGAACGCGCCGAGTTGAATATTAAAAATCAACAGGTTACCAATCAAAGAGCAAAACAGCAATTAAAATCAGATATTCAAACTGCAATTGCAAATGCCCGCGCATCTAAAAAGTCTTTTGAAGCATCAACTCGCGCAAAGGCAGCAGCAGAAGCAGCATTTAATAATGCACAAAGACGCTTTGATTTAGGCGCAATTAACACTTTTGAATTCTCTACTGCAAAAGCAAATCTTGACCGTTCAGAGATTGATTTGACAACTGCTAAATACCAATATCTTTTCAATTTAAAAGTAGTTGACTTTTATGTTGGCAAGAATTTGAGTTTGAAAGAATAAGATTCAAAACATAACAAAACCACTCGAAAATCTCAATAGTAAAAATCATGGCAAGTAAGAAAAAAAATAATCTTTGGATTTGGATAACGCTCGGTGTCATTGCACTTCTCATAGCAGCAGTAGTAGTGAAAAACAAGAAGCGCGAGACTGGCGAAAAAGTTACCGCAGAAGCCGCAGAAGTGCGTGTTATCAAGGAAACAGTCACGGCGAGTGGTAAGGTTTTCCCTGTTACGGAAGTTAAGATTAGTTCTGATGTTTCGGGAGAGATAGTGGAATTGTATGTAGAAGAAGGCGATAGCGTTGTCGCTAACCAAATCCTTGCTAAAGTTGATGCAGATGCTTATCAATCACAAGTAGAACGTGGTCGTGCCGCAGTGAATAGCTCTAAAGCAAACCTCGCTAACTCTCGAGCGCAGATTGACAATGCACGCGCGCAAAAAGAGCAGATTGAAGCCCAGTTACTACAAGCCAGAGAGGTATTTAATCGAAATAAGAAGTTGAAGGAAGAAGGAGTTATTTCACAAGTTGACTTTGAGACAGCACAAACAAATTTAGCAGCATTGGAAGCCAATCTACGTTCTGCAGAGGCAAGTATAAGTAGTGCTCAACAGGCAACTAAAGCTGCTGAATTTACAGTAAAAAGTTCTGAGGCAAGTTTAAAAGAATTAAATACCAGTTTGCGTCGTACGACCATCTATGCACCTAATAGCGGTGTCGTTTCATTATTGAATGTAGAAAAAGGAGAACGTGTCGTTGGAAATGGGATGATGAGTGGTTCTGAGATTTTGCGTATTGCAGATTTGAATGCTATGGAAGTACAAGTGGAAGTCAGTGAAAATGATATTCCGCGTGTAACAATAGGTGATGATGTTGAGATTGAAATTGATGCTTATCTAGATAGAAAATTCACAGGAAAAGTGGTTCAAATTGCTAACTCGGCGAATAATACGACTGGCGTTGTTGCTTTGACAAGTGAGCAAGTAACAAACTTTGTAGTGACAATAAATGTAGAGCCGAGCAGCTACGCAGATTTAGTTACAGCTAAAAAGCCTTACCCTTTCCGACCTGGTATGTCTGCTTCAGTTGAGATATTTACAAAAGAAGTGAATGATGCTTTAAGTGTACCTATTCAAGCTGTGACTACACGTGAAAAAGATGTTTTAGCAGGTAAAAAGAAAGACAAAAAGGATAAGAAAAAGAAGAAGGTTGAAGATGATGATATTGTTGAAATTGTCTTTGTTGTCTCAGGCGATACAGTTCGTTACGTTCCTGTAAAAACGGGAATTCAAGATAATGATTTTATTCAAGTTGTTTCAGGACTTGAGGATGGAGATATGGTTGTGACGGGTCCTTACACGCAGATTTCTAAAAAACTGGAGCAAGGAGATGAAGTGATTGTGACAGATTTAGAAGATTTGTATGAGGATAAAAAATAGATTATAATTACGTAGAATAAGAAAGCCCGATACTTTAAGTAGCATCGGGCTTTCTCATTTTAGAGCTTGTTACTTTTA
>CAZQTE010000400.1:0-5499 GCA_964595615.1 uncultured Saprospiraceae bacterium
TAATTACAGGTGTTAGACACTACATTTTTGCTTAATAGTGTGATTGCAATTAACTCCTGTGCCTTTTATTGAAATTAAGTGTCCGACACCAAATCAGCAACAATCAAATAAATAAATAAATATTTTAAATTATTTATTTTCATAATGTGTTCGGCACGATTTTTACTCCTCTTCTACTATAATTCGATAACGCAACAAAATTTATTTTGTGTCAAAAAAATAAACAAATTATTAATTAAAAAATATTTAATTATTTAATAATCAATATTTTACTTGACTTTACGAATTAAAATTAAATATATTTGTACTAAACATAAAACAACCCCAATAATATTTAAAAACCGAGTCCAGAATCCCAAGAACAGCAAGACACACTGAGATACTACACACACACTTTTAATTTTGAATGGTTTAATTTTGAATTTTGAATGAATTACACTACTGGTGTATTCTGTGTTCGTTTATTTAAATTTATCCCGTCTCAAAATTTCAAATCGAGAGAAAAATCCTCTTTTCTTTCCCTTTGTATCTCTTTTTTCTTTCTGTGTTTTTAATTCTGATACTCCCAATACTGAATTATCATGAGATACACACCATTCCAAAAAAACGTTTTTATTCGCTTTGCTTTTGTGGCATTTTGCTTCATGCTGACTACTCAAATTCAAGCACAATTTTCCTACGCGGAACAATTTTTCGCAAAAGGTCAAGTCGCGGCACAAGAAGACAATCTCCAAGATGCTGTTGACAGTTACACCTTGACATTAGAAGAAAATCCAAACTTTACAGAAGCTCTTTTTCACCGCAGTCAGGTCTTTATTAAGATGGGCAAATTGAGAAGTGCGATGTATGATTTAGATGAATTATTGCACAGTAATCCTTATGATGTCCGTGCATTAAAATTTCGTGCACAAGTCAATTATGATATGCAAAACTACGAGGCGGCATTGATTGATTTTCAATCTGTATTAGACTTACGTCGTTCACCAGAAGGCTATCTAAATGTTGGATTGGTATTAAATGAAATGGGAAATACAACAGGTGCAATTGATGCATTTAATAGTGCCTTAACGATGAATCCAACTTATGGCGAAGCTTTTTGCGGTATTGCAGATACTTACGCGGCACAAGGAGATATAGAGCAAGCATTTAGATACTACTCTATCGCTTTGCATCACAATTCTGAAGATGTATTCGCATTGCGTAATCGTGGAAAATTGCACCTACTTATGGGCAATTACGACAATGCTATCAACGATTTTAATCAGTCATTAGAGATTACTTTAGACTTTGAAGCCTACTTGCACTTAGCACAATGTTTCTTAGAAAAGAATGAATGGACAAAGGCACACCGCGCTATTCGTTACGCTATGGAAATCGAAAATGACCACCCAGAAGTTTACTTTACTTTAGGTTTGGTAGAAATGGAAACGGGCAAATACAATGCGGCTTTGGAAAGCTTTTGGGTAGCCAAAGGTTATGACACCAAAAATCCAGAATATCTGCGTCAAATTGGATTAGCAGAATATCACTTAGGAAATCCTTATGGCGCCGTTCGTGCCTTCAATGATTACACAAATATGGTAGGCGAAGATGCTGAAATCGAAATGTTGGTTTCAAAATGCTACGAAAATATTGAAGAAGCGAATGCTCAAATTGAAAAGATTGAAGCTACCGAAGAGGTTATCTATACTGCACCAGCAGTTAATTCGACTGATTTTTCAGAAGATATTTTTGATAAAGAGTAAGGGAAGTACGAAGTACGAAAAATAGGGTTTTGCAGTCAAGAATTGCAAAACCCTATTCATATTTCATATTTAACATTTCATATTTACTCCTGCACCTTCTCCCCAAAACTCAAATCCCCCGCATCTCCCAAACCAGGCACGATATAAGACTTCGCAGTTAATTCTTCATCTACAGCTCCCAACCAAATATCTACATCAGGGTGAGTTCTCTTAATAAATTCAAGACCATCTGCCGAAGAAATTGCCGTGACAACATGTATCTTTTCGGGCGTTCCGTATTCTAATAAGGTCTTTATCGTCAAGTCGATAGACGCGCCTGTTGCTAACATGGGGTCGCAAATAATCAAAGTCGTTCCTTCTAAATCAGGACAAGAAACATATTGGACGTCAATTTCAAAAGTACCGTCTTTGTGATGTTTGCGATAAGCAGAGACAAAAGCATTTTTTGCATCATCCAAATAATTGAGCATTCCTGTGTGCATGGGTAGGCCTGCACGCAAGATAGTGGCTAAAACTACCGTATCTTGTTGAACAGCAGCTTCTGCAATACCAAGAGGAGTTTCCACTTCTTCCAGTTCATAGTCAAGTGTTTTACTAATTTCGTAAGCAAAGACTTCACCTATACGTTCCATATTTCGACGAAAACGTAAACGGTCTTTTTGAATATTGACATCACGCAATTCAGCGATGAAGCGACTGACAACAGAATTAACTAAGCCTAAATTAGTAACCATGAACAATGATTTTTGAATCCGAAAATGAATAAGTAATTGCAAAGTAAGGGAAAAAGAGGAAACAATGAGAAATAAATAATTAAGAAGCAATTAAAGCATTGATTATCAACAATATAAATAATTGTCTTTATGTCTTTTAATAATTATTTTTAGTTAAAAGACAACAAATATTTGCTATTCTGCGTTTTTGCTGCGATTTTTGAATTAATATTCTACCGCACACCTCTCAAAGAAACGCATATTCTGCGTCTCACTTCCGTACACTAAAATTGAAGAAAGTAACTTTTGTTCGCTACAGAACGTCTATTAGATAACATTCTTTGACTAAATCTTGTGTTGAGATTTATAGAAGAATACAAAATAAATATTTTGATATTTGTTTTGTGGAGTTTTGACAATAATGTCGTCTGACAAATATATTAATTTCGAACAATATCAACTAACAAACTATATATTAGGGTAAAGGGATAAAATTCCCACCTATATTATTCTTTTAATAAAATTAGAAGCCATGAAGAATCTGTTAATTCTGTTGTTAGCTATCCCGATGTTTTCTTTTACCGCAGGTGAAGGCGCAAGCATTGATGCTATCACAAAAGCGCTAAGTAGCGGTGATGCAGAGACCCTCGGCTCGTTTTTCGATGAAAGCGTAGAAGTTGCCATTTTAGATGTGGAGGACATTTACGATAAACCGGAAGCAGTCAAAAAAGTGAAATCTTTTTTCACTCAAAATAAACCAAGTGCATTTAGTCAAGTGCACCAAGGTAGTTCTAAAGGAAAAGACTCGCAATATTGCATTGGTAATATGACCGCAGGAGGTAAAACCTTCCGTGTATATGTGTACCTCGGTAATACTGGTAGCAAGACTCTTATCCAAGAAATTCGCTTTGATAAAGGGTAAAATACGGTAGACGGTGGACGGGCGCTTCGCTTGACGGCGGACGGACTCGTCTGACTTAGATATAAACAAAACGGCATCTCAATTGATTTTGAGATGCCGTTTTGTTTTATTAAGTGTGCCGAGCAGTGAGCTTGTCGAGCTGCGGACTTAAGTAATTGAACTTAAGTTTCAATTACTTCTTCAACTTAGCTTTATACAATTTGTAATTCCGCGCCGTTTTGACCTTTGCTTCTACTAAATCAAGAATTTTTCCTGCTACATCAATTCCAGTCACAGTCTCAATTCCTTCTAATCCTGGCGAAGCATTTACCTCGATGATTAAAGGACCATTTTTAGAGCGCAACATATCTACTCCTGCTACATCTAAACCTAATAAACGAGAGGCTTTTAAGGCAGTTTCGCGTTCTTCAGTTGTCAACTCAACAATATGTCCTGTCGCACCTCTATGAAGGTTTGAACGAAATTCTCCTTTCTCTGCTTGCCTACGCATGGTTGCCACGACCTCTTTTCCAACGACAAATGCACGAATATCTTCTCCTGATGCTTCCTTCACAAATTCTTGTAACAAGACTTTTTCTTTACGACTGGAAAATGCATCTATGACAGAACCTGCCGTCTGCGCATTATCGGCTAAGATAACGCCATTGCCATGCGTACTTTCCAACAATTTTATGATTAAAGGAAAACCTAAGACTTGATACAACCAAGGTAAATCACTCGTATCGCTCACTAAAAATGAGCGCGGAACGCCAATACCATTGGCCGATAATTTTTGTAAAGAACGAAATTTATCTCTTGCTTCTAAAAGTGCATCTGAACGTGTAGCAGTAGCTACTTTTTTCAATTCAAATTGACGCACAACTGCTGCCCCATGTTCTGTAACAGATGCACCGATGCGCGGAATTATCGCGTCCACTTTATCAATGCGTTCTCCTTCGAAAAAAACTTGTGGGTCATTCGTTGCACACATGATATTGCATCGCGCATGGTCGACAATATCCATTTTGTGTCCTCTTGCTTCGCCTGCGCGTAATAAACTTTGAGTGGAGTATAAATAGTTTCCTCTGGAAAGAATAGTAATGTTCATAAGGCAATATCGGTATTTTTATTAAAACTTGCTTTAAAGAAGGTTTCTTATCTTTATCACGTACTTTTGCTCTCTCAAAAGTGTCTTAATTTATGAAGAAGAAAACACTAAAAAATTCCCCTTTTAGACGATTTTCTTTTACCATAGTCACAACATAAATGACAAATCAATGCCAAGTATTCTTATTCAAAATATCAAAGGTTTAGTTCTTTCTCACGACCGTAAAGTTAGCGGTTCAATGATGAATAATTTACCTCTCATAGAAAATGCTTTTTTGCTCATAGAAGATGAAAAGATTAAGGATTTTGGAGACATGAAAGCTTCGCCAGAAAGAGCATACGAAACGATTGATGCGACGGGTAAATTTGTCTTTCCAACTTGGTGTGATTCGCATACGCATTTAGTCTTTGCGGGTAGTCGTGAAGGAGAATTTGCGGATAGAATCAACGGACTTTCTTATGAAGAAATCGCGGAACGCGGCGGTGGTATTTTAAATTCTGCACAGAGATTACAAAAGACATCCGAGAGTGAGTTGGTGGAACAAGCTTTGCGTCGTATTGAAGAAGTACGTGGTTTTGGAACGGGCTTGATTGAGATTAAAAGTGGCTATGGACTGACGGTAGAAAGTGAATTAAAAATGCTGCGCGTCATTAAGAAATTGAAGCCGCAGACAGATTTGACGATTAAATCTACCTTTCTTGGGGCACACACTTTTCCAATGGAATATCGCTCCAACAGACGAGGCTATTTGGATTTGATTTTTAATAAAATGTTACCGCAAATAGCAGAAGAAGGTTTGGCAGATTACATTGATGTTTTTTGTGAGAAAGTTGCTTTTTCGCCAGAAGAAACGATTGAAATTATGGAAGCTGGTGCGAAATACGGTTTAAAACCAAAAATACACACCAATCAATTCAACTGCATGGGCGGCATCCAAGCGAGTGTGACACATCAGGCGATTTCGGTTGACCACTTGGAAGTGGTGAATGCAGAAGAAATTGAAGTTTTGAAAAATTCAGAAACGATTGCGAC
>CAZQTE010000401.1:0-1206 GCA_964595615.1 uncultured Saprospiraceae bacterium
TGTTACATTTATCAATATTGGGTCTTCATTTGTACTTGTGAAGTTATTTGGTCCTGTCCATTGATAGATAAAATTACTTGCACCACCTGCACTTATTGTAGTAGCATTTAAAGTTATTTCATCGAAACTATCTGTACATGTCAAACCGCCTTCTTGTGCGATACTGACAACTGGTTGTGCATGAATATCTAAAGTATAAGGGTCAGACATATTCTGACATCCGTCAACACTTATTAATACAGTATATTCTCCCTCATCCGATAAATCAGCAGGATTAATAATCCACTCATTGTTTGTAATGACACCGAGTGAAACTCCGTCTTTAAACCACTCATATTGTAAATCAACACCATTGTATTCTTGCACTTCCAATATTACTTGCTCGCCCTCACATACTGGGGCATTTGATGTAATAATTGGTTCTTCGATTGCGTCTTTCACATCGATTTCAATTGTAAATGCATTACTTGTACAACCATTTGCATCTGTAACATACACGGTGTAAGAACCGCTGAATGTTGCATCTACATTTACTAAAACTGGGTCTTCATTTACTGAAAAGAAGTCGTTTGGTCCTGTCCACTCAAAACTGAATGGCACTGTACCGCCTGTGATATTCGCGTCTAAAACAACTTCTTCATCACCTGCTGTACAAATAGTTGGAGGAACAGGAGAGATTGTTGTTTGTGGTGCATCAAATATTGTCAATGCGTAAACTGGTGACGTTGCAGAACAACCGTCTACTGTTACTGTCACTTCATAGTTTCCAGCATCTGTAGCAGTAACAGGAGTAATGAAAAGAACATTACTATTATTTGTTAATGCTTGTCCGTCTTTTGTCCAAACATAACTTACGATACCTCCTGCATAAGCAGGGATCTCTAAAGTCACGCCTTCACCCGCACAAACTGGTCCGTTAGAGTTTATTGTCGGCTGCTCAACTGCATCTGTTACAATGAAATTTTTGCTTGATATTGGACTAACACAATCATTTGCGTCTGTGATTACTAACGAATAACTTCCCGCATCTGCAGATGTTACTCCTGCCAATTCTGGACTTACTTCCGCAGAGAACCAGCTATTTGGTCCTTGCCAGTTATATTGGTAAGGCGCTAATCCGCCCGTAACTGTTGCATCTAATGAAACATTCACTGTTCCGTTTGTACATAAAACTTCTGGTATATCGCTAACGATTGCACTTGGGTT
>CAZQTE010000401.1:1306-5432 GCA_964595615.1 uncultured Saprospiraceae bacterium
TCAGGACGCTCTGTAATATTGAGTACAACCGAAGTAGCATCCGCCACACAAGTATTTCCGTCTGTTACAACTAAAGTATATGTACCTGCTTGATCAGCAGAAATATTACTCAGACTTGGGTCTTCTTCTGTTGATGTAAAGTTATTCGGCCCTGTCCAATCATAAGTATAGTTGCCGTCACCTCCTGTAACATTTGCATTGAAAGTTACATTTGCTAAGCCGTCTGTACATTCAATTGGTGCAATAGCGTCAATAGTCACAAGTGGTTTTTCATATACGTCTAAGTTTAAAGCTACTGAAGTTGCTATACAACCATTATCATTAATAGTTACAGTATAAGAACCTGCATCATTTGTACTGACAGGACTGAGCAATAATTCATTATTATTGTTCAATATATCTACACCGTCGCGTAGCCAAGTATAGTCGATATTTGTACCTGAATAAGTAGGAATTGATAGTAAAACTTCTCCTCCTTCGCAGGTCGGTCCGCTACTCGTAATCTGTGGTTGTGCTGGTTGGTCAGTAATTAAAATTTCAACACTTGCAGGATTGCTTGTACATCCATTGGCATCTCCAACTTGTACCGTATATGTTCCACTATCACTGCTATTAAAGTTAGCAATAGTTGGGTCTTCTAAAGTTGAAGTGAAATTATTTGGCCCTGTCCATTCGTAAGCAATTGGAAGTCCGCCAGTCGCAGTAGAATTCAAGATTAAATCTTGTGTTCCTGCAGTACATTCAATTGGAGGTACAGCTGCTACAACTACTGTTGGTTCTGCAAATACAACTTGTGTAAATACATCTGAAGTCGCACTACAACCGTCTACAGTTACAGTAACTTGATAATCCCCTGCGGTGGCTGGAGTCGCTGGATTTAGAATAATTTGATTCAAATTATTTGCTAGTGCTGCTCCGTTCAATGTCCAAGCATAAGAGACAGAAGAACCGCTCACTGCTGGAATTGAAATCGTTACACTTTCTCCTTCACAAACTGGTCCAGCTGACGTAATCAATGGTTCTGTTTGTGCGTCTGTGATTGTCAACTCAACACTGACAGGTGCTGCTACACAACTATTTTCATCCGATACTGTCAAAATGTAAGTTCCGCTGTTGGCACTTGTTATATTTGATAGAGTCGGGTCTTCCAAAGTAGAACTAAAGTTATTTGGTCCTGTCCAATCATAAGTCAAATTACCACTTCCTGATGCTGTTGCATTCAAAGTAACATTTGCAGTACCGTCAGTACATTCTATATCATTTATTGCCGCGATAGAAACCGTTGGTAATGCATATACTTCTTGAGTATAAACTGCTGAAGTTCCAACGCAACCGTCTACAGTAACTGTTACCGCATAGTCTCCCGCATCTGCTGAAGTGGCAGAAGGTATGATGATTTCATGGCTATTGATAGCTAATGAATTGCCAGCTAATGTCCAAGCATAATCTACATTTGAACCACTGACTTCTTCTACTGATAAAACAATTTCACCTCCCTCACATGTCGGACCTGTTGAATTTACAACTGGTTGAGGTACTGCATCAGTGATGGCTACTTCAACACTTACGGCATCAGATGCACAGTCATTTTCATTCGTCACAACCGCAATATAAGTTCCAGATTGAGCAGCAGTAATATTGCTCAATGTTGGGTCTTCCAAAGTTGACGTGAAGTTATTTGGTCCTGTCCAGTTTACAGTGTAATCTGTACTGCCTGTTACGTTTAAGTTAAGCGTTACAGTTTGTGTTCCGTCGGTACAATTGATTGGTGCAATTGCTGGAATTTCTGCTACTGGTCGGTCATAAATAACGACATTGAATAATGGAGAAGTTTCACTACAGTTATTTACAGTAACAGTAACTTGATATTGTCCTGCATCGGTATTTGTAACTGGGTCAAGAACGATTTGCGCTGAATTAATATTCAAAGCTTGACCGTCACGCGTCCAATTATAAGTTACATTTGCTCCGCTATATCCTTGAACAGAAAGAGTCACCTCATCCCCTGCACAAGCTGGTCCGCTACTCACAATTTGTGGTTGGGCGATACCGTCAAATATTTCTACTTCAACAGAAGCTGTATTTGCAATACAATTATTTCCATCCGTCACAACAAGAGTATAAGTTCCCGTATTTGCTTCTGTTATATTATTAATCGTTGGCGATGCCAATGTACTGCTAAAGTTACTTGGTCCTGTCCAAGCGTAAGTGTAATTTCCAGCACCTGTAATCACAGCATTTAAAGTCAAATCCTCTGTGCCATCTGTACAAGCAAATGGTGCGACATTGTCGATTTCAACGATTGCTTTTGTGAAGATTTCAACCGCGAACGTCTCCGAAGTTGCATCGCAATTATCTATACTTACGGTTACAGAGTAATCTCCGCTGTCGCTTGCTTGACTTGGATTAATAATCAATTGATTGTTATTATTTCCAATAGAAATTCCATCTTTAAACCATTCGTAAGCTACGGTAGCGCCTGGATAAGATGCGATGCTCAATGAAACGCTTTCACCTTCACAAACAGGAGCATTTGAACTTATTTGTGGTTGAACAGGTCCATCACTTATATCTACTGAGATACTTGCAGTTGTGCTTTCACATCCATTTGTATCTGTCACCAATAGTGTGTACGTTCCTGAGCTTGCGCTATTCACATTTGTCAAAATTGCATCTTGACTCGTAGAAGAGTAATTATTTGGTCCACTCCACTGATAAGTGTAAGTACCACTTCCTCCCATTGCTTCAGCATCCAAAGTGATTGGGTCATTTCCTGTTGCACATGTTAATTCGTAAGTCGCAGCTAAATCAATTGTTGGATTGTCATAAATATCTAATTTGTATGTATCAGATGTGACAATACAACCGTCTACATTTACATATACAACATATTCTCCATCATCATTCAATGAAACAGGTTCAATAATTAATTCATTTGAATTATTAATAATCGTTGCTCCATCTAATGTCCAAATGTAATTAACATTGCTTCCTGTGTATGATTGAACAGAAAGAGTTACACTGTTTCCGACACAAGTCGGTCCACTTGATGTGATAACGGGTTCTGCTGGAGAATCTGTGATTTCGACTTCCAAACTTGACATTTCACTTGTACAACCATTATCATCTGTGATAACTAAAGTATAAGTTCCTGCTTGAGCAGAAGTCACATTAGTTAAAATTGGATTTTGCAGATTAGAAGTAAATGCATTAGGTCCTGTCCAAGCGTAACTTAGTACTCCCGTTCCTGTTCCTAATGATTGTAATTGTAAATTTTGTGTGCCGTCGGTACATACGATTGGTCCATTACTGCTAATTGCATCCACAGTTGGTTCTCCAAAAATCATCAAGCTATGTGTAGCCGATGCTACAACACATCCATTGACATCTACCGTTAAGGTGTAGTTTCCTGTGTTTGAAGGAGTCGCTGGATTAATGATTAGTTGATTACTATTTACAGCCAATAAAACGCCGTCTTTACGCCATTCGTAATTAACATTTGTACCTGTATATGATTGAACATTCAAGATGACCTCACCACCTTCACATGTTGGACCACTTGAAGTGATTACGGGTTGTGCTGGGGCGTCAGTAATTTCTACATTTGTACTTGCGGTTTCGCTTGTACAATTATTTCCATCTGTGATAATGACTGAATATGTTCCTGCATTTGCACTTGTGATATTCGTCAATACTGGATCTTCCAATGTTGATGTAAAGTTGTTTGGTCCTGTCCACTCAAAGGTGTAAGTACCGTCACCACCATTTGGATTACTATTAATTGTTAAATCTGTTGTTCCATCCACACACTCTTGTGCTGCTACCGCAGTAATATTTACTGTTGGACTTGCATAAATCGTAACTAGAAAGTCCTCTGAAATCATAGAACAAGTTCCTGTAATAACTTCAACTGCATAATTTCCTGCATTAGCAATTGTTGCAGGATTGATAGTTAAAACATTGCTATTATTATTCAAATTAACACCTCCTAATGTCCAGATATAATTTGCATTGGTAACGGCAACCGTTTGAAGATTGATAATTCCACCTTCACATGTTGGTCCACTGCTTGTAATTGTTGGTTCACTTGGCGCATCAGTGATAACAACTTCTGTACTTACTGTTG
>CAZQTE010000402.1:0-5410 GCA_964595615.1 uncultured Saprospiraceae bacterium
ACCAGTTGAAACGACGTACTTTGTAAGGGCAGTTATTCGCGCAGTAACGCGTACCGATACAACGGTTGTAAGTCATCTGGTTCAGTCCTTCACTACTGTGATTTGTTGCAGCTACTGGACATACATTCTCACATGGAGCGTTATCACAGTGTTGACACATCATTGGTTGGTAAACCACATTCGGATTTTCGAAATCACCGTAGTAATAACGGTCAATACGTAACCATGTCATCTCGTGGTGACGCGCTACCTCGTCACGTCCTACCATTGGGACGTTATTCTCTGCTACACAAGCTACCTGACAAGCACCGCAACCAGTACACGCATTCAAATCAACGTGCATACCCCAGTGGTGTCCTTGAGAGTAGAATTTTTCTGAATATTCTTCGAATGGGTAAAGAGTTTGGTCATTTAAATGAGTTGCTTCCTCACGGAAGTGTTCAATTTTATGTGCCAAATCTCCAACATCTTTCAAGTTAGCTTGGAAAATGATAGAACGGTCAACGATACCACCTTGGTAACCTGAACCTACTGTCATTGATGTCTTCTCACCAACATTGATTGTTTCTCCTGTATTCGGGTCTGCCGCTTTCACCCCCATAGTGTGGTGGTACTGAACCGCAGGGAACGTTTTATCCATTCCTTGCTTACCAGATACTTCAACAGTCGAATAATATTGAGTATTACCGTCTGCATCTGTAGACAACATTGGGTAAACATTCCAACCTGTATTTTTACCTGCTTGTCCGATTACAGTACGACCGTAACCTAAAGCCATTGAAACGACATTCTGTGGTAAACCAAATTGACGTACACAAGAAACGCCTTCTGCCACTACTCCATTTGCTGCTGTTACGTTTACTAAATCAGCGTAACCGTAAACTTCGTCAGGATTCAAGCCATTTAATGCTTGCATTTTATTACTACCGTCCCAACTCACTGGAATTCCGATATAGTTACCCCAAACTGTACGAGCTACAGGATCTGGCATCTCTGTCAACCATGGGTTGTTCAAGTGCTGACCTGTACCTACATTTACTGTCTCAAAGAATGAAACTTCTAATGCTGCGCCACTTGGTTTAGTAACGTTGGCTGCACTTGCATTTCCATTATAAACAGTTGCATTATTTGCTACACCTGCTTCAAAAACACCGTCATGCAATGCACTATCCCAAAACATATTGAAAGTAGCGAATTTGCTCTGACCTGCGAATACTGTATTTTTCCATGTCTGCTTCACATACTCAAAGTATGGTTGGTCAGACGCTGTATTTAAGTTTGCACTACCCGCCCAACGTAGCAAAGTTTCTTCTGCTTGACGTGTATCAAAAAGAGGCTTGATAGTAGGCTGTACAAGACTGAAAATGCCTTGTTTTGGCTCTAAATCACCCCAACTTTCTAAGTAGTGATTTGTCGGTGCTGCCATTTGGCAAAGTGCACCTGTTTCGTTCATTGTGCCACCGAAAAATACGCTGGTCTTAACTTTTGCCATTCCTGCTGCAAACTTGTCTGCATTTGGAATATCAAAAGCTGGATTTGCTCCGTCCATAACGAAAACAGCATCTACACCGCCGCCGTTCATTTCACGAATTAAACCTTGAATATTACTGTCGATACCTTGACGTTGGTTAGATGTTCTATCCCAAGTGATGGTATTGCCGTAGCTACCTAAGGCATTGTTAATCGCGTTGACTAATCTTTGCTCTGCTTTATTATTGCTACCAGAAATAACCAATGCTTTGCCGCGTGCTGCTTTTAATTTAGCAGCAACTTTAGTCATAGCTGTTTTTGCTTTCTCATTTAAAGCTGGTCCAGAACCACCTACACCCAAGGCACTTGCTAAGGCTGCGATTGCCGCACCCATTTCAGAAGGCTGGATTAAAACACGATTATCTGCATTAGAACCTGTCAAACTCATGTGTCCTTCCACTTGTACGTGGTGACTCATTTTTGCGTTCTTAGCGTTTTTGATAACGCGGTTCTTAGAGTAATCAGAAGTAAATTCGATTGGAGAAATCCAAGTTCCTAAGAAATCCGCTCCAAAACTAACAATTACGTCAGCTTTGTCGAAGTGGTAAGAAGGAATGGCTTGACGACCAAAATCCGCTGCATTCGCTTGTAGTAATGCAGAAGAAGAAACTGGATCGTAAGTAACTACTTTAGCGTTTGGATACTTCGCTTTGAAGTCAGCCATAGCACGCTTAGTAGAAGGAGATATATTTGTATTGGTAACGATGCGGATGTTTGAACCTGCGTTCAATTTTGCACCAACTGCTTTATCTACATCAGCCCAATTACTTACTGTAACTTTACCGTCAGCGATAGTACCAGGACCTTGGATACGAGAGGTATCATAAAGGCTCAAAACAGATGCTTGCGCACGTGCTGAAGTACCACCTTGGGTGATAGAAGAGAAGCTGTTACCTTCGATTTTGATTGGACGACCTTCGCGGGTCTTCACTAAAACGGCACAGTAATCACTGCCATCAAAGAAAGAAGATGCGTAGTAAGATGCCACACCAGGAACGATGCTATCTGGCTTTACAACGTAAGGAATAGCACGTTTTACAGGTATTTCACAAGATGCGGCGATAGTTGCTGCACCAAGTCCAAATCCTACGTATTTCAAAAAGTCACGACGACTGGCTTGGGTTTCTTCTACTACCTCATCATTGCCTAACTGGTCAACGATTGGTAAACTGACAAATTCTTCGCTTGCGACTACTTTGTCGAAACGCTCATCGCCCGTCAATTCCGCATCACTTCCCCAAACTCCGTTATTTTGATTATCCATAATGAAAATTAGTTGGTAGTTGGTGGTTGGTAGTTGGAAGTCTATTTTGACTTGTTCCTACTTTTCCACCATTTCAACATTTTATAATTTCTTATTCCTTTTAAAGGTAGTAGCTCAATAGTCTACTTTAACTTTATTACCTAACAGTTTCATCGTTTTGGTTATTCTGTCTAAGTCATACTTGCCTTCCAACTTCCAACCAACAACTACCAACTATTAATAATGACACTTCTGACATTCCAATCCTCCAATATCTTCTACTGTTACCTTCTCGCGCTCTCCTGCTTTCATTTGTTCGTGGTAAAGTTCGTAGCTATTGTAGTAATCGTTGTCAGCGAATTGAACTTCAGTCTGACGGTGACAGTTGATACACCAACCCATACTTAATGGTGAGTGCTGTGCGACAACTTCCATTTCTTGGATTTGTCCGTGACAAGTCTGACACGCTACTTGTCCTACACTTACGTGCTGTGCGTGGTTAAAGTATACGTGGTCAGGTAAGTTGTGGATACGCTTCCACTCGATAGCACCTGCGACTTTGTCGTCACCTGACTCAGGGTCTGTTAATGCGCTGACGATACCGTTCCATTGCTCCTCTACCAAAGCTTCGCCGTCTTCATCTAAGACTTTATTTTCTTTGATATAATTGTCAGCAATCCAAGTTGTATAGATTTCTTTGATTTCATCACGAGATTTCTCTTCGTAATTTTCGATGTATTTACCATCTGCTGGATTCCAACCTACCGAAGCGTAAATTTTCGTTAATTCTTTTGTACCGTAGTTACTTCCTACTTTAATTGCCGAGTGACAATTCATACAAGTATTGGCAGCTGGAATAACAGAGTGCTTCGAGCGGCGAGCACCGTCGTGACAGTATTGACATTCGATTTGTTGCTGTCCTGCGTGTAATGCGTGAGAGAAAGCGATTGGTTGCTCAGGTTGGTATCCTTGTTGGCGACCTAATTCGATAGCATTATTAACAGTGGCATAGCCACCTATTAATACACCTGCGAAAACTAAAAAGCCGATAACACCTGGACTAGTTAAAATATCAACTAATGTACGGCGTTGTGCTGGTGCGTTTCCTTCTTTGACTTGAGCCATGTAGTTTAAGTTAGACACGATACGTGCTAACACTACAGCTAATAGTCCTAGAATGACTGCTAAGATGACAAATAAAGGTGTATTGTCTGATTTTTCGGCAGGTCCACCTACTCCCCCAGCGGTATCTGTGACTACTCCTCCACCAGGCACTTCCGCTGCTTTATCATTAATATAACCAATCACGTTCGCGATTTGTGCATCGGTTAGATTAGGGAATGCAGTCATGGCAGTTGGCTTCCACGTTGCCCACAAAGCAACGGCACGAGGGTGTCCATCTGCAATCATTTTGGATGAATTACGAATCCAAGCGTACAAGTCCTCTTGAGGATAGTCTGCCCAGCGTTCTTCTAATCCCGCTAGGGCGGGACCAGTCATATCATCCTTCATGTTCTTGTTGTGACAAGAAGCACAGTAATTTTTAAACGTCGTCTTACCGTCTGCCAAATCCAAGTCTTGCGCTGACGTGTGCAGCGAAAAGAAAAAGAAAGAACAAAGTAAAAGACTGATTTTCAACAGTTTATGCGTCATCTTAACTGACCTTTATATTTACAAATGATACCTTATAGTACCATGTCATTTTTTTGTCAGCGCAAAAGTACAATTCTTTAGGAAAATTTAACATAGTTTTTTGATTAGAATTTTATTTTGAATAAATCTAAATAAGCATCCTGAGTAGAAAACACGAAACATTACCGAACAAAATTGGAAAAAATGGCTTCAAACAGAATTTTTTTTCGAGAGTTGACTATTTTGAGGCAAAAAGAGGAAGCTAGAGTGTGGAAAACTTTTTTTATTATTTTTTTAATCTTAGAAATTTGGTTCAAAAGTGAAAAAGCGCATAGATTTTAAAATCTATGCGCTTTTTCATCACTTATTTCTGAATTATCAATTTTATTGTCTGTGGTATTTCATCTTCTAATGTAAAGAAGACAAATCTCCCATGTAGGAAGTGCAGAAAGTATAGAATATGCAAGAAGTGCAATTCCGAATAGATTGTATTTTGATTAGTGTCAGCCTTTCAAAACAAATATAGTACAAAACAATAAGACTACAAAAAAAGAGAGCCGACCTCTATAATAGAAGCCGACTCAATAACCCCAAAAAACCAATTCTTATATATCTTGACAAAAAGCATTAAGCTTGAATATGGGGAATTCGTACTTAGTTAAATCATGCTTTTTGGTTGAAATCAATGTAGTAACATCTGAAACACGTCGCAAAAGTAGAAAAAAAAAGTATTAGAAGAATATTTTCAGCAATTTTCGTAAAAAAAACCTTTAATTCTTTATGCTACAAAGATACAACTTAATAATCAAATCCAAAAATGATGTGTATCAATAAACTCAATGATAACAATATATAATAAACGCTGACCTCACTCATTTTATATCATTAAAGTGTCATTTTTAATTTTATATACGTATTCCTTATTAACAAACAAGTCTAGTATATAAAATATTTGTAACCACCCAACAATAAATCAGGAAGTGTTCTTTGAAAATTTGTAGGAAA
>CAZQTE010000403.1:0-3497 GCA_964595615.1 uncultured Saprospiraceae bacterium
TTATCAGGTAAAAATGTTGGTGGGTGAGAAATTGGCAGATTTCTCACCCTTTTTTATTATGTAGGTTGACGTATTTATCGTAAACTGGTAGTAAATAACTACTTTTTCAATCCCCAAATCCACTCCCCTTTCATATCAAAGTAACCAACTTTATCACCTTGTTCTACTCGGAAAACGCCGCCACCAGCATAAGTAATATACTCGTAATTAGGCGCAACAATTAAATCTCCTTTCAAATTCGTTAATCCACTAAATCCTTTTATTCGTACCCGCGCAAAACCTTCATCGAAAGACTCAATTTTATCATATTTCGGAGGAATAACCTCAATACCTTTTTGGTTGATAATGCCCCATTTTCCGTTAATTTTCACAACGGCGACACCATGCTCAAATTTACGCGCATCCTCATAAGCACCGTCATATAAACGCGCCTGCTCAGTGATATAAATGAAAGTTCTATCCTTCCCTCGTACCAAGCCTCGACCATTATTAAAATCGTATAATCTGTTAACCGAAGGTTCGATAATCACCTTACCATTTCTATCTATCAAACCACCTCTTTGATAACCTTGATAAACCACCGCGCGTCCGTCATTAAAGTCCAAACATTTGGAATAAATGCAAGGTACTATCTCATTTCCAGCTAAATCGATATAACCGCATTGTCCCTCTTTTTGTATCATCGCTCTGCCGTCGCAGAAGTTACCAACCTTAGAATATTCGGGTTTAATAACCACATTGCCATTTACATCAATAAAACCATAACCTTCTTTGTAACGCACCGCTGCACGCCCCTCTTTGAAAGGAGCAACGGTGATAAAACCATCCGCACGCATATTTCCCGACAGGTCAATGACTCCTGAACGTACACGCTCATTTCCATAACGGACAATCGCCAATCCATATTCATTAAAGGAAGAAATATCGAGGTATTTAGGCTTTAAAATAAAGTTTCCTAATGTGTCTATCAATCCATGCTTAAAATCCTTTGTAACACGCGCAATACCTCTGTCAAAGTCATTTGCATTTGAATATTCTGCGGGAATAACAATCTCATTATCTGCATTGATATAAGCAAAACCGCCGTCTGTATAAACTGGTGCTAAGCTATTCTTAAAACTCCCTGCTCGTGTATATTGTGCATCGATAAAAATGTCTCCATTTTCATCAATAAAGCCCCATTTATTTCCAATTTTTACAGAGGCTAAGCCTTCACTGAAATCATGCACCTCACGAAAACGACACGGAATTACTTCCGCCCCATTACGGTCAGTAAAGCCCCAGACGCCGTCTCTTTTCACTGCTAATCGTCCTCCCTGAAAAGAGCCAATTTCGTCATAATCCAAACGCACGCACAACTGTCCAAGCGTATCAATTAATCCGTATTTTTCTTTGCTTTTGTAGACTCTTAAAATGCTATTATCTGTGTTCTCTAAAAACTGTAAATCATCGTACTCACAAGGTAATAATTCCTTCGCATCCTTAGCAATCATGCCCCATTTGCCATTAAATTGTACTAAACCGACACCATTGACGAGGTCGCGCGCGAAATCATATTGTGGTGGAATTTCAACATTTCCTATCGTATCTATATATCCCCATTCACAGCCTTCACAAATCAAATCTGCGTCTGCTTCAAACTCTCTGTCGTGCGTGGTAAAATCAACCATTTCAACAGGTGATTTTTGTCGAGTCAAATACGTCTGCAAACTCCCCAAACCGCGTTTCCCTGGTCTTAAATTTCCCGATAATTTTCCTTTAATCCCCATGCGCGCGCGTCCGTCCTTAAACTTCCCAATGAAAGCATAGTCTTTCACGATAACCTTTCCAATGCGATTTATCAATCCATGTTTCCCGTCCGCGAAAATACAGCGTGCGGCAGGCAATCCTTCATCAAAATCTGACAATCTGACATCGTATAAATTCATGTCTTTAACCAGCAAGCCAACTTTATTATTTACCAAGCCATAAACTTCGTTATATCGGTAAGTTGTGCGGTCAAAATCCAGCTTATTTAATTTTTCTACGCCAACAACGGTTAATCCTAATTCTCGCTCCACTTGAATATTATCAAAGGTCGGTTCTATTTGAATTCCACCGTCCGATAGGCGACGCAATCCCCATTTATCAACCCGTGGCGAGTAAAACCATTCAAAATCAGATAAGACATAATCCGTTTCCCCACTCCAAGCCAGACGAACACGTGCTTGCTTGCTTTGAACTTTTATAGTAAAGTGATTTGCAAAATCATTTTCGTCCGTTAACTCTCCATTTTCGTCAAAGTTGAGGAGTGTCATTTTTTCATTTCGATAAGCTTTTGCCTGTTTATCTTCAATTTCAATTTTAGTAAAATCGGGTGCGACAATTTCCTTTCCAGCAATATTCAATAATCCCAGTTTTCCTACTTTTTTAGCTACACAGACCTTGTTTTTCAGAGGTGCGATATAATCGTAATCAAAAGGCACTAAATTCTCGTCTCCTATACTGACAACTCCCCAACGTCCTCTGACATTGACTCGAAAACCCGCATTACCAAAAGTTTGAATCTCATTATAATATGGAGATAAAATTTGTTGTCCATTCCAATCTAAGAGTGCTAAGAGTTGTCTTTTACGAGCAATGACGTATTGCTTTGAGAAAGGGAAAAATGCATCATATTCACCGCGGGATACGATGCTTTTTGTACGAAGAGAATACAACCAATTACTACTGCCTGCTTTGAGACGGATAAAGTTATCAGAAATGGCTTGGTAGTAATCAAATTTGGCAGCAATCTGTCCACTATCGTCTTGCAAACCCCATTTTCTACCATTTCGAAAGAAGAAAAGATTGTCATTGAAAACGCGAATTTCGTCATGTTCTGGATAGAGAAGCCTTTGACCAGATAAATTTAGTAATCCATATTTCTCACCAATGCGTGTCAGCCAAAAGTTGCTTTCAAAAAGACCAATTTCGTCATATTCAGGTGCGCAAATTTCTTGTCCTTTTAGATTAACTGCCCCCCATTTTCCATTGCGCATATAAGCTAAAAAACGGTCTTCGCAGACACGGACACGGTCATAACCTGAGGGTAAAACGGTCATTCCTTTAAGGTTGACAACAGCCCATTCTTTGTTTTTCATCACTGCTACTAAAGATGGCGATAATACCTTCAAATCATCAAAATTAGGAGAAATGATTTCTTCTGCATTTTTGCCTAACAGTCCCACTCCTCCATTGCGCTGCATGACAGCATAGCCAAAGTTTTTAAACTCTCCTATCGCTTCGTAATCTGCTTCTACAACCACACGCCCCTGACCGTCAATCAGACCCCATTTGTTGTCGATTTTAACAGGAAAGAACTGCTGTGCAGCTCCATTAAATACAAAAAGTAATAGAAAAATGTAAATAGATGCTATGCGCATGGACCCTTGAATGGTTTTTGTACTTAAAAGTAGTTTTGTTTGTTATCGCGAAGATAAAACTTTTCTTTGGGCTTTCTTTTTCTGAGCCTTGTA
>CAZQTE010000403.1:3597-5409 GCA_964595615.1 uncultured Saprospiraceae bacterium
TTTGTTATCGCGAAGATAAAACTTTTCTTTGGGCTTTCTTTTTCTGAGCCTTGTATAAAACTTAATGAGAACGAATTTTTAATTATCTTCGTATCATTCAATGGCTTTTTCTTATAGACAGGAAGTAAAATAGCGGAATTGAAAATTTTATATCATTCGTTCTCTTTCAAATCGTCCCGTTACTCAGAACGATTTAGTGGGGAACAATTCGTATTACTTGTTAATCAAAATGAATGTGTGTATATTGCACTATGGATGTATTGAAGAAAAAGAAAATATCATTTGAGGAATATCTTGAAATTGAACAAGCGGAAGGTGTTAAGTATGAATATCATCAAGGAGAGATTTTTGCCATGGCGGGAGGGACGAATAATCACGCACGTATATGTACAAACCTATCAAGAGCAACAGGTAATGAATTGATAAAAAAAGCTAGTAAATGTGAGGCATTTAACGCCGAAGCTAAACTTTACATTCCCTCTGAAGATAGAGCTTTCTATCCTGATGCTATGGTAATCTGTGAAGAAGACAAAGAAGAAGGAACAGAGCATTTCATGACTAATCCGACGGTAATTATAGAAGTTTTGTCAGACAGTACAGAAAAATACGATAGAGGTGAAAAATTTCGCTATTATAGGAAAATTCCAACGCTGCGCGAGTATATCTTAATTGACCAAAAAACAGCAGAGGTCGAAGTCTTCAAAAAAATGTCTGACCTCTGGCACACCCGTTTCATCTCAGGTTTAGATAAAAAATTACAAATTGAATCTTTGGATATTGAGATAGATTTGACTGAAATCTATCGCGGTGTCGAGTTTCTACCTTCAGAATCATAAGACCTCCTTCCCACGATAAATATCAATCAACATCTTAGCAATCGTCACATGAGAAACAAAAACCAAAGGAACAAAAGTCGTCAAAACAGAAAATAAGCGAGAGTCTACTAATTCGATATTTTCAAAAAATAACGGCATATCATTAAAAGTCGCCATACCTAAATCTGCCAACCCAAAAACAGTCAATGCGCCCGCCGCATAATAAGCGTATTTGTTCTTTTTATGCAAAAGGAACAAAGTCAACATCGCCAATACAGATGCCAATACATCTCCCGCCGCTAAACGATAGATATGGCTCTGCGGCAATATCTTCGCAGCAGTCGTCAAGCCAGGCACTAATAAACTAAAGGAAATATAACGAAACAAGTGCACTGCAACCAATGGTTTCATCAAGTCTGCCGTAGTCCAATCTTTGAAAGAAGGAAAATATAGCGTTCCAAGGAGAAATCGCCAAGATATAGAACCGAAAACAAAAGTAATGGGAAGTAAATAACCGTAGTGCATCTTTTAAGATGTTAGATATTAGACTTTAGATGTTAGACTTTTCACGTCTTCATCTTTAATTTTTAATACGAAAAAGGCGCAAGTTATAAACTTGCGCCTTTTCAACAGAAGATGTATAAATGCTAAATATTAAGGTCTAAAGTCTAATATCTAACGTCTAACATCTCTAATTTATATGCCTGTCACCAACAAAGAAACTTCATTGTTTAAGACTTCAATAAAACCACCAGAGATTTCATAAGAAATACGCTTGTTCGTCTCATCTGCTGCTTCCATACCATTTGTTTCAGCATTGAAAAAACGGTGCTCACCTGAGGCAGTAACTAATTCTACTGTGCCTTTTTCCAATGAAGATACAATAGGTGCGTGATTATTCAAGACTTGGAATTGCCCCATTGAACCTGGAACTTTGACAGATTTGATACTGCCGTAAAATACTTCCTTGTCTGGAGTTAAAACTGAAATATTCATT
>CAZQTE010000404.1:0-5402 GCA_964595615.1 uncultured Saprospiraceae bacterium
TTTATCTTTGTGCAAATTTTCGAGAAAAAACTACTATCACATAAAATGATTTGATGAATTATAAGAACGCTATCCGCTCTCTACTTAATTTACTGCACTTAGATTTGACAAAAAATCTGGAGTATGACCGTTTGACAAAGCTTATTATGAAACAGGAGCTGCGTCCTAGTTCTAATTGCATTGACATTGGTTGTCATAAGGGGGAAATGTTGGAGATATTGCTTCGTCTTGCTCCAAAAGGAAAGCATTATGCTTTTGAACCTCTACCTTTTATGTTTGAGGATTTAAAGAAAAATTTTAAGAATAAAGCACAATTTTACTCTTATGCACTCGCAGCAGAAAATGGTTTTTCGACTTTTCAACATGTCAAAAACGCGCCTGCTTATAGTGGCATCAAAAAGCGTCGCTATGATATCGAAAATCCAGAGATTGAGGAAATTAAGGTAGAATTGAAAAAATTAGATGATGTCATCTCACCCGATACAAAGATTGATTTTGTAAAAATTGATGTAGAAGGTGCCGAATTAGGAGTATTACAAGGTGGAAAAGCACTTTTGCAGCATAATAAACCGATCATTATCTTTGAATGCGGAAAAGGTGGAAGCGATTATTATGGCACTCAACCAAAGGAGGTTTATACTTTTTTGACAGAAGAAATTGGCTTGGGTGTTTCTTCTTTGAAAGGCTTTTTAAAAGGAAAACAAACCTTGAGTTTGACTGAATTTGAGACAGCTTTTGAAAGTGGGGCGGAGTATTATTTTATTGCGTTTGCGGGCTAGTAATTGTCTATTGATTATTTACGCTCCCTATGTACTCAAAGTTCATCATTCAAAATTATTCTCATTGAAAACAATAATCATCGACGACGAACAAGATAGCCGTGAAAGTCTTCGCAGTTACCTTACCCGCTACTGTCCAGCAGTAGTATTGGTCGATGAATGCCCCGATATTCAAACTGCTCAAAAGTCCATTCAAAAACATCACCCACAACTCATTTTTCTTGATATCGAAATGCCTTTCGGTAACGCCTTTGATTTATTAGAACGTATTGACAATATCAATTTTGAGATTATTTTCGTGACAGCATTTAGTCAATACGCCGTGCAAGCTTTTAATCTTAGTGCTGCACATTATCTACTCAAACCTGTAGATATTGAAGAAATAGAAAATGCTGTGGCAAAGGTCAGTGAGCGTATTTCTGAAAAAACAAAGACAAATCACACTCAGGTTCTTTTAGAAAATCTGAAGGTCTTAAAAAATCAAAATCAGAAGTTGGTTTTGCCTTTATTGGACGGATTAGAAGTCGTGCGGATGTCTGATATTTTGCATTGCGAAGCGGAAGATAATTTTACTAATTTTTATTTTAAAGACGGTAAAAAGGCTATGATTTGTAGAGGATTGAAGCATTATGAGACTCTTTTAGAAGAATTTGGCTTTTGTCGCGTACATCGTTCTTCTATTGTTAATCTCGAATATGTGAAGCGTTATATGAAGGGTAAAGGTGGTTCGGTTATTTTAGAAAATGGAAAGGAAATAATGGTGTCTAATAATCGGAAGGCAGACTTGATGCGGAGAATTGGGAAGGGATAAAAAAAGCCCCTCCGTATAAACGAAAGGGCTCCAGTAATGATAACTCATTTCTCTCTCCGGCTTTTACCGCAGTAAAGTTATACTACCTTTATAAATTTCGGTCTCGCCGTCGATAAAAGTGATTTCAGCAACATAAACATAGACCCCAACATTCATTTGTCTTCCAAGATAATAACCATCCCAGCCCATACTTTCATCATCTGGCATAAAACCAGACTCTTCGTACATTAATCCTCCATTACGTTCAAAGATGCGCATTGATTTAACTTGCTGTACGCCACGCTGACCATACATGAGGTATTTATCATTAAAACCGTCATTATTGGGACTAAATGCATCTGGGAAGTAAACGAAACGGGCTTTGTTGACCATTATCTCAACTTGCGCCTCCGCTGTACATTGTGTCACGGTATCGGTTGCCATGACTGTAAATAAAGTATTTTGAACAGGGATTATTTCTAAGCTTTCGCAGTCTCCAAGTAGGCAATCTTCTGGCAAGATTTCACTACTAATCCACTCATAGACAACATCTTGCGAATTAGCGGTAGGAATTAATTCTACTGTTTCGCCTAAGAATATCGTCCGCGTTTCTCCCAAGTCAACCACTAATGGTGGCGGTGGTAGTATTGCAAAATCATAAGTTTTCACACAACCCAAAGCATCTTCGACATAGAAAGTATAAGGACCTGCATTTAAGTTTGTAATTGTATCTGCATCAATAAAGGTCTGACCATCAACAGAGTACAAATACGGCTCCTCCCCTCCTGTTACTTGGTCAATGAATAATTTACCAGAAAATTCACCATCGGCACAATTCACATCTTCGGTACGGAAAACAGCTTCGATTGGCGTTGGCTCGGTCACTGTGATTTCTGCTATAGCAGGACAGCCCACTTCATTTTCTACGATAACAGAATAAGTACCTGCGGTTAGATTTTCTGCTGTGCCTGCCGTATCTCCATTTGACCATGCGTAAGTAAATGTGTTTCCAGGTCCTGTCACGTTTGCACGAATACTCGCATCTGCCGCACCATTGCAGGTGATGACTTCGATAATTTCGAGGCTGACGGCGACAGGTGCATCTGGCTGAGGAATGTTGACCGTCGTAATAGACTCACAGCCATCTTCATTCGTAACTGTGACAGAATAGGTACTTGAAATTTGCCCTGTAATCGTTGCTGTTTCGTCTCCCGTACTCCATAACCAAGCCATTGGATTGCCATTGGTGCTTACCGTTGCACTACCATTCATTCCTGCAAAACATGTGACTGACTGTACTACGGATGCAGTAGCAATAAATTCATCTGGTTGCGTTATCGTATAGCTGCTCATGGCGAGACAATTATTAAAATCAGAAACCGTTATTTCGTAAGTACCTGCACATAAATTTTCTAAAGTCTCTCCTGTATTTCCATTGTTCCAGATGATGGAATAAGGAGGTGTTCCTCCTTCTACTCCTATTGCTAATTGCCCATCACAAGCATCAAAGCAGGAAACATCTATTTGTCCTAAATCATTGATTACCAACTCGTCAGGCTCAGTTACATTGGCCATAAAAATGGTATCCATGACGTTGTCTGTTACCGTTATATCGTAGACACCTGCGGGCAAATTATCCAAAATCACATCTATATTTTCATCTGCAATATTTCCCATTCCACTCAATCCATTGCTCACTCCTGCCCATTGATAGGTATAAGGTGGAAAACCATTTTCAACAAAGAAACTTATTGTTCCATTGCTATCTCCATTACAAGCCACACTGCCGTCTGTCACTGTAGGAAAAATAACATCGATGTAAGGCATATCAAAACATAGAATGTCTTCACAGCCATTATCATCAGAGATGGTAACACAGTAGTTTTGTCCTCCTAATAGATTTGTTGGATTTGGAATATCTAAACCGTTCGACCAGTCGTAAATATAGTTACCCGTTCCTCCTATTGCAGTGATTGTCACCTCTCCGTCGGGTTCATTTTCGCCTGTTGCAGAGTTATCTATTGTGAGGTCAGCAATCAATTCTTCTAAGACTGTCAAATCAGTATTGATAATTTCAAAACACCCGCCTCCTGTAGGCAGCGTATCACTGTAAAATCCTGTCACATCATAAATCATAGCACCTACATTTACAGACCCGCCAGCACAGAGTACAGAAACATTCGTTTGTTCAGGCGTATTGTTTCCTGCATCAGAAATTGTCAAATCAAAAAAACCTGTGCCATGAAAAGCTTCTCCGTCTATTACTATAAAATAAGTAACATCGGGGTCGAGGCAAGAAAGCTCTAATGACTCATCAAAAGTAGAACTGTCCCAAGTAGACTCGATTAAAGTATATGGACCATTACAATTATTGTTAACAGTCTGAAAAACAGCTAATTGCAAACTAATTGGGTCTTCGGGTAAACTTACTGCTTCAATTAAAACATGTCCTGTTGCTGAGGGTGAAAAAGAATACCAAACCGAATTTTGTGAACCCCAATTTGTATTTGGGTCACCATTGTTAATGGCACATTGATTCCCCATAGGATTAGGTAAATTTACTGAACCATCTAAAGGAATTGCTCCAAAATCAAAGGCGTCGCAGATTTCGTCAGCTGCTTCTGTATATGTTGTTGCGCCTATTTCTAAACCAAAATTTGCTGTATTTGCATATCCTCCAATCTCTGCTCCGTCAATCATAATGTAATAAGTAGTATTAGGTGATAGACAGCTCATTGAGTAAATCTCATCCGCCTCTGCAAAGTTTGCAAGGTTTTCAACCAATTCAAAATTACCATCACAAGTACCATCCAAAGCTTCAAAAATAGCCATTTGGATTAAAAATCCATTTCCAGTTCCTCCAACATTTAAAGGGTCACTCAAGGCTGTAATTTGTGCCTGAGAGATAGCAGTATTGCCTGTCGTAAAGGAAAACCAGACACCATTTACATTACATTGCGTTCCCCCTCCACTAAAATCACAAGGGTCTAAATCATTGAATTGTGTCGCACAAAAATTATTATATGCACCTGCCGCGGCATCTCCAAGGGTCGTTCCCAGCGTCAGTACTCCTAAATCTATTGCTCCACATATCTCATCGTTTGCATTATTTAATGGTTCTCCCGTAATATCAATTGTAAAGTCTAAAGTTCCTCCAGAAGCCCCTCCTCCTGGTAGGGATAAAGTATAATCTTCATTGCCATCCATAGGTAAAGGAAAGTCCTGACAAATTTCTTCTGCACAAGATTCAATAATATCACATCCAAAAAAGCCATCATTGTCAAATACTTTAAAACACACATTCAATAAAAGAGGAGCATCTTGTCCGCAGTTGAATGTCTCGCTATATTGTACATTTGGCAATGCTGTAAAACAGGCTCCGTCTTGTGGATATGTTGAGTAGCCTTGTCCTTGGACATTAACTTGAAAAATCGGAACTGGTGTTCCAAATATATCACCACAGGTTGTGGTAACATTGGCATTGTTGATAGTGAGATTAACGGTTGCTTGCGCATTTGCGAAATGGCAAATAAAGAGAAAAAGTGAGCTTAAAAGGACGCTTCTTATTTTCATACTATTTTGTTGGATTTATTGTCCCGAAATATTTTTGTGTTGGTAATTCGAAGAATAAAGAACCAGTCTTACTGACTAATTGACGCAACTATGTATTAAAATGCATAGTTTTAACAATTAGCTTAAGTTAATTTAGAGTTAAAATGCTCAAAGGAAAGAGTAATTAAGTGGTTCTTTATGATTTTGGTTGGTAAATCACATTAGTTACTCAAAAGGTGACTTTGAGTCACCTTTTGAGTAACTAATGTCAAACTTTACCA
>CAZQTE010000405.1:0-5390 GCA_964595615.1 uncultured Saprospiraceae bacterium
GGAAAATTTGACCTGTCCAGATGACGGACTTATTGTTTTGTCGTTACTTAGAAAAACAATTATGCTTTTACCTTAGCTAATTGTGGGTAGCTACGTGTCATCAATTCAAAAGCACCAAATAACAACCCTGAATAAACGAGGTTACCAATCAAAGTACTTTGAACAAAAGCCAAACCAGCGGTGTAAGCAGCCATTAAGCCTCCTAAGTCACGGCTATACAAATGTGGCATCTCTAACCAAGAACCAAAATTAGTCACTAAGAAGAAAACTACTGTTCCCGCTAATGCGGAACCAAAAACTGTAGCTACATTTACTTTCTTCAACAAGCCTAGACCTAAAACTGTCATTAATGCAAATCCAACATAAACGAAAGGATTGCTAAACCATTGAAAACCGTCGTAATACTGTGCGTAAAATACATTATCCAAAATCAAACTACTGACCCATAGAGAAGCAAGAGGAATGATAAAAGCCCACATTTTCTTTGTGAAGTGTGCTGCACCAAAAAGCGCAATTGCACCAATCGGACTAAAATTAAAAGGTGAAATAAAGCGTGAAGCTGCTGCTAAAACTATAATTCCAAGAATAACACCAAATCGAGCATTAATTTTCTCTTGTGACATATGCAAATTTTCTTTTTCATTTTAAATTACATGCATCCTCGTACAGCGCGAATACAGGTACAAAGATACGATTCTAACAAGAGAAAGCAACCGATGATTAATGAAATTTTCAATTTTCTGTATCTATGCCTACTTTTTACCCAATTCTATAGCTCGATTTAAAGCTGCATTTGCACCCGCAATTATGTCTTTTTCCACCTTAGTATCTGCAAACGAAGCTAAAGCAGCTTCCGTTGTACCGCCTTTGGATGCCACTCTATTTATCCATTCTTGACAGGATACATTGGACTTGGTATGTAGATTGACAGTACCTCTAAAGGTTTGATTAACAAGGAGTTCTGCTTCTGACTCTGTGAAGCCCATTTTGCGGGCCGCCTCGGTCATCGACTTCATAAAATACCAAACATAGGCAGGTCCACTACCCGAAATTGCCGTCACCGCATCAATGCTACTTTCTTTTTCCACGTATAAAGTCTTACCCGTAGTTGCCAAAAGATTTTGTACCATAACCAACTCGATTCTCGTTACATCATCCGTTGAATGAAAAGCTGTCATCCCCATTCCAATCTGCGCAGGTAAATTAGGCATGGCACGTATGACCTTTTTCGCCCCTAAATATTCCGAAATTGTAGAAATTTTAACACCTGCCATAATAGATAAGAAAACCTGCTGCGGGTCAATATATGGCTTTAAATCAGCAAATAATTTTTCACAATCCTGTGGCTTAACAGCGAATATTACTAAATCTGCAAGTTGAATGCAATCTTCGATACTTCCACAGACTGTTCCAATATCTTTCTTAGCTAAGGCGATTGCTTTTTCAGGTGATTTCTCTAAAATCATCATATCTTCCTTCTTTGTGATATGAGAATTCAAAAAACTTTGAGCATAAGTCAAGCCCATATTTCCACCACCGATAATAAGTATTTTCATATTGTTTTTTTTGAAAGTGCAAATTAACCCGCCTTTCTCTGTATTGTCAAATATCAATTTCTTAGATTTACGACTTCAAGCCAATTCAGTTTCAACCAACAATTTTAGCAAAATGAAAAAACTTAACTTTTTCTTCTTTTTATTCATTATTCTTGTTCATTCTCAATGCCAGCCACCCAATCCGCCAGAGGTGAAAGAGGAGGATAAAATGGCAAACGTAGAGCGACCAGAATACACAATTGTCATTCATGGTGGGGCAGGTTCGGTTTCTCGTGATAATACGGATGCAGCGCGTGAAAAAATGTATACCGACTCTCTAAATCATGCTTTAAATATTGGAGAAAAAATTCTGAAAAATGGTGGCTCTGCCTTGGATGCAGTGGAGAAAACTATCCGTTTTATGGAAGATTGCCCACTTTTTAACTCTGGAAAAGGGGCGGTATTTACACATGAAGGAACGAATGAATTGGATGCAAGTATCATGGACGGTAGCAAGGAAGATGCAGGGGCTGTAGGTGGTGTTAAAACTATTAGACATCCAATATCGGCAGCGCGTGCGGTTATGGAAAAATCGCCTCACGTATTTTTGTCTCGTGAAGGTGCAGAAACTTTTGCAGAGCAAAATGGATTGGAAAAAGTTGATAACTCTTACTTTTTTACTCAAAAGAATTACGACCGTTTACAGCGTATTTTAGAGAAAGAAAAAACAAAACAACAAGGCTATAATCCAAATATCAAGCACGAAAATCCCGATTGGAAATACGGAACTGTTGGTTGTGCAGTTTTGGATAAAAATGGAAATTTAGCTGCTGGTACATCAACAGGAGGCATGACTAATAAACGTTGGTCTAGAATTGGAGATAGCCCAATTATTGGAGCTGGTACATACGCAAATAACGAAACTTGTGCCATTAGTAGTACAGGACATGGCGAATATTTCATTCGGTATGCAGTAGCTTACGATATTTCTGCACGTATGGAGTATGGAAAACAAAGCTTTCAAAAAGCTGCGGAGGAGGTAGTAATGAAGAAGTTAGTTGAAAAAGGTGGTAGTGGTGGAATTATCGGTGTTGATAAATATGGAAATGTTGCTATGCCATTTAACACTGCTGGAATGTTTAGAGCTTATGCCAAGCCTAATGAAAGAGTTGTGAAGATGTTTCCAGATTAAAAATGATGGAGCAAAACAGAAAAGGCGCACCCAATGGATGCGCCTTTTCTTTAGCTTAAAATTTAACACAAGTGATTAATACTTGATGTTAAATACATAGTTGTCACCGTTGTCGTCAGTAGTAACATTTACTTCTGCTACTTGTAACAAGTAATTTCTTGTACCGTCAGCTTTTTGAACGATAAATTCATCACCAACATTTACAACACCTGTAGAGTTACCAGAAATTTCATTTCCAGTATCCCATGCAGCAGTTACTTCTTCAACAGTAGTAACTAAAGCAAAATCATAAGCTTCAGGTAAAGCATCACGGTTTACTGAACGGATAATTGCACCATTAACAGTAGAGATAGTTTGTCTCCAGTTAGTAGCAACTGGGTTACTTTCATCGATACCGTTATCTCTGATTTCAGCAGCTGCATCCATAGAACCTAAGCTAATACCGTCATCTAAGCACAATCCACCTGTACCAGCAGGGCCAGCTTGGTTTAAAAGAATACCAGATAAGTTACCAGATAAATCGGTACCAACTGGAACTGGTTCAACTGTAGTGATTGTAATAGAAACTTCATCAGTCAATGCACCTGAGTCAGTTAAAAGAAAACGGAATGTATTAACACCGTATTCTTCCATTGTACGTAATTCAACTGCGAAGTCAAATCCGTTATTATAAGGAGAAACCAATAATGCTGGATTATTAGTACCAATATCAGTACCGTCAGCAGCAGTCATGCTTACTAATGAACCATCAACTTTTTCATCGTTTAAGAATACTTCTAAAGTACTCAAAGAGTCAGTTAAATCTTCTCCTTTAAGACCAACGAAAAAACGAGTCGCACCGTTTTCTTCTACTTCAATTGTAGCATCCGTAGAGAATACTGCTGTACCTCCTGTTGGATTCTCTGTCAAAAGAGTGATAGTTGGTGCAAAGTTTTCTGCTGGAACATCGATTGGTGGTTCT
This sequence comes from uncultured Saprospiraceae bacterium, assembly GCA_964595615.1. Classification (GTDB taxonomy): domain Bacteria; phylum Bacteroidota; class Bacteroidia; order Chitinophagales; family Saprospiraceae; genus JAHDCG01. The sequence continues at coordinate 3,689 of CAZQTE010000405.1, forward strand.
ACTGGGTCACAAGATGTAAAAAATCCTGCTGTAAGTGCAACAAATGCAAAAAGCCATAAACGCTTCATACGTAAAATGTTTTTAGTTAAACATAGGGTCAGATATCCAAATTATTTTGACTTGTATCTGACCGGGTTAGTTATAGTAAAGTATTTGAAAAGAAGGATTAAATTTTTAGTATTCCTTTTTCCATTATTTGAAACGATTGTTAATCGTAATTCGCTTGCTCTAAAGACTTAATTTTAATTAATAAGTTACATCGACAATACGTTTTCTTTTGACAGAAGTTCGATTTCACTTGTAATAATGCTTGTTTTTATTGATTTTTGCGCAGAATTAATAAAACGTTAAAAATATACAAATGCAGTACACAGTCCTTGACCGTTTTTTACGATATGTCAAAATAGACACACAATCAGATGCTGGCTCAAAAACCATTCCCTCTACGGAAAAGCAAAAAGACCTTGGTCATCTTTTAGTTAAAGAACTACATGAAATTGGTATTGAGGACGCTCACTTAGACGAATGGGGTTATGTTTATGCTACCATACCTGCTAATACTGAAAAAACTAATGTGCCAACTATATGCTTTTGTTCACATATGGACACATCTCCAGATAGTAGTGGGACGAATGTTAAGCCAATTATCCATAAAAACTATGATGGTAGAGACTTGGTACTTCCAGACGATGAAACACAAATCATCAAAATGTCTGAACACCCAGATTTGCCAGCTCAAATTGGGAATGATATTGTTACTGCAAGTGGTCTTACCCTATTAGGTGCAGATAATAAATCTGGAGTAGCTGAAATTATGGATGCTGCTACTTTTTTTATGCAAAACCCAGATGTAAAACGAGGAAAAATTCGCATTCTTTTTACTCCAGATGAAGAAATTGGAAGGGGAGTGGACAAAGTTGATATTAAAAAGTTAGCTGCAGATTTTGGTTATACAGTAGATGGCGAGCAATTAGGTTCTATGGAAGATGAAACCTTTTCTGCTGATTCTGCAACCATTAATATCACTGGCGTAAGTGCACATCCAGGTTTTGCATTAGGGAAATTAGAAAATGGAATTAAGATAGCTTCTGATATTATTGCGGCACTTCCTAAAGATTATTTATCTCCTGAAACAACTTCTAATCGTCAAGGTTTTTTACACCCCGTATCAATGACTGCAGCAGCAGAAAGTGCTAAAATCATTTTTATTGTAAGGGACTTTGTTACTGATAAATTAAAAGAAAAAGCTGATTTCTTACAAGGTATTATTGATGAGGTGATGAAGAATTACCCTAATTCTAAAGCAGAATTAGTGATAAAAGAGCAATATCGTAATATGAAAGAAATTTTACGTGAAAAGCCACTTATAGTAGAATATGCTTTGGATGCAATAAAAATGGCTGGATTGAACCCAAGAAAAGGTAGTATTCGTGGTGGTACAGATGGCTCCCGTCTTTCTTTCATGGGCTTACCTTGTCCTAATATTTTTGCAGGCGAACATGCTTTCCATTCTAAGCACGAGTGGGTGAGTGTTCAAGATATGGAACGTGCAGTAGATGTGATTATTAATATTTGTAAAATTTGGGAGGAGAGAAGTTAAAAGTTTGGTAGTAGGTCAAAATAGTAAATGCTCACGTGATGACTCAAAGTCGAATGTCGTCAACTTAGGAAACACATTGTTTGGATTCTTAGACCCAGTCGG
>CAZQTE010000406.1:0-5375 GCA_964595615.1 uncultured Saprospiraceae bacterium
TTCAGTAATCTAACATCTAAAATCTTTCGTCCAAAGTCTAATAATTACAAGAATCGAAAATTTAGACAAAAGTATGATAGTTTAACGCATCGCTATCTGTCTTATATTTTTTCTGAGGGGGAGTGGACGCCAGATTTTAATATTCCTTTTGGAGAAAAATACGAGACTGCTTTTGAAGGAAAAATAAAAATCAAGCAGACCGAAGATTAGAATTCTTGAGTATTTTGAGATTTCGTTAATAAATGAGTAATTTTACATAAATTCTATTGAAAACTACCGAAAGACTATGAAAAATATACTTGTACTTTTTATTCTCTCTATAAGCATACAAATTTCTTTTGCTAAGAATTCCAATACAGGGCAGTATAAGACGGCTTTAATCATTGATAATAATGATTATGGTGGCTCTGATATTTTGCCAAATAACTCAGGAAACATTACAGAATTAGCAGCTTCTCTGCAAGGGGTTGGCTTTAGCGTTAAAGTTTTATCAAACCCCAAAGCTGATGAATTGAACGATAGTGTTCATCGTTTTTATAATGACCTTCCTGCCTCGGATTGTGTGAGTTTACTTTATTATGGCGGACAAATTTCTTCAGATTATGGTGAATTGGCAAGCATAATTCCTGTCGATAAAGCTAGTCGTAATTTATTGTCTATTCAAAAAATTGCAGATTTGTCTAATGAGAAATCGGGAAGGAATAACCAACATTTCTTACTTTTTGATGCATTTTTTACGACTAAAACTAACTATAAAGATATTGTTCAAGGTATCAAGTTAGGAGAAGGAGCAATAATTTCCACACATGATGCTAAACCAAAAAATCTTAGGGGAGAAGCTTCTAATTATCTTCCTTCTTTAATAGCCCAAATATTTGAATCGCAGCCACTTAAATCTGCTTTTGAGAATATAGATGCCACTACAGAAAGTAGTTCTCGTGTGAACTCTAACGCTTACAGTTACGATATTTTTAGAGAATATCAAGTGGCTGCTACAATGGTACTATCAGCCCTTGAAATGCCAGAATTCCCTTTTCCACCTCCCAAAGCATCTGCCAATTATACCTTTGACAAAAATCTTTTTTCGGGAATAAATAACCTAACTCAAAGTAGTGAGCGCATCGAAAATGCCTTGAAAAAGAGTGGTTATTATGAAAAGTCTTACTATCAAATTCCTAATGGATATGCGCTTGTTACACGCATTGAGAAAATAGAACCAGACGGCACGCCAGCCGTAGCGGAGGAGCGTTGGAATGTCAGCGATACAGGGTCAAGTAGCAGTTTTGACCTACTGTCTTATTTCAAATCTTTGTTCTTTGCGAATGAGGGACACTATAGAATTATCGTATTTTTAGTAACTTCTGACAATGTACAAATGACAGATAGAATTATGTTGATGTCAGAAGGACAAGATTTTCTATCTTCAGGATTGAATCGCTTACCTTCTCAGTTTGACTCTATGCCTTTTACCGAAAACCATTACTGTACAGCTTTGATTTATGAATGGTATAAAGTAGAACATGAGGAGGCAAAATTCATGGAACCATCTAAATTTTTAGGTCAATATCATTTGGCTAAAAATAAATTTGTCGAGTATTTGGAAGAAGAGAAATAAAAAAGAACCAAAATGAAAACGATATTCCAAATAGCCAAAATTTGTACTTTTCTGTTGCTGAGTTTTCTTATTTTAGAAAGTTGTGCCAAGGAAAGTAGTATGGCGATATAACTTATTCTTTCAGCGTTCCTAAGTAGTAAGTCAAACCAATTACGATAAGTTGGCGCGGATAATTTCTCGCCTGTTGCTTTTTAAAAATTATTCCGTAGCTGGGCTATGCAAGAATTTTTAAAAAACAACAGACAAAAAATTCCCTCACGCGAACTTATCACAATTAGCTTGACTTACTACTAAGAATAAATTGTAGAATACATTGGTGAAGAATAAAAGAGAAAACTATGACAGTACAGAATAAGAAACGAAGCATGGTTGCTTTGATGGTGATTTTGATAGTATTAGTTGTTACTATGAAATTAACGGGACGATTTGCTTCTTATGGATGGGTAGCTCTAATTTGGTTAGGCATTGTTGTTTTATCCCTTTTTAAAATAACTTTTGCTAAAAATAAAGATTACCTATCAAAGTCAAATTTTGTGATTGGCGGATTTTTCTCATCTCTTGCATTTGTCTTAGCAATAGGAGGAAATTATACACATCCAGTCAAGGTTTTGCTCGCCTACTTGCCTTTACACTTTTACCTGATTTATTATGTAGTTACTAAAAAGCCAGGAGAAGAATCCACAGGAATGGTAATGGGATTAACTGCTGATGCCGCGGAAGAACCTGAACCAATAGAGCGTGAAAAAATGGATTTGTCCAGTGAAATCCGTCAAAAATGCCGTCAGTACATCGGAGAAGATGAAATGCCAAAAGCAATCGATTTGCTTATTGAAAATCTTTCTCCTAATGGACCCAATTATAATGACGCATTACAAATAAGACAAAAATGGAATAGAGTAGAACGCGACAAAAATCTAAATACGATTAGTCCAGACGATGCAGATAGACAGTTTTCAAGAATGGTCCAGACTTTATTGGATATTTTAGATGATTAAAATGCAGGAAAAAAGTCCAATATCTAAAGTTCCCGATTGAAAATACGGGACAGGCTAATATCTAACATCTAAAAATGTACTCAATCAAAATATTAGGACAAGGCGATACAGCCGTTCGTTTTAAAATCTTAGAAAATGAAAGCTCAATTAGCTTCCAAAAAGTATTTAAACTTTGGGAGAAAGAGCCTGAGTTTATCGACTTTTACGTTAATTCATTAAAAGATTTTGGCTTCAAAGCTTTCTTCTGGGAACATCCTGGATTAACGGAAAATACGATAAGTAAACCTTACGAATGCATTTTACAAAAAAGTAAAACCTTAGATAGTCGTACGATTAATGAACAAGCTTTCTCAGATTATTTAAATAGCTCAAATGGGGCAGAAGACTTTCTAAATTTAGGGAAAAATGCACGTTTGGTCATTCCAACAAAGCAATCAAATTCTGAGATTTATAAACACTTTGGAAGCTTTATTTTCAATGCAGAAAACGCTCAAATCCAAGCTTTTTTCCAAAAAGTAGGCACTATTGTTCAGCGAGAAATTGAAGAAAAACCAATGATTTGGCTCAATACAGCGGGTATGGGTGTCATCTGGTTACATGTGAGAATGGACACCAAACCAAAATATTACAAAACGAAGAACTACAAGCGAGTCGATTTTTTTAATTAAAAATGCGCGAAATAAGTGCTTGGTTAGATATACAAATATAGAATGAATTTAACAGACAAAACCATCTGGATAACAGGAGCATCATCAGGTATTGGCGAAGCTTTAACGTACGCATTCACAAAGGCAGGTGCAGGTAAAATTATCCTCTCTGGACGTCGTATCGCAGAGCTAGAACGTGTGAAAAATAACTGTACAGGCAGTACAGAAATCATCACCCAAGTCTTAGATGTAGCTAAGCATGACGAAATACCTAGTATCGCTCAATCTATTGAAAATCAATATGGTACAATCGATGTCTTAGTCAATAATGCTGGTATTTCTCAACGTGGAACTGTATTAGAAACAGGATTAGATGTCGACAAACGCATCATGGATGTCGACTACTTCGGAACAGTTGCAATGACAAAAGCGGTATTGCCTAAAATGGTAGAGAAAGGCAACGGAATGTTTATAACGATGAGTAGTTTATCAGGCAAAATGGGCGTTCCTCAACGTTCAGCCTATTGCGGCGCAAAACATGCCTTACATGGTTTTTTTGATGCATTACGCGCAGAAAATACACATCATGGTATCAAGGTTTTATTAGTTTGTCCAGGTTATATCCGCACTGATATTTCAAAAAATGCCTTAACATCTGACGGCAAACCTTCGGGGCAAATGGATGATAATCAAGAGAATGGAATGTCGCCAGAAGACCTAGCTCAGCGTATTCTGAAAGCTATAAGAAAGGAAGAAAGAGAAATCTATGTCGGAGGAAAAGAGAAGTTGGGCGTTTATTTAAAACGGTTTTTTCCTGGTGTTCTTGCAGGTATATTAGCGAAGAGGGGGAAGTCTGGGGAGAATTAAGGCTAGTAGGAGTAGTAGTAAAAGAACGATAAAAACAAAAGGGAGAACAGATATTATCTGCTCTCCCTTTTGTCTCTCTTAATTTAGGCTTTAATCCTTGTCTTTTAAATCTTATTAATTGCCATATTATCACTAGGCAATTTCAGCTCACAACGCATCCATTCTGGAATTGGGTCACCTTCCTCTTTTACGAGTTTGATTTCACCGCCGTCATTTGCTTGATAAATCCAAACATGTTGCTTCCCATTTCCTGTGATTTGAGAACCAAAACGCAAAATATATTGCACTGTCCAGCCAGCTTCTACACGACGAATTTGAATGTCATTTCCGCCTACATCAGGTACACCTAGGTCAATCTCTGCAACACCTTCTACATTGTAGAATTCATTCGCCAAAGCTGCCATATTTAAAGGCTCTTTTGAACGAATAGTGATAGCATCTTGTGTATCATTCCACTGTACATGCTTGTCCAAAACCAAATCGTACTGGTCTAAAAGCTCATTAATCTCATCGCTATCAGTTTCGCTGATACCCATTTGTAATGGTTCTGCCCATGCGACATTTTTATCAAAAATTACGATAAAACGGTCAATTGAGGGGTCTGGGAAAGTATGAACATTACAGTTTGCAATAGACTGTGCAGTCTGGTCTTTAGAGTAAATAGTAGATAAAACGCTATAGAACGTTTCAATATTATTACGAGGTATGCTGATACTTTGGTATCTTAAGTCCTCTTGCTCTGCAGTAAGACGCAAAGCAAGACGTGCTGCATCTCTTCGAAATTTTCGTTCTAACCGTTTGGGAACTTCGACACCCTCCTTCTTTGCAGGTTTGTAACTTGCAAATACCGCTTTTCCTTCCTGCTGTGCATTGCTGTGCACCATTGGTATGCTCAGTAAGACTGATACAAAAAGCGAGGCTAATATGTGTTTACTCGTTGGCTTCATAATATAAATGTAATAATCAGGTGTTTTACGAAAACAATTTGAGATAAAAGCGTTGCTTTGTGACAACATAAATTGTTGTACAAAGCTACTTATATCTAATATGTTCGTAAATCTTTTATTAAGATTAAATAATGAGTAATGCGCGAGTATCTTAAAAAGTGTGTTATTGTGTATTAACTATATTGCAAATGACAGGCCAAAAGAAGAACTCTGTGACAGTTTTAAAAGATAAAAGCACAGAATATTCATTTTCAACCCTCAGAACAATAACTTTTCGAATAATTAGACTAATTTCTGTTGTTTA
>CAZQTE010000407.1:0-5375 GCA_964595615.1 uncultured Saprospiraceae bacterium
CTTGATTGTCAAATTATAGCAGGATTATCTTTTTAACTGTAAAGTTATTTTAGGACGATACATTTTTTTACTTTTCCTTCAACTCCCGCTTCACCCGCGCAAAAGCCCCCAAATAAGACTCCTCCCCCCTCTTCCACTGCTCCCCAGTTTTTTTATGCAACCAACGTAAATAAGCAATATTCTCCTCCTTCACGCGCTGGTCACCACATTGCTTGTAATAAAGCGAAAACAACTCCTTCTGCTCCTTAGAACAATCCCCGTCACGAGAACATTGATAAGCCTCCCGTATCCAAAGCTGACATTCTTCCCAATTGCGATTGGTCGCGTATTGTTCCTTAAGTGCCTGTTTAGTCACCAACATCCGATAAGTGCCCCGTTTAGGAGGAAGCATCTTCGTCAACTTAGCCGTCTCTGGACAAATCTTATGATAGCTGTATCGTAAATCTGCCACACGCAACAACTTATCATAGTGCGTATATTCAATCACGATTTCACCCGTCTTTAAAATCACCATAATCTTGGTAATTTTCTGGTTAGACTGACGGTTTTTCCAAAGTTCAATCTGTCCGTCTAACCAAGTCAAAAGCGGTACGGAAGGATTGTTTAAAAATGTTTGGATGACCTCCGCTTTCTTGGGCTGTTTGGCAGCAGGTTCTTTTTTAGAGCGTGGCGTAGATGATTTTTTGAGAACTTTGCAGCGTTTCTCATAAGCAGCTTCGGTCATTACCGCAAATGGATAGCCGTCTTCGTGTACCAATAATTTATCGCCTTTATTGAAGGTTGATTTAATCTCTACTTTACCACTTTTTTCCGCCGTCAAAACTCGGAAATCGCAAGTCAATTCTACTTTTGCCGCTGCATCAAAAGAAGCATCAGAAATCTTTCTCTTCCAACTGTGTACATAATCAGGGTTCTCTGATTTAGTTTTTTCTACCTTTTCCTCTTTCTCAACGGCTTTAACCGCTGGCTTTTTTTCTTCCTTTTTGGTTTCTTTTGCCTTTGGCTTTTCCGTAGGTTTTTCCGTAGCTTTCGGTTTTGGTGACTCTGCTTTCTTCTCTACCTTCGGTTTTTCCTCTGACTTTTTAGCCTTTGCTCTTTCTAATTCTGCTTCTGCCAAAGCAAATAGGCGTTGGTCATTGTTTTCAAAAATATCGAAGTACTCCATGTTGTAGCCTTCTGTATAATTTTTGATATTATTGATTTCTTCGCGTAATTTTGGAGAGAGTAATCCAAAATCTTCGCCTTTAATTTGTGCTGTTTTATAGCTCATAGTGTTCTATTTTTACGTGTGTTGTTTTGCGTGTTTTATGTCGTGTGTCGTTTTCGTTTGTTTTGTTGTTGAATATTTTTTGTTAAATAGGTTCATTTGAAAAAAGAAGCTTCAATTTATGCTGCTTCCTTCTCCATTTCCATTTCTAAGACGCGTATTTCTTGGTCTTGCATTTGCGCCATTTTTATTTTTAATAGTTTGGCTTTAGCAAGCTCTTCCTCTTTTGATTTTGTCGATTTGACTTGCTTTTTATTAGCCGTCTTTGACTCTGTTTTATCAATCTCAACTTCAAAAGCAATGGTCTTACCTTCTGCGCCATTAAACCACGTTTTGCCTGCATCCAAATCAATCATCAAATCTCCCAACTCTGTGGACTCCTCAAACTCTGCTCGATTGTCACCCGCAAAAAGTGGCATTCCGAGTAAAAGCTCTTTTTGAAAGGCGGTGCCGATGTCCTTGCGCGTTGAGTCGATACCTGTAAAGACAACTGCGGCATTGTGCTTGGTCACCCACATCTTTACCTTTTCGTGTCCTAATTTGCCCAAGGTTTCTACCATAGGCAAAAGGATTTTAGTCGCATTGAAACGGAGGTATTCATCTGCGCCGTAAACGAAGTTAAAACGGACTATTCTGCTACTACCCACTATGCCATTGTTTTCCAAAGTCTTGATGAAATAGCGGATTTGCTGTACATCTAAAATGAAGCATTGATACTCATCTTCTGGCTGCGGCAATATCGCGGCATAATCAGGATAGCGCGAGTCTATCTCCGCCTGAAAATCATTGTCTTTAAAGCACTTGCGTGTCATACAGTAAGTACCTTTCTTACCCGTTTTGACTTTGGGTAAAAGTAGCAAACGATGCGCATCGGTCATCGCCGTTCCTTTGTCTGAAAAGTTCACGCCCCACATCGCTGGTCGCAATTGGTCTTTGCTGACAAAAGGTTTTATCAGGTCTTTCAAGTGCTTGTCATCAGGGTCGGCTTCGTAGCCGCTGCGGTCGGTCAGCTTTCGTAGCTTTACTAAAGAATCTTTGGGAATGTAGGCAAACAAGTTGTCTTCCAATCGCTCGTAAAAAGCCTTGCGCACATCTTCGCGCAAGTCTTCCGTACACAAACAGGGACGAAACTTTTTATTTGGTATCGCATTGCGCAAATGAAAAAAGGTCTTGATTTTTTCTGGTTCGCGCAGCACGACTTTGCGAAAATAGTCCTGTAACTCAAACTCCGCCGTTTGTAGATTTTCGTTCTTGATTAGCTTTTTGATGTTCTCAATTAAAGCGGTCTGTTCCTCATCGGGTAGGGCTTGCATTGCTTCCTCCCAAAGTTTTTTGCTTTCTGCTTTAGTTAAGACTTCGGCTGCTCGGTTATTCTTTTGAAAATTCTCCCAATACACCCCTTCGCTCTCATAAGTCGAAATGGTTGAGAGCATGTGATTGCGATAAGTCAGCAATGTTCGTTTACCAATATTGCGATAGTCTTTCTCCTCGATTTTGAGAATTTCGATAAAAAATGGTTCTTCTGGACGGCGGAGAAACATGCCGACTTTGACTTCTACACCTGCTCTCAATTCCAAGACTTCGGCTTTGTCCTCTCCTACCCATTCGCCTTTAGCGGCTTTTTGGGTGGCTTTCTCTGATTTTTTCTTTGCTAATTCTTCTATTGCTGTTTGATACACTTTTTTTGCTTTTGAGATGTTGTCGTAAAATGATTTATATGCTGTCTCGCGTTTGCTTTTATCAGCGCGTTTGTAGCCTTTTTCTTCGGCTTGTTCTTGTGAAAGAATGCGTTGTAAACTTCCCGTGATTGTGCCCAGCACTGCGGGTATATCCGCCATTGCCATACCGCGTGCATGACGCAGGTCACTCTCTTGCCAACCATATTTCCCAATCAAACTCAAGAGTTGATTGTACATTGTATGACCCGTCTGCATCGCTTTTAGCACGCGCTTGTTTTCGCTCAATTCAATCGTCCGCTTGCGACCACTCATGACAATGCGCTCAAACTTTGCATAATCTGTTTTCGGAAAATCATAGGCTGCGTTTTGCTTGCCTTTGGCAATATTCACCTGTCTTTCGGTTGCTTTGGCAAGTCTTTCGTAGCCCTCTAAATCAAAATACTGCGGCAATGGTTTTCCAATTCGACTGCGGGCATCGGCGGCTTCTTTTCCTCTATCCAAACGGAGGTATAATTCTTCTACTCCTTTGAGGACTTCATCTGCTTTTTGCTCCTCGGTCGTGCGAGCAATGAGGACTACTTTTGCCTTTGGAATACGTGCTTGCAAATACTGTTGCACCAAATCGGTCGCGGATTTGATACTCGTGTCCGCTGCGATGTTTGGAAAAAATTCATTGCGATAGCCCGTATCGGTCAAACTATTCGCTTGCCCTTTTTCCAGACTTTCAAATTCCAAGCGAGGCGGCAATACCTTATCCTGCGGCTTAAAACGGTACGAAACGGGTACTTCGTCAAGCAGTAGCAAGCCGAACCATGCTTTGTCTTTCCAATTGTTGGAATTTTTGCTCATTGTTAATTAGTTAATGCTTCTTTTGAATTATGCCTGCTGTTTGGTTTCCATTTCTAAAATACGGATTGCTTGGTCTTGCTTTAATGCAAACTTCTTTGCCCTTAGTCTCTTCTTCTCTATCTCTTTGAAGTCTTTTTGCTCTTCGTCATCTGGATAAAATACCTCCCAAATCATCTGCGCAAATTCTGCATAATGCGGATAGTTTTGACTCAAAAAATCATCCATGCCTTTGCGTCCGCGATAGACGGGATATTTCTCGTAATCCTTTTTGATGCGCTCCAACATTTTTGCATTGGGTGGCGCATTCATCTCGACCTGTATGCCTGGTATCGCCTGCTCCTCTCCTGCTCGAATGTCTTCGGCTAAAGAAAAGTCTGGTTCTCGAAAAAAATCAGGGTCTGCTTGATATTTGGCTTCTGCTAAATATTTTGGTGTCCAGTAGAAATCCAGTTCAATACCGCCGTGTTCCGTCAGTTCACGCAGTCCGATACCGCCGATTTCTGACATCACGCTATCGCCATTCAAAATCACATAGCCATAGAGATAATGTTCGCCGTCGCGCTCAACGATGAACCAATCAGAGCTGCCGTAGAAATAGTGCGCATACACGATGTAGCGGTCAATGGTGCTGCTCTTTGCTGATTTGGGTATGGCTTTCAATTGAGCATTCAGCGGCGCGAGTACATTGTGCTTTAGTTCGTCATTCCAATCTTTGATGACTTGTTGTTGGTGTTTGGGAATTAGGTCTTTGAGGGTTTTGCTCATGCGGAATTTCGGAACTACTTTACTTTTTTCGTTGGTACTTTTCTTTCCCTTTGTCTTACTTGACTTTGTTGTTCCGTTTTTCTCTTTTTTGGGCAATTTACCTGCGTATTCCTTTTCTACTTCAGGTGGAACATTTTCCCCACGTTCTAATGCTTTCACGACTGCAAAGTGGTGATTGTGGCGCATGATTTCCATGTCCAATGCGCTCTCCTCTTTGCGCGCCCGTTCTTTTTCTGGTAAGGCTGCCAATTGGCGTTCTTGATAATCGGCAAAGGAGATTTCCCAATCTTTTTCCTTATGGATTTTGACTTTCTGGGTGCCTTCTCCCCTGTTTATCCCGTAAATCGTACAAACATTGCCTTGGTCGTCTTGTCCGTCCATGTCTTCATCGCGGCATTCTAATAAATAGTTCAAGCGTTTGAATTCTTCGACTCGTTCTTCGGTCGGTTTGCTCGCCATTTGTTTGGCTTCTTTTTCGGCAGTTATTTCCAACATCAATTTTAGCTGATTTTGTGGGGAAGTGACTTGCTTAATGTACTTTTCGATTTGCTCGATTTGCTGTTGGTACTTTTCAATTAAGGCGGTAAAGTCGTCCTTGATTGTCAAATCATTCTTTGCCAAAATATTGCGCTCGGTGCGTTCTAACTTCTTGAGCTTTTTGATGTGTTGATCTACCGTTCCTTCTAAATCGTACTTTTCTGACCATTCACGAGTATCGGCGTAGGCTTTGACCAAGCGGTACAATTGTGGTAAGGTTTCACTTTTCATTTTCGCAATGCGCGTGATGACTTTTTTCTCGGTCGTCGGAGAATATG
>CAZQTE010000408.1:0-5350 GCA_964595615.1 uncultured Saprospiraceae bacterium
TTTACATATTAGGAAAACGACTTTTCGTTCGCCCTAAAGGCGAAAAATTGATTTTCCGCTTTAAGAGTCTAACATCTAAAATCTAATATCTTTTGTCCAAAGTCCAAACTATAATAAAACTGATAAAAGAATAATGATGAATGAGCAAAGCATTCCCAATAATGCTGATTTCAAACCGTCTTTAAAGAATATCCATGCTAAAAGCGCACCAATAAAGCTAAGGAAGAAACCTAATAGGAATCCAACGACACTAAACCCATTCTTATTTTCTTTAAATTCTTCACTTATATTGATTTCATTGCCTTTTTTTAATTCTTTCTTAAGAAGACGCTTAGTCATTATTAATGCATAACGGTCTTTGAGACGTACTCTTTTACCAGTTATTTCTTCTAAGTCTTTTGCTTCCATTTGCAAAAAATCTTGGGCTGACATTTCTGAAAAAATGGAGATATCAGTTCCTTTTTGCACAGTATTAACTGCAAAAGTCTTGGTACTCATACAGATAACTAAAGTCAAAGTAAAGATTACACTAACGATTGTTTTCATGGTCGTTTTTTTAGTTTATATGATTAAGATATTTCGTTCTTCGTCAAATCGTCCCGTTGCGCGGGACAAGTCATGACAGGAAAAAAAGGAAAAGCTAAAATCAAACAGCTTCTTAGGTTTTTATTTTTTTTATGTCACTTTCACACGATTTGACGAAGAACCAGATATTTTAAAGAGAATATTGACTGACTCTTGTGCAAATTAGTAGAATAAATTGATTTTTACAAGGTATCGCATATAGTCAAGCACAATTACATCCAAAAATTCCCATTTCTCTCCTTGCACAGCCCAAAAAAATCCCTACCTTCGCAGCGCCAGCGAATTTTCGCTAAATCAGCCTTACAAAACTTTCTTAGCCTTTAATCCGTTTAAAAGGCAACAAAACGCTCAATTAATCAGTTGACCGACCGTCAACTGATAATTAATTATCAACCGTCAACTAATTTATAAATATGAGAAGAATTAGAAAGTGCGCCGTCCTTGGTTCCGGTATTATGGGGTCAGGAATCGCCTGTCATTTAGCCAATATTGGACTCGAAGTCTTGATGTTGGACATGGTTCCTCGTGACCTTCCCGAAGACAAAAAAGATAACAAAGCCGCGCGTAATAGCTTGGCTACTGCTGCCATGAAAGCAGCAATGAAAACGAAACCAGCACCGCTTTATGACAAAGCATTCGCATCTCGTATTACTTTAGGTAATTTCACGGATGATATGCCAAAAATCAAAGATTGCGACTGGATTATCGAAGTTGTAGTCGAACGCTTAGACATCAAGAAAATCATTTTTGAGCAAGTGGATAAATACCGTTCAAAAGGTTCTTTGGTGACTTCTAATACTTCTGGTATTCCGATTCGTTTTATGTCTGAGGGACGAAGTGCAGACTTCCAAAAGCACTTCTGTGGAACGCACTTCTTCAATCCTCCTCGTTATTTACGTTTATTTGAGGTTATTCCTGGACCAAAAACAAGTAAAGCAGTCATTAACTTTTTCATGAATTACGGTCGTAACTTCTTAGGAAAAGACTCTGTTTTAGCCAAAGATACTCCTGCATTTATCGGTAATCGTATCGGTGTCTACGCGATGTCTAAGGTGTACAAATTGACGGAAGAATTAGGTTTGAAAATTGGGACAGTTGATAAAATCACAGGACCAGCAATCGGTCGTCCAAATACAGGAACATTCCGTTTAGGTGACTTGGTAGGTTTAGATACTGCGATTAAAGTATCTAAAGGTATCCTTGAGAATGCACCTGACGAACAAGCTCCCGTTTACGAACCATCACCATATATGATGTTCTTAAACGACAACAAATTTTACGGCAATAAAAGTGGTCAAGGTTTTTATAAAAAGACCAAAGAGCGCGACGAACGTGGTAAATCTATCATTCTTGCCCTAAATCTCGCCACCAACGAATACGAAAAGCAAGAACGCGAAAACTTAGCTTCTTTAGGCAATGCTAAGCAAATAGAAGAATTAGACCGTCGTATCCGTATGTTTTTTAAAGCAGAAGATAAAGGTGGTCAATTAGTGCGTCGTTCTTTGGCGGGTTTATTTGCTTATGCGAGTAACCGTATTCCAGAAATCGCTGACCAACTATATTCTGTAGATGATGCTTTACGTGCAGGTTTTGCATGGGAAGCGGGTCCATTCCAGTATTGGGATATGGTCGGTTTGGATGAAGGTCTGAAAGCAATCAAAGAAGAGGGTTTAAAACCTGCGGCTTGGATTACAGAAATGAAAAAAGCGGGTCATGAGTCTTTCTACATCAGAGAAAAAGGTCAGTTAAAATACTACGACCGCGAGAAAAAAGCTTACGTAACCGTACCAGGCACGAAGCAAAATATCCACTTAGACAACTATCGCGAGAAAACAGCAGTTTTCGAAAACAGCGAAGTTGTACTACACGACATCGGAAGCGGTGTTTTATGTTTGGAATACCGCAGTAAAGCCAACTCAATGGGAGAGGGTGTACTTAAAGGCATCCAAGAAGCAATCACAATCGCAGAAGAAGGCAAATGGAAAGGTTTGGTCATTGGTAACAGCGCGAAAAACTTTACAGTTGGAGCGAACCTAATGATGATTGCCCAATTCGCATTCCAACAAGAATGGGATGAATTGAACTTCGCAGTTGACCAATTCCAAAAAACAATGATGCGTTGTCGTTACAGTAGCATTCCTGTCGTAGCAGCGACTCAAGGATACACTTTCGGTGGTGGTTGTGAAACTATCATGCACTGTGACGCTTCTATGTCTGCTGCTGAGTCATATATCGGTTTGGTAGAAGTTGGTGTTGGTCTTATCCCAGGTGGTGGTGGAACAAAAGAATTCGCATTACGCGCTTCTGACAGCTACTTCCCTGGTGATGTTCAAATCCCAACTTTGATTGATAAATTCAAGACTATCGCCATGGCAAGTGTCGCAACTTCTGCACACGAAGCATTTAACATGGGCTACCTCTTGAAATCTAAAGACGAGGTCGTTATCAATACAAAATCAAACATCGCAGAAGCGAAGAAAAAGGTTTTGGAATTGGCAGACGCCTATACACAACCTGTTGAACGTCAAGATGTTACTGTCTTAGGAAGAACGGGCTTAGGTGCATTATACGCAGCAGCAAACGAACTCAAACGCGGACATTACGCAAGTGAACACGACATCAAAATCGCGCATAAAGTAGCGCACGTTTTATGTGGTGGTGACTTGACGGGTACGCAAAAAGTGAGTGAGCAGTATTTGTTAGACATTGAACGTGAGGCGTTTATTTCGTTGGCTGGTGAGCAGAAAACGATGGAGCGTATTCAGCATATGTTGACGAAGAATAAGCCTTTGAGGAATTAGAATGGGAGATGTTAGACGTTAGATTTTAGACCTTAGACTCTCCAGTATGACTTGGGCATTTTTAGATTTTTATTTTTGTTTTGTATATTTTTTAGAATGCAAGATTAAATTTTAATGTTATATTGCATTTTTAAAACATACTCCTTTTTAAATTCAAAATCTGAGAAAATGCACAACTTTAGAGAACTAATGATTTGGAAATCTGCGCGTAACATTGTTAAGGAAATTTATAAAATAACAAAGTCTTTTCCGAAAGAGGAATTATTTGGACTTACTAATCAAATCAGAAGATGTGCTGTTTCAATGCCTTCAAATATTGCCGAAGGATGTGGGAGAGATAGTGATAAGTCTTTGGCCTACTTTTTAAGTGTGGCTTTGGGTTCATCGTGCGAAGTAGAAACGCAGTTGCTGTTAGCTTATGATTTGGAATACTTGTCTCAAAATGATTGTGACAAATTAGTTAGTGAAATAAACAAATTTCAAAGAATGACACGCTCATTCAAAAAGAAGTTTGGATAGGAAGAAGAGACATAAGAAATTAGACAAGAGACGGAAGTACACATCACGCATGCAGTCTAACGTCCAACGTCTAATATCTAAAATCTTAAAAGATGGACGCATATATCGTAAAAGCATATCGCTCTGCCGCTGGAAAAGCAGGACGCGGAGGCTTCAAAAACTACCGGTCAGATGACTTGGCAGTTGACGTAATCAAACATTTATTGGCGCAAACGCCAGAATTAGACCCGCACTTAGTAGATGACGTAATCGTCGGCTGTGCGAACCCAGAAGGGGAGCAAGGTCTACAAATTGGTCGCCAAATCTCATTGCGCGCAATGGGAAAACCAGTACCTGGCATGACTGTAAACCGTTACTGTGCATCAGGATTGGAAACAATCTCTATCGCTGTAGCAAAGGTAAAAGCAGGCATGGGACAAATTTATGTAGCAGGTGGAACAGAGAGCATGAGTTCTATTCCAATGACGGGATATAAATTAGCACCAGCATACAATGTCGCAAAAGACACACCAGACTACACTGTAGGAATGGGTATCACAGCCGAGGAAGTTGCTTCTAAATGGAATGTAACGCGTGAGCAAGCAGATGAATTTTCTGTAGCTTCACATGCCAAAGCAGCGGCAGCAATTGATGCAGGAAAATTCAAAGATGAAATCGTTCCTGTGACTGTTCCTAATGTATTCGTAAAAGACGGAAAACGTGTAGAGACTTCTCACGTGGTTGATACGGATGAAGGATTGCGTCGTGGTACGAGTATGGAAGGATTGGCGCGTTTACGCCCAGCATTCCGTAACAAAGGTATCGTGACGGCTGGTAACTCTTCTCAGACTTCTGACGGTGCATCATTCGTACTCGTGATGAGTGGTGAAATGGTGAAGCAATTGGGCTTAGAGCCTATCGCTCGTTTGGCATCTTGTTCAGTGGCGGGAGTTGAGCCATTACACATGGGTATCGGTCCTTGTGCGGCTATTCCAAAGGCATTGACGCAGGCAGGTTTGAAGTTGAATGATATTGACTTGATTGAGTTAAACGAAGCATTCGCAACACAAGCTTTAGCTGTTATCAAAGAAGCTGGTTTAAATCCAGACATCGTTAATGTAAACGGTGGAGCAATTGCATTAGGTCACCCACTCGGATGTACGGGTGCAAAATTATCGACTCAACTATTCAACGAAATGCGCCGCCGTGGTAATAAATACGGTATGGTGACAGCTTGTGTGGGTGGTGGACAAGGTATTGCTGGGGTTTATGAGTTTTTGAATTAACACCAGTGACGGTAGCTTTAGCTACTAAGTCGAAAGAAGGCTCTTCCGCTTGCGGGGGAGCCTTTTTTAGTTTTTGGAAACTGTGTAAATCTTTAGATGATTTGGTTTTAATTCTTAAATTTACGTAAAAAAGTGATTTAATAAGTTGAGCCATAGTGCGTAGTAATTTTTTCTTCTAAG
>CAZQTE010000409.1:0-5346 GCA_964595615.1 uncultured Saprospiraceae bacterium
TCCACAATCGGCTTACGAGACCTCAAAACCTCCAAAGCCTCCTTCACCATATCATCGCTTTGATTTAAGACATTGTACATCGCCTCATCACCAAAAAGTAATTTTGCTAAACGTGCTTTCATAAAATTTTGTAACTCGCGCGTTACTCGACGGTCTTTTGCATTTTTTTCTACATACTCTTCGCCGCGTTCGGCAGCATAAGCTAAAAACTCAGTCCAAGCAGAACCGTCCTCACGAAAAGTTCTATTAAAAGTCGCAAAATCCTGTTCTGTAAAAGTAGTTGGATTAGCATCTTTGTAACGGAA
Organism: uncultured Saprospiraceae bacterium; assembly: GCA_964595615.1. Taxonomy (GTDB): domain Bacteria; phylum Bacteroidota; class Bacteroidia; order Chitinophagales; family Saprospiraceae; genus JAHDCG01. The sequence continues at coordinate 306 of CAZQTE010000409.1, forward strand.
AGCAAACTGAGGGACAAATTGACGCAAACGAATGTAATCCGCATCCATTGTTATGGTATCTAGAGGAACAAAAATTTCAGGAACAATACCTCCGCCACCATAAACTTTACGACCCAAATCCGTAAAATATTCTAAACTATCTGCCATAGAAATACTGTCAGCACTCAATAACTCTCCCGTTTCATAGCGGTCAAAAACATCTGTATCATAATCTTCGCGGTCATCATAAGCCTTCTGAATACTACGACCAGAAGGTGTGTAATAACGTGCTACAGTCAAACGCAAAGCACTTCCGTCCTTCAATGTATATTGCTCTTGAACCAAACCTTTACCAAAAGAACGACGACCAATTATCCAAGCTCTATCGTGGTCTTGTAGTGCACCTGCCATGATTTCACTTGCACTTGCCGAGCCTTCATCAATCAAAACAGCAATCTGGTCAATTTCAAAAAACTGATGACCTTTTGACTCATAATCCGAGCGACTCACATGGTCTCCCTCTGTATAAACTAAAAGCAAACCTTTTTCTTTAAATAACTGACTTAGCATCTGCGTAGCTTCTTGTAAGTAGCCACCAGGATTATGGCGTAAGTCAATTACAATATTTTTCATACCCTCATTTGCTAAGTCCTCAATACCTGCCATGAATTCCTCGTATGTCTTAGAACTAAAGCGATTGATTTTTATATAGCCAATCTCGTCCTCCAGCATATAAGAAACATCAACACTGTGATTTGGAATTTTATCACGTGTAATTGTAAATGCAATTGGTTCACTTTCACTACTGCGTTTGATTGTCAAATCCACATCTGTTCCTGCCTCGCCACGCAGTTGATTCATTATCCCAAAATTATCAATATTCACACCAGCTACTAGAGAATCTTCAATCGTCAAAAGCTTATCTCCAACTTGAATACCTGCTGCCTCAGATGGACCGCCAGCTAGTGGTGTTACTACTACGATAGTGTCATCCAAAATCATATACTCAATACCAATCCCGTCAAAACTTCCCTCTAATTGCTCGTTTATTTCTTTCAATTCCTTAGCAGGAATGTAATTGGAATGTGGGTCTAGGTCACCAATCAGATTTTGAATGGCATTATTTACCATTTCTTCTGTATCGACACCATCCACATATTTCGCTTCAATATAACGAATGATTTCCTCTACACGACCTTGACCAACGGTAGAGACTGGTACACTATCAGTAGCCGTTACACGTTGAATGCTTGGTCCAGAATTATTCATCCGCATACCTAGAAACATACCGCCGACCACAGCAAGACCGAGTAAAAGAGGTGTCCATATCTGAATGCCCGACGGGCTATTATTTTCGGTACTGTTCATTAACTGTGTTAATTCTGAATGAAGAATTTTGAGTTTTGAATGACTTCTCTCATTCGCTTCTCAAAATTGGCAAATAGTATTGTAAATATCGTGCAAAATAAGTTAATCGGAATTGTCTTGAATAAGATGTTGATAATCAACATGGTAAACCAATTAACTATTTAAAAAAGAACTCTCCGCCTCTCTGTCTTTACGGTGAAAAACCTCCCACGCCACAAAGAAACAAAACACCACTTATTCTGCCAAACGAATTCCAGTAAACTGCCAACGTTTATCTGTCTGAAAGAAATTTCGGTAAGTTAAACGAATGTGTGTACGTGGTGTCGCACAAGAACCGCCTCGCAAAACCATTTGATTGACCATGAATTTACCATTGTATTCTCCCAACGCACCTTTAAATCGTGGATAATTAGGATAAGCTAAATAAGCACTGCCCGTCCATTCCCACACATCACCTAAAAACTGATAATCAATATCTGTCTGACGAGCTGTAGGATGAAAGATGCCATTTTCTGAAAAATTGGCGTTTTCTGGAATATGATTGACATGATGACGACAAGCCGCTTCCCATTCAAATTCAGTTGGTAAACGCATCCCTTTCCATGCCGCATAAGCATCCGCCTCAAAATAAGAAACATGTGTCACTGGCAAATCAGGATTGACCTTTTCCAAACCGTACATCGTATACTGAAACCATTCGCCGTCTTTTTTATACCAATATAAAGGTGCACGTTCTTCCAAATCTTTGACCCAGCCCCAACCTTCGCTCAGCCAATATTCGTGATTTTCATAACCTCCAGCCTCCATGAATTCCATGAACTCGCCATTAGTTACCAGACGATTTGCAATCTTATAAGGCTGTAAATAAACTTTATGCGCGCTTTGTTCATTATCCCAACAAAAATCTTTGCCTTTATAGCCAATCTCATAAATACCTTCTTCCATTTCTAAAAAATCCATAGCGGCAGGAGGAGAAGAAATAGGTGTTTCAGTATCGTTACGATAGGCAGGATGATAAGGATTAGTACCGAGAATGTATTTTATATCAGTCACTAATAACTCTTGATGCTGTTGTTCGTGTTGCAAGCCAACTTCTATCAATTTATATAATTCCTGTGGTATAATGCCGTCTTTATAGTTAGACAACAAATCTGTAATAGCAGAATCGACATGCTTTCGATAGTCTAGGACTGTCTGTAAAGACGGACGGGTCATATTTCCACGGTTGCTGCGGAGAATGCGGTCTCCTTGTCCTTCATAATAACTATTGAAAAACCAATTTAAACGCAAATCAAAAGGCTTATAATCTTGTGCCCATTCTATCAAAATAAAATTTTCAAAAAACCAGGTAATATGTCCTAAGTGCCATTTGGGAGGACTTACATCCTCGTCAGGTTGTACAACATAATCTTCAGGCTGCAAAGGTTCGCAAATAGTTAGACTTTGTTGGCGGACTATATCGTAACGTGTAATTAGATTTTTTGCTTTGGTGTAGCTTGGATTCTTTGTCATTGTATTTTACTTCGTGTTGGAAAATTGTTAGAGTAGTTAGAAAATGGTTTGATTTGTTAGACTCGTTTAAGACGCACAAACTACTCAAACAATTCTAACAAATCAAGTCAATTAAACCTTTTTACACATCTTTAACTTCAACTCCTTTCCAAAATGCCACTTTACCTTTAATGTGTTTAGCTGCATCTTTTGTTTCAGGATAATACCATGCTGCGTCTTTATTCTCTTTACCGTCTACACTCAATGTATAATAACTTGCCATTCCTTTCCAGTGACAGCTAGTTTGTGTGCTGCTGTCTTTGATAAATTCTTTTTTGACATCAGATGCTGGGAAATAATAATTGCCTTCTACATTAGACCAATCTTCTGTTTCTGCGATAACTTGACCATTCCAGATTGCTTGCTTTTTCATATTTATATATTTTTTTGATTTAAAATTCTCCTATAGAGACAAATTAAAGGCTATTTATGTTGAGTAGGGGAATAAGGAATTTTTGGTTTAATTTTTGTAGAACGAAAAAATCGCAAATTTGAACCTTCGAAAGAAAAATTTGAAGACTGATTTTTTTTGCTTTTATTTTTTTTGAGAAAAGTGAAAAAAAAATGAAAAAAACATTTTTACGAGAAAATATCACTAAAATCCTTTTGTGTAAATATTAAATGATTGATTATCAATTGTGAATACTTGTTGAATTATTTATTGTGTGTAAAATTTAAATTTATTGAATGTCACAAATCAGTTTTTTTTGTTTAAAAATGCGCATGGAATTATTTTTTGGTACAGTAGTTGAAATAATGTGACTGTACTTCGGATAACGAAATGCATTTCCCTCCAACAAATAAATAACACACAAATAATAAAATAAAAGCCTCTTAAGTAGGTTTACATATTTATTTCAACATTAAAACAGGACTATTTTCCGCTTAATTTCACTTTGAAAATCCTTAAAGACCGTAGGGTATTGGCGGTTTTCAGAGCCAAATTAAACGAAAAATATCCTCTGTCTTAATTGCAGAAATAAATACGTCAACCTACTTATAAGCAAAAATCCAAGTTCCCTCAACAAAATTACTGGATAGGCTAAGTATTAAACAAAACGAGACACCACTATGAACAGTCAAACATTTCCTAAACTCATAATTTATAATTGTATCAACGAAATTCAATTCAGCACCTATAATATGGTAGCCTTAAGTTTTTCGGTAACTGGGAAAGACCATACAATACAATTCGCCACTTCTGATATGTTTAAAGGCATAGGAGAAGCTTAACCCTTAATAAAACTCAAGATAAAGAGATTGACAATTTGTATTTGATAAGATTGATTTTGATTTAAAGTACGTCCATATTTTTTTGGACACGTTCGCATTATTCCTCAAATGATTTACGGGAGAACATGGTTTTCGTTCTCCTTCCATTAAAACATCAAGGTAAACGGATTGTTAGGATTTTTCACTTTTTATAAAACGTGATTTAAAATTCAACGAAAAATCCGAGCAACCGTTGCCTTTTTTAAAATATAAGAAGATTAGACTTGGAAATATACCTTTCTGATTTTCAAAGACTTATGGGTAGAGTTAGGTTTTTTAAGACCTTGTCGTTCGCGGCGAGGTCTTTTTTATGTTTTAAAATCAAAAGGATAAAAATGAAGAATGGCAGTTAAAGGAAAGAAATCTGTTTTAACGAAAAATACTCTGACGCTCACGAATGTAATCTTTCACATTCAACCAAAACGCAGCAAATAGATAAAGTAAAATAGGAGAACCCAAGGTAACAAATGAAATATAAATAAAATAGATACGCACGCGCGCCGAGGCAACGCCCATTTTATCACCGAGAAAAGAACAGACCCCAAAGGCATTTCTATCGACTATATCTTTTATCTTTTTCATCATTTTTCTTGAGTTTGAGTACGTTTGGAGGGGATTTTCCCAAAAATAGGAATTTCAAACTTAAGAATCGTTAATCTTTAGAAAAAAATAGGAATTCTTTTCCTTTTCATACTTTTTAACTGAATTATCGACTTCTTAAATAAAATTCACCATATCCCAAAAAATCCATACCTGATTGTTAGTTTGATTTTTAAACACAAATTTTAATATGTTGTTGAGGTAGAAATCAATTTTTTATTTGTGACAGGAGTTTTTGAGCAATTTAAGAAACCGTTCTTCATTTAAGTGC
>CAZQTE010000410.1:0-5338 GCA_964595615.1 uncultured Saprospiraceae bacterium
CTTGGACTAAACTAAAATGTTTAAAAATAAATGACGCAAGAGGAACTTCTTACGTCATTTATTTTTTGTTATACTTGCATCTTATTGCAAAATTATAGAGTTTTACCCAAGGATTAATTATAAACCCGAGTACGCTATGAAATCATATAAAAAAATAAAAGCAGGCAGCGTCTTATTAGCCGAGCCATTTATGTGGGATAGCCATTTTAAGCGTTCTGCAATATTTATTACTGACCACAATGAAAAAGAGGGAACAGTCGGTTTTATCATGAATAAGACGATTGAAATGAATATTAATGAGCTAATGGCTGATTTTCCTGAATTTGAATGTGAAGTTAGTTTTGGTGGACCTGTTGCTACAGATACAATTCACTATATTCATTCCATTGGACATTTATTAGATGATAGTATCTATGTCATGGATGGCGTTTGGTGGGGAGGAGACTTCACTCAATTAAAAGCCCTTATCCGAAATGGAGTTGTGAAGCAGAGTGATATTCGCTTTTTTGTGGGATATAGTGGTTGGTCACGTGGACAATTGCGAGAAGAGATGAAATCGGGAAGTTGGGTTGTGGCAGATATGGATTTAAATTACATTTTTAATCCTGATGAAGATACAAACCTCTGGCAAGAGATTATGGAACATAAAGGAGATACTTTTAGTGTGATTGGACAGATGCCAGACGGAGTGAATTGGAATTAATTAGACATCAAAAAAAGGGTTTTAGCATATTTTCGTGCTAAAACCCTTTTTCATTATTTATCCTCTAGTTAACCACTTCAAAACTAATTTCTGCACGTTCTCCGTCCTCATCTACTAGTACCAATAAATGTCTACCAACTTCTGGTAGAACTTCCAAGCTATGAAAATCAGTCGTACTTCCAATATATTTTTCATCAATATGCCAGTATAAAGTCTTTGCTGGATTGCGATGCGCTACTTCAAAAACAGTCCTACTTTTTTCCCCATCTATATCTTTGGGAATAAAGATTTGTGTATTCTTTTTAGGGTAGATAAACTGCATAACTGAATTTGTTGTCGCAGTATTGCAATTGTCTCCAAATGGAGGAAGTGTCTGATAATCAGGATGTTTTGACTTGTAATAATGCTCGGCAACTGGTGGCAATACAAACCAAGAACGATGCAGCATATCAGCAGGGGAAAGGCAATTAGCAGTTACCTGAAAACTTGCTGTCTGATCAAGATGAACTTGCCTATGATATGGACAAGAACGAGAATTTAAACTGCTATTTGGAATATAGCTCGAGTCTATTTCACAATATTCATTGGCTCTAAATCCACTTATTTTACAAATAGGAACTTCTGTCATCTCGTCATAAGGGACTTGAAACCAATTTGAATTATTGGGCAACAATGCGAAAATATCAAATAAAACAGGTGCTGCTGCCACTACACCTATACAGCCTGGTCGACCTTCTCCGTCTGCATTTCCAGCCCATACACCCACAGCATAATCAGGGGTCACACCAACTGCCCATGCATCTCGAAAACCAAAGCTTGTCCCTGTTTTCCAAGCCACTTGTCGACGCGAACCAAAGCGTTCCCACTCACCAAGAGCATTTGGACGTTCTACATTTTTCATGGCTTGAAAAGTGCTGTAAATACTCGCTGCATTCAATCGTGGCGCTTCATTTAAGAGTTCTTTTGTTTCTTTTTGCTTCTGTTCAATATCATAATGTGCTGATTTGAAATCTAAAGGGTGATACTGACCACTTAAAGGTTGAAAATTGTTCAAAGTACGCGCCATGCTTGCGTAAGTACTGGTTATATCCCACAAATTTCCTTCTGCACCGCCCAATATCAAAGAAAGTCCATAATCATTTGGTGTGCGCGTGATAGAAGTCAAGCCAATTTTCTGTAAATCATTGTGAAATTTTTCCACTCCGTACTCTCTTAATAGCAGGACAAAAGGTACATTAAGAGAGCGTATCAAGGCTCTATCAGCCGAGACACGACCGTCATATTTTTGATTGTAATTTTCGGGTTTATAACCACCAAGATTAGTAGGAACATCAATCAGTAATGACTGCGGGGTCATCGTCCCATTTTGTAGAGCATGAGCATATAAAAAAGGCTTTAAAATACTCCCCGTACTTCGGTTTGATTTGATGATATCTACTGCTTCTTTGTGTTCTTTTCCTGTATTTTTCGCATTGCCGACATAGGCAAGAGTTTCGCCAGTTTTCACATCAATAATAATGGCAGCGAGATTGTGGATTTCATTTGATTTTAGTGTTTTATTTTTTCTTTGAATGAGTGTGTTCAATTGATTTTGCAGACTTTTATCAATTGTTGAATTGACTAAGGTTTTTTCTGTTTTTTTGCCTCTAATTTTCTCCGAAAATGCTCTGTCTAAAAGATGAGGTGCAGTATTTGGTAAGGGGAGAGGCTTGGCAGGTAAAGGTTCTTCTTTGGCTAACTCACAGCTTAATTCGTCCATTTTATTTGCTGCTAAAAGTCTGTCTAACAGACGATTACGCTTAGCCAAAAGTGCATTTCTATTTCTACCAGGATGTATTAAAGCAGGACTATTGGGTAATACCGCTAAGGTCGCAGCTTCTCCCCACGATAGTAGATTTGGGCGTTTATTGTAATAACGCCAACTAGCGGCTTCTAATCCTACTACGTTGCCACCGAATGGCGCATTGGAAGCATAGAATGCTAATATTTCTGATTTAGAATACTTCAATTCCATGCGCGTTGCCATGCACATTTCGATGAGTTTTTGAGTAATATTTCTGGGCTTGTTTTTTCTTGTTAAGCGGGCAGTTTGCATGGTTAAAGTACTACCACCACTTACGACTCTTCCATTGCTAAAATTTTGCTTTATCGCTCGAAAAATACCAATTGGGTCAATGCCGAAATGAGAGAAGAAACGACGGTCTTCAAACTCTGTAATTGCAGCAACAAATTTATCAGGAATATCTTCATTTTGCGGGAAACGCCATTGTCCATCTGAGGCAATTCTAGCGCTTAAAAGCTCTTTATTACGATCAGTTAAGACCATAGAAGTCGGGTCATTAAAGAGGGGAGAGGGGAGACAAAACCACCATGCAAGGAAAAGTAGAAATAGAAATCCAAAGGATTTTTTTCGATGCCTTGAAAAAAAGAAGGAAATGGTATTTTTGAGATATTTGATAGCTATATTTTTTGTTAGAAATTTCGACTTTATTTAAAACAAAAATAGAGTATTATATCTTGTGTTTGATATGATTTGAGTAATCGTAGGCTTGATTTGATTAACTGTTAGCGATTTTTACTTTTATAACCTCCCATCAAACCACGTAAACGCATTTTAATTACACCAAAAACTGCTTCTTTTATAATCCCTTTCGACATTTTGGAAACACCTTCCACACGGTCTGTAAAAGTAATTGGTACTTCCTTAATTTTAAAATTATGCTGCCATCCTGCAAACTTCATTTCAATCTGAAAGGCATATCCAACAAAACGAATTTCATCTAAATCTATAGTTTCCAGGACTTTACGACGATAACCGACAAAGCCAGCAGTAGGGTCTTTAACAGGCATAAATGTAATTATACGTGTATATAAAGACGCTCCATAAGAAATGAAAATACGGTCGAGAGGCCAATTTTCTACTTTCCCACCTTTCATATATCGAGAGCCTACAGATATATCTGCACCTTCTTCATGTAATGCTTTTTGTAAGTGAATTAAGTCCTTTGGATTATGAGAAAAATCACAATCCATTTCGAAAATATAATCATATCCTCGCTCTAAACCCCAACGAAAACCAGCAATGTAAGCTGTACCTAGACCTAGTTTTCCACTTCTTTCTATGATATGCAATTTATCAGAAAACTCTTCTTGTAAATCTTTTACCATTTGTCCAGTTCCGTCAGGAGAACCGTCATCCACTATCAAAATATGGAAGGGCAATGAAAGTTTGAATACAGTCCTAATCATTTTGACAATATTCTCGCGTTCGTTGTAAGTCGGTATTATTACTAAATTAGATGACAATAGAAACTATATTTTTAGGAAAATGGTTTTGTTGTTAATAAGGGCAAACATAGTGTTTATGTCTAATAAATACACCTCAATTCCCAACAAATCTATCAATAGAACGAAAAAAGCCTTTTATCATAGCTGACAAAAGGCTTTTTTTCCATTAAAGTTTACTGGACTCTAACTTTTTGAATTGTAAAAATCAAATAGTTTAATCAAATCTTCTTCTTCATTAAGATTTAATTTTTCATCTTTTAGATATTTAGACGATTGGCTATCGTTTAATGATTTACAAATACTCTTTTTATTAATTTTGAGAATTTTAGCTGCTTCATCTTTTTTTCGGATGTAGTAAATTTTCTTAAGGGACTCTGCATTATTTTCATATCTCATTAATAAATCAATCTTGCTACCACTAAGTACTTGAAAATATCCAAATATTAAAGCTTCTTCTCCTTCGAATTCACAAGGAACAAAAATCATTTCACCGACTTTTATCGCTAAAATTTTTTGTGGGAAAACAGTTTTTTTCTGGTCTTTTAATAGAATTTTCATTTCATCATTAAGAACATCATAATGTCCTTCAACTTTATGAGATACATTATTATAGTCTATTAAAATCCCTGATTTAAATTCTTCTTTTTCAGTTTCCTCATCAATAGATGCACGACAAACAAAAAGTAAGTCATTAGTTGAATTGCTTGAGAATTCATTTTGTGCAAATAATTGGGAGGGATTGAAATTGTCTTGTGCAGACAAATTCATCGTAAGGCATAATATGCCTACGAAAATAGTAGTGGTTAGCAATTTCATCTTAATTGTAGTTGTTTGTGTTAAAAATGTAAAGGTCATTTTCTTAGCCGAGTTATTAAATTAAACTTCTAAAATAATATTATATCAAAAAAAGTGCCTTATAATAGTTGTTTCGGAGATTAGACTATCAATATACGACAAAGTCATCATCTTAGTTTATTTTTTCGTGTGTTTTTTGTTTTGTAAGGTGATTAAACACATTTTTCTATGTTTAAAACCTTTTTTTACGCAAAAATCATTAAAAATAGATGTCTTGCGCCAATCGAAAGGTATTGGCATGTGCCTCAATAATATCTGATAATTTCTCAGAATATCCGCCTCCCATGCTTACTGCTACTGGAATATTGTTTTCATTACAAGTTTCTAAAACAAACTGGTCTCTAGCTTTACATCCGATTTTTGACATAGATAATCGCCCTAATTTATCCGTAGCCAAAACATCCACACCTGACAGGTAAAAAATTATATCTGGTTCTTCTTCTTGTATTAAGCGTGGTAAGACTTCTGTTAAAATATTTAGATATTCTTTAT
>CAZQTE010000411.1:0-5309 GCA_964595615.1 uncultured Saprospiraceae bacterium
CGATAAACTGCATAGTTCATCATGCAAAAGTAATAAGGAACAAAGAATGCTTTGAATTTTAGTTTACGACGTTCCATGATTAAACCTATAATTGCTAAGATATAGAAGAATGTCTGTCCAGCCAATAAAAATTGGTAGAGAGGTGAACCGTCCATTGCTAAAAAGATATTAGCAATCAATAAAATTGGTAAGGCTAATGGAGCTAATGTCCAACGTAAAATACGGTGTGAAACATATTGAAAAGTTAACCAGCCATGCTTAAAAATATTCAACAATGGTAACAAACGAGAGAATGCTTGTAAACCTCCTGCGGCAATTCTAATTTTACGCTTCAATTCTTCGCCTACTGATGCAGACTGACCTTCTGCGGCGTAAGCATCATCAGCATATTCAATACGATAGCCTTTTTCAGCAATTTTCATGGTCATATAGAAGTCTTCTACGACTGTATCTTTCGGAACTGGTTTATACAAGTCTGTACGGACAGAAAATAACTCTCCTGCTGCACCTACGGCTGAGTACAATTCAGCATCCCATTTTTTCAAAGCGCTTTCGTACTTCCAATAAATGCCCTCTCCTGCCCCTGCTGCGTCTCCTGCTTCGTCTAGTGAGATGCGCTTTTCACCTGCTACCGCTCCAACCTTTGGGTCTTGGTAATAGCGAACGATATTACGAATTGCTTCTTTATTGACAAAAGTATTTGCATCAGTATAGATAGTAATTGGTGTTTTCACAAACTCCATTACACGCTCTACTGCGGCAATTTTACCTGAACGTCCATCTTTGTGGTGCAATTCAAGACGATTGTCTCCTTTTGGATAATTATTAATAATATCAGCGCTACCATCGGTCGTACCGTCGGTCACGAAGAAGTGTGTTATTTTATCTTTTGGATAATCAAACGCGAAGCAGTTTTTTAATTTGTCTTCCATCCAGCGCTCTTCATTATAAGCTGCCACGATAAAAGTTACGTCTGGTAAGTCCTCTTCTGCTAGTTGAGGAACGTTCTTTTTTCCTCTAAAAATCCTCTTGATTTGTATCATAAAAAACAAAAGAATACCATAGCCAACATAGGCGTAAACGACGACTGCGAAACAAATCCAGAATAGAATTTCAAGCCACATAAAATTGAGTAGTTAATGTCCTTTTTGTAAAAAAGAGGGGAAGCGATATCGAACAAAAAACAAAGGACGAGTGCATGTTATAATTTTCTCTGCTGCAAGATAAGGGAATTTTCTTGGGTCTGAAAATGAAAATGAATGGAATTAATTCAGAATAATAGATTGTATTAATCAAATGATTGTAATCTACTGATTATCAAGACTTATCAAAATCACCTTAGCTCTTTATTTGATATATTTTATATTGTTATGTTAGAAAATTACTTACTGATAGGTACTTATTTCAAAAAAACATCGTTCTCCTTCAAATCGTGTGACAGGAAAAAAAGAAAAAGCTAAAATCAAACAATTACTTAGGTTTTTATTTTTTTCATGTCACTTTCAAACGATTTGACGGAGAACCAAAGACATAATACTTTCTTCTTAAGTTTTATGCGCATAAAATTCCATGATTTTTCTCGCCAAAACTTGTCCATGCTTTTTCTTACTTTCAAAACTCCATCCAGCAATATGTGGTGCCAAAACTACTTTATCGGACGCTGTTAGATAGTGAAATGGCTCTGGTAATTCAGCAAAATTTACTTTTGCAAAAGAGCTTTCTTCATATTCTAGCACATCTAATCCTGCTCCTAAAACTTTACCTGATTTTAGTCCTTCAGTAACAGCTGAAGTTTTTAAAACTAAACCTCTTGCAGTGTTAATAATGAATATATTTTTTGAGAAGGAAGCGATAAATTTTTCATCTACAAAGTGATAATTATCTTCTTCAAAAGGAATATGTAAGGTCACAATATCTGCTTCAGCAAATATGCGTTCTAAACTTGCCTCTTCAGCGTATTCATCTCCGTAATTGTTTTTGTATTTATCATAGGTCAAGCATTTAACTTCAAATCCACTGACTTTACGTGCAAAAGAAGTTCCCATATTACCATAACCAATGATTCCAATTGTTTTTCCCTTGAGTTCTATCGCTCTATTTTCTTCACGCAACCATTTACCCGCACGCACCTGCCTGTCAGCACTGTTTATTTTATTGAGGAGGTTTAGTAACATTCCTATCGCGTGCTCACCAACTGTGTCTCGACTTCCTTCTGGTGATATATATACAGTTATTCCAAGACTTTCTGCATACTCAACATCTATATGTTCTAATCCCACCCCTTCTCGTGCGATGAAATCTAGATGCTTGCCTGCATCCAAAAATTGTTTGTCTAAACTGATGCGACTGCGTAAGACTACACCGTCATATTGAGAGAGTTGAGACTCTATTTGCTCTTTTGTTGATTCAGTATCTTCAATACATTCAAAGCCTGCTGCTCTGAGGGTTTGACTCATTACAGGATGGGCTTGGTTGATGAATAGGATTTTTTTCATTTATATTTTTAAATTATTTCTGCTCAATAATCATAGCAATTACACACTATGCCAGGGGCATAATGTGTATATTCTCTCATTCCAAAACTAAAAACTCAGACAACTTATTTCTTCGGATAATTATCATCCCAATTTTTCACATTCGGACTTCCTAATTTATCTACACTCTTGGCTACAATCATAGAAACAGCAGCATCACCCGTCACATTCACCGTTGTCCGACACATATCTAAAGGTCTATCTACAGCAAAGATAAGAGCTAAACCTGCCTCTGGAATACCAGCTTGTCCTAAGACTATCACCAACATCACCATGCCTGCACCAGGCACCGCAGCCGAACCAATCGAAGCTAAAGTCGCTGTCACAATGATACCTAACTGAGCTCCCAAACTCAAATCCATACCAAATGCTTGAGCAATAAAAACCGCAGCAACAGCCTGATAAAGACTTGTTCCATCCATATTAATTGTCGCGCCAATTGGAAGTACAAAACTCGAAACCTCTTCATCTACACCCAAATGCTCCGTTACGCGTTCCATAGTTACAGGCAAAGTTGCCGCACTAGAACTTGTAGAAAAAGCCAACAATTGAGCTGGACCAATGCCATTAAAAAAGTTTTTGACAGTTCTGCCCGTAAAAAACTTAACGGCAATGGGGTAAACTACAAATATCATAATCGCCAAACCTAAAACGACACATATAGCATATACACCCAATGCTGCAAACAAATCTCCACTCGGAGACTCTACAACCAAAGAAGCCAAAAGTGCAAACACCCCATAAGGCGCCATTAGCATTATCAAGTCAATCAATTTCAAAACTACCTCATTTAAACTATCAAAAAACAGCTTCACTGGTCGCGCCTTTTCCTCAGGAATGAGTATCATACCAAGACCAAAAAAGATAGCGAAGAAGATAACTTGCAACATATTTCGGTTGCTGGTAGCTGCACCAACTATATTAGAAGGAACAATATTAACCAATGCTTCTAGAGGTCCAGCTTTCTTTTGATTTGCAGCAGCTTCAATACGTTTAGAAGCATCACCACCATAAGTATCCATGAGTTCTAAACGAGTAGACTCTTCAATAAAATTACCTGGCTCAATAATATTTACCACTAATAAACCAATTGAAACGGCAATTACTGTCGTTGCAATATAAATCGCAATCGTCCGTCCACCCATTTGAGATAATTTGGAAATATCCTTCAAATCAGAAACGCCTTTAATCAAAGAAGCCACGATTAAAGGAATAGCAATCAACTTCAAAAGATTGATAAAAATTGTACCGAATGGTTTTATCCAATCTTGGACAAATGTGCTTTCTGGAGCTAAGGTAGCTGTAGCAAAACCAAATGCGACACCAGCCGCCATACCAATAAGAATTTGCCAATGGAGTGCGAGATTTTTCATAATTTTCGTTTTGTAGTGATGAAATACATCCAAATTTTCGACAAAGTAGAGCTTTTTTCTCAAATCGGGAAAGAAAAAGGGAATTCGGATGACAATATGGATAGATGAAATAGAATTTTAATTATTAAAAAGTTAATTTTGTTTCCTTTACCGACCATTCAAAACACATTCAATATCCCAGTATGCTTAGATATTTAACTATTTGCCTTTTATTTTTCTCTTTATCTGCCTCTGCGCAGAATACTCCAGCTGGATTCACTCCTGAAGAATTGGAAATGATGAAGTGGTATGATTTCCATAATTTTTCGGAAAAAGGAATAACCACACCTCCTGAAATGCCAGTAAGGACAATGGCAGAATGGGAAGAAATACAAGCATTATGCGTTACCTGGACTAGTTTTAGACCAACTTTAGCACAAATTATCTTACATGCGAAGGAAGAGGTTGAGGTAATAGTCATCTGTTCAAATGCTGCATCCACACAAAATCAACTATTAAATACTTATGATTTACCAAATCTAGACAATATAACTTTTTTAGAAGATGATTACGACTCTGTTTGGATGCGTGACTATGGACCAAATACGGTTTACTTTAATGATGTAGACAGTTTGGCAACAGTGGAATGGATTTATAATCGTCCCCGTCCAGAAGATGATTTAGTGCCTGATGCTATTGGCAATCTGCTTGATATACCTGTTTACTCAACCGTACAAGCTCCAAATGATATGGTAAATACTGGTGGTAATTTTACTTCGGATGGAATGGGTTCAGGCTTTGCATCTAAATTAATTTTGGAAGAGAATGAAGCAGGAAATCCTTATGATGTTACTACTAAATCCGAAGAGCAGATTGATGACATTATGGAAGAATGGATGGGAATTGACCGCTACATCAAAATGGAAACATTACCTTATGATGCAATTCATCACATTGATATGCACATGAAATTATTAGATGAGGAGACTATATTAATGGGAGAATATCCAGAAGGACAAGCAGACGGTCCTCAAATCGAGGAAAACCTAAATTATGTTTTAGATAATTTTAATTCTCCATTTGGGACCCCCTATAAGGTAGTACGTATTCAAATGCCGCCTCATAACGGACTTTATCCTAACAATTGGCAGGCTGATTATAGGACTTATACCAACTCGGTATTTGTAAATGGGACAGTTTTAGTTCCAGTATATGAAGAGCAATTTGACTCTACTGCCTTACAAGTTTATGAAGAACATATGCCTGGTTACAATATTGTGGGCATTGATTGTAATAACATTATTCAATATTCAGGTGCTTTGCATTGTATTACTCGCGCGATTGGTGTTGCAGACCCATTATTGATTATTCATCAAGAATTAGCAGACCAAGTAGATAATTTAGATGATTATGAAATTAATGC
>CAZQTE010000412.1:0-5302 GCA_964595615.1 uncultured Saprospiraceae bacterium
AAGAGGCGGACTCTTACTCTGTTGTTTATATGTGTCCAACTAGTTATGAAGCGGACGGCGCAGCAGATTTCTTTAAAAAATTAGAAGCGCAAGGTGGTAGTCGTCCTCCTCAGTTTTTGAGTACACACCCTAATCCTGGTAACCGTGTCGCGAATATTACAGCGCAAGCGAAAGAGCGTGGTTGTAGTGGAAAGAGTACTTTCCAATCTGAATATACCAAGTTTAAGAATTCTTTGTAGAGTGATTTACGGTTCTTTATGAAATCGGTTGGTAAAGTTTGACCTTAGTTACTCAAAAGGTGACTCAAAGTCGAATGTCGTCAACTTAGTGGAAGCGTCTTGTTTTTTTAGACAGGATTAACGGGATGACAGGATTACTATTTTGAATAGTACCAATTTTGACTTGTTCCTGTTCTGACTTGTACGAAATACGAACATGTCAGAGCAGGTTTTAGTCAAAATAGGAACACGTCAAGGCGGAAATCCTGTAATCCTGTTAATCCTGTCTAAGAATCCAAACAACGTATTTCTTAAGTTGACGACATTCGACTCAAAGTCACCTTTTGAGTAGCGTCCTGTGATTTACCAACTAAAATCATAAAGAACCTATTTACTTTACTCTAATAAAAGTCGTTTAGCTAAAAAAAATGTAGCTAAACGACTTTTTTATTGCGTAATGATAGAGCATTTAAAAGGACAAATCCCAAACTGGCAACATTTTTGAAAATAACACATTGTAAAAATAAATAATATAATTCTTTCTTTTCTTACACAGCGTACTACACAGACTATTAACAATACAAAGCAGCCCCCAGAAACTAATTTTTGCTGCTCGAAAATGTAATCTACTATGAATCGCTGTTGTCTACACAAAACCTTTTTGCTCGTTTTGAGCTGCTTGTTTACTTTGTTTTTTAATGACTTACAAGCACAATGCAACCTTTCCTGCCAACAGGCAGAAGTCAATGTAGCCATTAATCAAGATGGTATGTCTGAAATCACTTCAGATATTTTTGTCGTCGGAATGACGGGACCTTGTCCAGGTAATTTTACTATTCAATTATTTAATGCTGCAGGTGCCGATGTTGGAAATATCGCAACCTGCGATTTTGTTGGTATGACGCTAACTGCGCGTATCACGCACGATGACTCTGGCAATTTTTGTCAAAGCACATTAAATATTCAAGATAATATTGGACCCGTTTTAACTTGTCCTAATGATACTCTAAATTGCTCTGCTTCCACATTGCCAATTGATGTAGCGGCAATTATCGCAGATGATAATTGTGATGCCAATCCAAGTTTAAATTTTACGGAAACGATAACAAACCAAGTCTGTTCTGGAGACCCATTCAATCGTATCATCACACGTACTTATAATGCTACTGACAACAATGGTAATGCAGGTGTAAATACCTGCCAACAGCAAATATATGTTCGTGCAGCAGATTTAAATGATGTTGTTTTTCCTATGAATTACGATAATATTGAATTGCCAATGATTGATTGTACTGCTGCTTATCCAACAACGGATGTTACAGGCGTACCAACACTTTTTAGTGAGCCTTTACAGACAGTTTGTAATATAACGACTGATTTCTCAGACCAAGTTTTGAACATTTGTGATGGTACTTATAAAATATTAAGAACATGGACCGTCTGGGACGACTGTACAGGGGCGACGCGTACAGATATGCAGCTTATAAAAGTCGGCGACGGGGAAGGTCCAACTGTTACTTGTCCTGCACCAATAACGGTAGGAACGGACGGAAGTGATTGTAGCGCATCCATTGTGTTACCAACATTAGTTGTTTCTGATAACTGTTCAGGAACTATTGATATGAAAATATTTTCGTCATTTGGGACTTTTACAACAAATGGCGCGACGATAGATAATCTGCCAGAAGATACACATACTTTCAATTACCGTTTTACGGATGCCTGTGGAAATGAGACTTTTTGTCCTTACGAAGTGACGGTAGCAGATGACGACGGACCAACTATGATTTGTGAACAATTTATTGATGTGAGTATAGGAACTTCAGGAGAAGGAGATGTATTTGCAATTGATTTAGATGAGGGTAGTGGTGATAATTGTTGTTCTGATTTAACTTTTGAAGTCAAGAGACAAGGTGAAGCTAATAGTGCGTATGGAGCAACAGAAACCTTTGTTTGTGACGATATCGGTATTCAGACAGTGGTTTTGCGTGCGACGGATTGTAATGGATTTTCAAATACCTGTATGATACAAGTAGAAGTAGAAGACAAGACTGCACCATTGATTGCCTGTCCTAATGCTATTACTTTAGAATGTACAGAATATCCAGCCAATACTGCGGTGGCAGGAGCACCAACTAATTTTGATAATTGTGGAGTTATGACAATGACTTTTGAAGATGTCGCTAATTTAAATGATTGTGAAGTTGGAACAGTAACACGTACATTTACTATCTCTGATGCAGGTGGATTGAGTGCAAGTTGTAGTCAAGTTATTACTTATGAAGACACTACTCCACTAGATATCACTTTCCCAGAAGACATGACTTTAAGTAGTTGTAATGGAATGGCAAATACGACCGTGACAGGCGAGCCTGTAGTTTTGGGTGATTGCGAAATGACTTCTTACAGTACAAGTGATGCGACTTTCATTTTAGAAAATGGTTGTGGAACGAAAATTTTACGGACACACACTATATTGGAGATGTGCAGTGGCGTAGAGTATTCTGATGTGCAAGAAATTAAGATTATCGATAATGAAGCGCCTATCTTTTTAGAAGCGGCGGGAGCTTTAGATATGACCTTTTCTTGTGATGAGCCATTTGTTATTCCTGCACCACCGACAGCCGCAGATGCTTGTGGAGATGCAAGTTTAACTTTATTTAGCGACATAACAACTAATAATAGCTGTGCAAATGGCTACACCCGAACTTTAACCTATGAAGCAGAGGATGCCTGTGGAAATACGACTTTGTATGCCGTAAATCTCTCTGTAACAGATACACAAGCACCTGCGATTTCTTGTCCTTCGGGCATTTCAACTTTTGAACTTGGAAGTTGTAATCGCGCACTTGTTTTACCTGCTGCAACTGCTATTGATAATTGTTCTGGAAATATTACAATTACAAATGATTCTCCTTTTGCTGATATGTCAAATGAGGACGCTTCTGGAACTTATGGATTAGGGACAACGACTATAACATTTACAGCGACTGATGACTGTGGAAACGCAGCTAATTGCCAAACTGAGATTACTGTAAATGATGAAGCAGGACCTAATATGCAGTGTAATTCGCCATTAACTGTCTATTTAACTGTGGATACTTTTGCTGTTTTATCAATAGATAGTATTGATAATGGTAGCTTTGATAATTGCAGTAACCCAATTGCTTTATCAATTGACCGAGATACGGTGGATTGTGCAGATATTGTTCTTTCTTCTCTCCTCGTAACTTTAACGGGTCTCGATAGTGAAGGGAATATGAATACTTGTACCAGCAATATTTTTGTATTAGATACACTACAAGTTTGTGAAAATGAACGCCCAGCTTTGACGGCAGGAACTATTCGTCGAACAAATGGAGAGCCATTAGAAGAGGTTGTGGTCAGTATGCAGAATCCTTCAGGTGCTAATTTCTGTACGACTTCTGAGACAGGTCTGTATCATTTTTACCACGAATTTGAAGAAAATCCTTGTGAAATTAGACCTTATTCAAATGATGAACCTTCAGTAGATGTGACGGGGTGGGATTTGATTTTGATAAAAAGACATATTTTAAATGTTGAGCCTTTCAGTTCTCCTTATCAATATTTAGCGGCGGACGTGAATAATTCTGGTTCGGTTTCCATGGCGGATGTGGTAGAAGCTAAACGAGTGATTTTGGGTATTCAGACTGAATTTACCCATGTTCCTTCTTGGCGTTTCATTTCTGCTAATCATGTTTTTGAGAATGATGAAAATCCATTTGAAGGAGAAGAACCTGTAGAATATCTAATGACAAATCCTGTCTGGGAGGAAATTAGTTTAGACTTCATTGGCATCAAAACAGGAGATGTAAGTGGTAGTTAATCCGTAACTCAGTTTTCCAAACTGAGAAAGTCGCTCTCAGCAATTATTACTTGATTGCAGGGAGCGATTTTTACTTACAATAAGTTAGAAGAAGACATACTCTCTCCAATCTCTACCGCAGTTGCCGTCTCATTTATTTTACAAGACCCAATTCCTGTCAATAAAGTAAAATTAATCGCCGCACCTTCATTCTTTTTATCCTTCGACATCAAGCGAATTAATTCTGGATAATCTTTCTCTAAAATCTCACGCGGCTGAT
The DNA here is from genome assembly GCA_964595615.1 of uncultured Saprospiraceae bacterium. GTDB lineage: Bacteria > Bacteroidota > Bacteroidia > Chitinophagales > Saprospiraceae > JAHDCG01. The sequence continues at coordinate 4,325 of CAZQTE010000412.1, forward strand.
AAATACGCGTGATAAATGCTTTTATTTCTTCAAATTCTTCTTTTGTCAAGCCTGCTTCTTTCAAAGACAAATAAGATTCACAAACCATTCCCGTAGCGATAGCTTCACCATGCAGCAAAGGATTTTCCGTCTCCAAAGCCATGCTTTCGATGGCGTGACCAATGGTATGACCAAAATTTAAAGCCTTTCGAATACCTTTTTCAAAAGGGTCTTCTTCGACTATAGCTTGTTTAATTTTCAGAGAAGGCACTAAGTAATCAGTCCAATCTACAGTAGATAAATCTTCTATTTTTAATAGAGAATCCCATTGGTTTTTATCCGCAATCAAAGAATGCTTAATAATTTCTCCGAAACCACTACGGATTTCTCTCTGGGATAGCGTTGTCAAAAATTGTGGGTCAACTAAGACCGTCTGCGGATTATTAAAAACGCCAACACTATTTTTGATATGATTGAAATCAATTCCTAGTTTTCCGCCAATAGAAGCATCCACTTGTGATAAAAGCGTCGTTGGCATTTGTAGGAAATCCATTCCGCGTTTAAAAGTGCTTGCACAAAAACCGCCCATATCTCCAATCACTCCACCACCTAAATTGATAGTTAAGGAATTTCTATCGGCATTATTTTCCATCATTTCTGTCCAAACTTGTGTACAAGTTTGGATGTTTTTATTCAATTCTCCTGAAGGAATTTCAATAATGAAATGTGGGAAATCAGCCAATACCTCCGCGACAGCAGGTAAGCAATGTAGACGCGTATTTTCATCCACTAATACAGCAATTTTAGTGTATTGACGCTCTGTTAAAATATCGCGTAAAGGCTGGCGAAAGTCACCAACATGAATTTTGTAATCTTGTAGAGATATAGTTTGCATAGGCTGCAAAAGTCGTGTATTAGGAAGGAATAAGTCAATTTTATTAGGCAGAATTATTTTATTTTTCTGTCATAAATCCGTTAGCCAAAATAAAAAAACCGAGT
>CAZQTE010000413.1:0-5301 GCA_964595615.1 uncultured Saprospiraceae bacterium
ACTCACCAGCAGCTAAACCGCTGAATGTTGCTGTATAAGGTGGATTATTAGAAGCAATCTCCGTGGCTACAATATCAGATGCGGTACCGCCAGTTGCAGTATTATCTTGAGTTGCTAACCATACATAAATGTATTCAGGCATTTCGTTCGCCTGATTTGGGGTATCTGTTGCCGCAGCATCTGTTGGGTCAAATTCTCCAATCAAAAATCCACCACTCATGGAAGAGAAATAAATGTGAGCGGGTACAAATGTACCATCAGGTCCAACTGTATTTGCACTGTAAATCATTTCCCCTGTTCCGACAGTTTCTACCAAAGCCACATCATCAATAATTGCTGTCCAAGGCGTTACATCTAATGTGCCGTCGTCATCAGTATCTAAATCATCTTCATTTGCACCAGTAAAACCTTGTACTAATAAGTGAGTAACATTATCGCTATTCTCAAAATTCAAATCGCCTACTAACAAATCTGCTGTACCTGTAAATCCTGGCATTGCTGCTATAAAAAATCCACTAGCAGGAATAACACTGCCTGTTAAATCTGTCACATTTTCAATCGTACCACTTCCACCTGCGCCATCACCAATGACTATATAAGTGTAACCGTCTAAAGATGTCCCTGGTGTTCCGTGAATTTCAAAGAACTCGTCAGGGTCGCCAGATTGAGGCTGATCAATACGAATTTCAGAAATCATCAAACCTACTGGCATACTTGGATTTGGGTCCGTTTCGTCTGCCGCAGCATAATCTGCCGAAAACTCAGGACTATCAGAACCTTCACAAATTTCTTGTGCCCCAAGAGGCAATAAATCACCTGCATCAGCTGGGCAACAAGTTTGACCATTACTATTGATACCGATTACTCCGTTTACATTCCCAAGAGAAAGTACATTAAAAGAAATATCAGTCACTTCTGTAGGTGTAGGCATTCCTACAATATCAAGAGGTGAAACTTCACTTGCTTCTCCGATTAAATCAAAACAAATATTGAATAAAGGCACGCCACTAGCTTGTGTATCTCCATTAGTAAAATCTGCTGTAGTCCAAGATAGAGTTAAAATACCATCGTTAATCATGGTCTCTCCTGACATAACATTTGAAATGCCTGCATCATTGATTGATGAATAAGAAAGGATTGTTTCATCCCAATTTAGGCTAAATTGGAAACCAGCAATATTAGTAAAATCATCTGCTGTTACATCAACACAAACCTGTGAACCTTGTGCACCTGAAGCAACAGGTAGGTTAAAAGTAACATCACCAGTTACACCTGCAGAAGGCATTCCTGTTGTCATTCCTGTACCGACATTCACAGTTTCAGTGACTGCTGGACAAGTATTATTTTCTCGCGTTAACGTGATAGTTAAACCGACATTACTTGGAATATTAGCTAAAGTGTAAGCTACATTATCAGTAGTCATTAGACTTGCAGTATAATCTACACCGTCTGTTCCTAGTACTGTTACGACATCATTTGTATTGGTTGTGATTGTAAATGCCGCATCATAAGTCATACTACTTGAACAATTTATTGCACCAACTGCAATCATTGCATCAGAAAATACATTAATCGAAATTGAAGTTGTTGACTCACAGTTAGTTGTAGCGTCTGTAAAAGTTACAAAGTAAACTTCTCCGTCTGAAACGGATACTGATGTTGGGTCTGTAACAGCTGTTCCTGTCGTTGCAGGGTCGCCCAAGAACCAAGCGAATGTTCCTGCCGCGGTTGTTACACTTGCCTCGTGTTGAGATAAGTCATACGTTGCTGCATCTGCAGAACAAATTGTTGCTGATGTCAAGGAAGTAATTGTTGGATCAGTAGGTTCAACTAAATTCGTATTTAAATTACCACCTTCACAGCCACTTACGGTTTCTGTCACCATAATCGCATTATAAATACCTGCGACCAAGTTCATTAAAACAATCTCTCCATCTGCATTTGCGGTAAATGGACCAGATGAAATATTTAAAGCATCACGAGTATAGCTTACAGAATACATCAATCCAGCAGTTAAACCACCAATAGTAATTGAACCTTCATTACCTCCACAAGTAGTTGGAGAACTTGAAGTTACAATAGTTGGAACTGGTGCGCCTGGTTCACTTAACATCACTGTTTGTGTAGCAGCCTTTGAACACCCGCTACTAACTAAAGTTAAGTCAAACATATCGTAATCTCCTGCCCCTAAACCAGTAAGAGTCAAAGTATTAAAATCTCCACTTGCAGGGACGCTTTCAGTAGAAGTCAAAGTTACAGAAGCTGCTGTGCCGTTATTTTCGTAATCTACTGTGTAGTCAGTTGCGGCGGCGTCTGGATTAGTCAAAGTAATGACAATGCTACCATTTGCAGTTCCGCAAATTGTTGGGTCTGCTCCAACTATTGCACTTACATCTGGACCTTCACTAAGAGTTACTACAATTGGATTACCAGCAGTATCATTGCCCTCTAAATCCAAACAAAGAACAGCAGCTGCATCATCCGCTTGGATTTGCGCAATATCATTTACATCCGCGTCAGCTGCGATGGCATTAGTATAAGCACTTGCGGTATTTGGTGTATTATTGGTTGCATAAGAAAGTCCGTACACATTATAAATACCTGCTGTCGTTTGAGCTGAAAAATCGAAATCTCCTGTTGTAGAAACATCTACTAAAGTACCCGCAGCATTTGTCAATAAAAACAAATATTGATTACCCAATGCACCTGGGTCATTTTCATCTGCTGCTGTATAATCCGCTGTAAATGCAACACTTGCATCTGTTGCGTCTACTAAATCTGCTCCTAAACAAGCTGAATAATCCGATAAAGAAGCGCTTGCGACAAGGTCACCTGCATCTGCAGTACAAGCACATTGTGTACCTGAGATACTTACAGCATCAATACCTGCTTGGTCACTAGCACCATTTTGTTCTGCTGAAATCGTTAATGCGACCATACTTACCCCCGCAGTAACTGGAATTGAAACAGTTTCCCAACCTGTAGTTGAAGCTCCTCCTCCTCCAGCTAATAAGGTAACTTGACCTTGTGGAGTACCATCAAAAGAAACTTCATAATATAAATTATCTCCATTATCAAAACCATTGACATTGTATTGAAACTCAACAAGCACATTGTCATAAGCAGAAACATCTACAGCTGCGAAATCTAAATCATGCTGAAATGCGCCTCCGCCATTATCATTTTCCAAATCTTGCATTCCCCAAAACATAGCATCCGCAGCAGGGGCTGTAATACCTCCAATATTCGTCACTGCTGCCCAGACGTCTCCAGATATGTTATAAGTAGCAGGAGTTTCCGTAACAACCCAAGTATCTGCTGCTGTTCCCTCAAATCCCTGTAATGCAATTTCTGTAACTGTCAGTTCGTCATCTGTTAAACTAAGTGTAAAAGTACTTTGAGTACCAATCTCTGCCATCATGCCTCCCATGACATTTTGTAAAGCAAAGGCAAAATCACTATTTCCATTACAACCACTATCATTTGTAATAGTGATTGTTGCACATTCTTGTGCGGTACTCCCTGCTGCAAAAGTCAGCGTTTGTGTTGTATAATTATCAATCAATGCTGCATCTCCTGATGTTAAAACTACATCAACCATAGTTGCAGTTGCGCTACTTTCACTCGCAACATCTACACATAAGTTGTATGTTCCGTCTACTTCATTGAGCATCGCTGTTGTTGTTGCAAACTGTACAGATGTATTGGCAGGACAAGATTGTACAGCTACATCATCTAACCATAAAAATCCTGCACGAGTAGAAGAATACTCAAAAAACATCCCGAAATGTGTACCTCCAGTATGTGTTACATCATTGACCGTACCGCCTGATACCTGTCCTGTTCCATTGGCATCATAGAGTAATTCCCAAGCACCAGTTGCTGAGCGCGTCACTGTCATACAGACATCTTCGTTCGACTGCCAGCTGAATGAACTAGTTATTATAGGTGTAGCTGTGCCGCCGTCATAGCGATACAAAATCAAATCATCTGAGCTTCCAGACTGATTCATGCCAACTGCATATCCATCACCAGAAAAATCAGCAGCAGTATTATTAAGATGTATGACGAAATTGTTTGCTCCTGAGGGTCCCCAATTACCATTGCGTGCACAAAAAGACCATTGGTGGCTTTCTGCTGTCAAATCTAATGCAGATGCATAAGGAAAATTTATACTACTAGTTCCAGAGACACCAGAAAGGTTATGTTTCAATTCACCTCCACTATTTGTCCAATCAGCAGTACTTCCCCAGCCAGCGAGGTCGCCGTCTTCGAAGTCATCATCGAGAAAAACATTGGTAGAAAGTGTAGTGTAGAAAGGTGAATGGCTCGCAAAGAGAGACATTGAGCTGATGCACAATGCAATAATAGCAAGCGTTAAAACCGAGTGTGTACGGTTTGCTTTCATGGGATGTAAGTTTTTACGAAACGAGGGAAAACAACGTTTCGCGATTTTTATGTCATGGTTAAGAATTGAAGATATTAGATATTCACTTTAGTAAAAGAAATTCAATAACTTGAGCCATTATACTTGTTTCCCGATAGGAATGCGGGACAGGCTTTTTTCCTTCTAAAAAACACAAAAAATAGTTCCGTGATGCTGACCATGCAACGACTTTTTGAATTTCTTAGAAGAAAAAATTACTACGTATTATAGATCAACTTATTAAATCACTTTTACTTAGATTTCTAAAGTAAATATTCTGCAACCAACAAATATTCGAAAAACAGAACAAAATTAGTGTTCAGGTACTGCCTTTCTACAATTATCCCTATTGATTTTCAAAAAAAACTGAAAACTGAATTCTTGTGTAAGATTGTTTTCCTAAAATCAATATATAACTAAGATAATCACTTGACAAACAAGTAATTATCGTCTTATACTAAAATGTGTCTTGAATGTAATCTAATTCCGGAAAGCTAATTTGCTTGTAAAGTAAATAGTTTGGCAATTATTCTTTTACAAAAAAATATTCTTAACCGGTCTTTGGTTTATCAAAAGCAATAAATAATCCTGAATATGTTGAACTTTGAAGGGGAGAAAAAATGAGAAGCACCGAACAATTGGTATTAAAGTAGATGTCTGAAAATGTTGAAATCGGTTTTTAAGACTCATCAATTGTGAATCTCGTGTAAAAGATGTTCTTCTGGTGCTTCTCAAAGGGAAATTAAATTTTCCATGTTCAAGAAATTTTGGATTATAAATTGAAAATTCAAAATAGAGAATAAAACCCTCTATCTTTTGTTAGCGCAAATGTAAGGGATTCTTTTATTAAATGAGGATTTTTTGAATATTTTTTT
>CAZQTE010000414.1:0-5293 GCA_964595615.1 uncultured Saprospiraceae bacterium
TTTTCTATTGCATAGCCTTCGCTACGGAATTTAAAAATTCGTTTCTTAAACGGAACAAAAGCCTGTCCCGAGCATCGGGGACTTTTTCAATTTGGTTAAATTATTATGTGAAAAGGTCTACTGTTTAAATGTCGCAAAAATGTAAATAATAGAATTATGAAATTGCAATCGATTTTCTTCACCTTTCTTTTCATGGTGACATTAGTTAGCTTAGCTATATTGCCAAGTTCTTGTAATAGTGATAAATTAGACCCGATACCTGAGCCCGAATTTTGTGATACATTAATAACTTCTTACAATTTGAATATCCAAGCTATTGTCGAGACTTATTGTGCCTATTCTGGTTGTCATGATGGTAGTTCTCCTGGCGTTTACCTTTCATATGAAGGAATGTTGCCGAGTTTAGATAATGGAAAAATTATGGAACGTGCGATTAGTACTCGTGATATGCCGCCAAGTTATGCTAATGCAGGTTTAACTGAATTACCAGAGGAGACATACGATATGTTGAATTGTTGGATTGAAAATGGATATCCTGAGCAGTAGAAGCCAAATTTGAATGATTAAATGTTGATTAGATTTTATATACTTAATTAATCAACACAATTAAGATTTTCACCTTATGAAAAAATATATTAGCCTTTTAATTTTTTGTCTTTGTGTAAGTGCATCTATAAATGCACAAGAGGAAGAAGAGCATTCAATACGCACCTTTAAAGACTCACGCGTAATTAATACACACTCAGTGGAGGTGTTACAAAAGCGTAAGTTAGACATCCGTATAGGTCACCGCTTTGGAGACTTAGCAGGAGCGAATGGTGGCTGGGCAAATTTTTATGGATTAGAGAATGCTTCAGATGTAATGATTGGAGGAGAGTATGGTCTTACAAATAATATGACTATTGGACTTTATCGTTCAAAAGGTTCAGGAGATTTACGTGCATTGGTGAGTCCATTTTTAAAATATCGTCTCGTAAAACAAACTGCTAATGGCGCACCAGTTACGATTACAGGTTTAGCATTAGGAACTATTTCTACTATGCAGAAAAACGAGGCGAGTTCTGGTGTTAGTAGTTTTCCTAAGTTTTCTCACCGTATGGCTTATGCGATTCAATTTATGATTGCTCGTAAATTTGCAGACCGTTTTTCTTTACAATTCATTCCAAGTTATACACATAGAAATTTAGTAGGATTTGAAGATAATAATGATGTTGTCAGTTTAGGATTAGCATCTCGCATACAATTGACGAAAGTAATGGCTTTTGTTGCTGATTTTACTTTGCCAGTTAATGGTTTGCAAAGTCCTTTTACCGAAAACCCAGAAGGCTTTGAATATTTTCCAGCTTTAGGTATTGGAATGGAATGGGATACGGGAGGACACGTTTTTCAATTGAATCTGACAAATGCAGAAGGCATAATGGAGACAGATTACATTCCAAATACAACTACAAATTGGTTGGATGGAGAATTTAGAATTGGATTTACGATTTCTCGTTTATTTAATCTGTAGAAGAATTTTGAAGAAATACTATTAAAAAGCGCGTGGATACTCAACTATTCACGCGCTTTTTAATTTTATTTAAAATCTCTGAGGTTTTCGTGAAAGTATTCAGACATTTCTAATTAAAATTTTCCTTACTTTTGTAGCGAAAATTCGCTAAATGCGTTCTCAGCCACAACCAATATTTAAAATCAACCAAAAAAGATATGCAATTTAATCTGACAGAAGAACAACTCGCCGTACAAGAAGCCGCTCGTGATTTCGCTCAAAATGAACTAAAAGAAGGCGTCATCGAACGTGATACCAATATGACTTTCGCTAAAGAGCAAGTGAAGAAAATGGGAGAAATGGGTTTCATGGGAATGATGGTCAGTCCTAAATATGGCGGTAGCGGCATGGACACGATGTCTTATGTGTTGGCAATGGAGGAAATCTCAAAAATAGATAACTCTTGTTCGGTTTGTATGTCTGTGAACAATAGTTTGGTTTGTTGGGGATTGGAAGAGTATGGAACAGAAGCACAAAAGCAAAAATACCTAACGAAACTTGCAACAGGGGAGTGGATTGGCGCTTTTTGTTTGTCAGAACCAGAGGCTGGTTCTGATGCGACAAGTCAGCGTACGACAGCGATTGATATGGGCGACCACTATCTGTTGAATGGTACGAAAAATTGGATTACGAACGGTGGTTCATCAAGCGTGCATTTAGTTATTGCACAAACGGACGCTTCAAAAGGACACCGCGGTATCAATGTTTTCATTGTAGAGACGAGTTGGGACGGCGTAGAGATTGGGGCAAAAGAAGATAAATTAGGTATTCGTTCTTCGGATACACACACGATAATGTACAACGATGTTAAAGTTCCAAAGGAAAATCGCATCGGTGAAGACGGTTTCGGTTTTAAGTTTGCGATGAAAACTTTGTCAGGTGGACGTATCGGTATTGCAGCGCAGGCATTGGGTATCGCAGCGGGTGCTTATGAGTTGGCAGTTCAATATTCTAAAGAACGTGAGGCATTTGGTAAGCCAATTTCTCACCACCAAGCCATTGCTTTTAAATTAGCGGATATGGCGACTGACATTGAAGCGGCGCGTTTGTTAGTTTATCGTTCGGCTTGGTTGAAGGATGAAGGCATGGACTATAATTCGGCTTCTTGTATGGCGAAAGTTTTTGCTTCTGAGACAGCAATGAAGCATACTGTAGAAGCGGTTCAAGTTCACGGTGGCTATGGTTTTGTCAAAGAATATCATGTGGAGCGTTTGATGCGTGATGCGAAGATTACACAAATCTATGAAGGAACGAGTGAAGTACAACGTATCGTGATTTCTCGTAACTTATTAAAAGGGCAATTGTACATTCCTACATTTAATGGAGAGAAAATGGATGTTTAGGATTATTAAAGAAACGACCATTTTACTTAAAATCCCTTTCGCACAAACTCTGTACGAAAGGGATTTTCGTTTAAATGAGAACAGTTTAAAATTTTTAAAAATCAGTAAACTCTCCTTCTATTTATAACTTTAACCAAACTTTAGCATCCATCTTACCTTAATTCAGTTTTCTAAATCGTTTTAAAACCGAGCAATTTTAGTAATTTTGCGCTGCTTTTAGCGGACTCGCAAAAATTGTATTTGTTTTCCGAATTAAACGAGCAACAATAAATTTAATCGTTCTTAGAAAATTACGGATAAAGAACTTCTCTAAGAATCAATTTAATAAAACATGACTTTAGGAATTAGAATTCTTATCGCGGCCTTGGTTTTTTCTACCCTTGGTTTGACGGCACAAGATGACCCTACACTTTTTACAGTTGGCGATACCCCAGTAAATGTCTCAGAATTTAAATATATCTATTCAAAAACGAATGGAGATAAGGCAGATTTTAGTAAAGCTTCTTTAGATGAGTATTTGGATTTGTACACAAAATTCAAATTAAAAGTGAAGCGTGCAAAAGATATGAAGTTGGATACTATTCCTTCTTTGAATCAAGAATTAGCAGGCTATCGCCGTCAATTGGCAGATAGCTATTTGATGGATAAAGAGGTTATGGAGCGTTTGACAAAAGAAGTCTACGAACGAAAAAAACAAGATGTAGATATCGCTCATATCCTAGTTACTGTACCTAAAAATGCGACAAAGAAACAAGAAGAAGCTGCTTTATTGAAAATCCAAAAAGCAAAAGAAGCTATCAAAGGAGGAAAATCTTTTGCAGAAACAGCATTAGAATTCAGTGAAGATAAAAATGCAAAGAAGAATTATGGACGTTTGGGTTACGTGTCTGCACTATTTCCTAACGGTTACTACAATTTAGAAACTGCAGCTTATACTATTGACTTAAAAACTGTTTCTGAGCCAATTCGCACCAGTGCAGGTTATCATTTAGTAAAAGTTTTTGACCGCAGACCCGCACGTGGAGAGGTGGAAATCAAGCATATTTTACGTCGTGTGAATAAATCAAAAGTACCGAAACGTTTCCCGAAATCTGTTATTGATAGTATCTATACAGAATTAGGAAAAGGCGCTGATTTTGATGCATTAGCTCGTGCCGAGTCTGAGGACAAAGCATCAGCAGGAAAAGGTGGTTACATTGGTTTTTTTGGTATTAACAAGTACGAGAAAAAATTTGAAGATGCTGCTTTTGGTTTATTGAATGACGGTGATTTTTCTGAACCATTTGAGACAAGTGCAGGCTGGCATATTGCGAAGCGCATCAGCCGAAAAGACTTGGCGGATTATAATATCGAGCGCGCACGTTTGCAAAATCAAATCAAGAAAGATGCTCGCTACCAAGAAGCACGTCAATCAATGATTACACGCATCCAAAAAGAAGGAAATCTACGTAAGAATGAAGCTAATTACAATGAGCTAGTAAGTTCTTTGGATAGTAATTTTACTTCTTTTAAATGGAAACCAACACCAAGTGATAAACCATTAATCAGCCTTGGAAATGACTATACAGCAACTGTTGGTGAATTTAGCGATTATCTTGCGAAGACAAGCCGTAAACGTTTGAGTATGGCGCGTTCTAAAGGTGTAGAAAGAACTGTTGCGGCACTTTATGAAGAGTTTTTAGAAGAAAAGACTTTAGCTTATGAAGAACTTCAATTAGAAGCAAAATATCCAGAATTTCGCAATTTGATGCGTGAATATGAGGAAGGTATTCTTCTTTTCGAAGCAACAAAAATGTTGGTTTGGGATAAAGCATCTCAAGATTCGACAGGTTTAAAAGCTTTCTTTGATACCACTAATGGAAAATATAAGTGGAAAGAACGTGTACGCACGACGACTTATAAGATTGACGACAAAAATGGAGATATGGCAGAGAAAGTTCGTCAATATTCTAAAGACCATACGCCGACAGAAGTGAAAGCAAAATTCAATACTGCTGAAAATCGCGTAGTGAAAATCATGGAAGAGAAGACCTATGAAAAAGGTCGTAATGAAGAAATTGATGCAATGAAGTGGAAAGCTAGTGCAACTTCTTTTGTGAAGATAAGCCCAAAGGATAAGAGCCGTACTTTTGTGAAAGTTGAAGAAGTTCTACCTGCAGGGGCGAAGACTTTAGCTGAGGCACGTGGTTATGTAGTTGCTGATTATCAAGATCATTTAGAGAAGCAATGGGTAGAGCAATTACGCAAAGACTATAATGTAAAAGTAAATCAGAAAGTCTTTAAAGGCTTAATGAAGAAATAGTTGTCATTTCAGATAACATTAGACTTGTTACTCTTATAAAATATACTTTCTGAAAATGCCTTTTCCCGCTATTTTCCTCCAAAAAATCATTCAATAGAG
>CAZQTE010000415.1:0-5265 GCA_964595615.1 uncultured Saprospiraceae bacterium
GGGTTTGTTAAATAATTATGTAATCTATTTTAAATTAGGTGTTGATATATACAAGCTAGTTTCCATGAAAGAAGAAAAAAAACGAGTGCTTTTAAATCAGCAAAATCGGTAAATATCAAAAAAACATTCTTCGATTTAAAAGAAAGATAAATAAAGATGAACGGAAAAATATTAGATAGGGAAATGGTTGGAAGTGAATTCGTTTATCAAGATGATTTAAAAGCAGGAGAAAGATTAAAATCGATGTTGCTTGACCATTTCATCATTTGTTTTACAATTTTACCACCTGTAATTATTCCAGAATTAATCGGCATTCAAATAAGCAAATGGTTGGATGAAATAATTATGCTTTTAGTTTTTGGAATTTACTTGAATAAAGATTTTTTAAGAGGAAGAAGTCCAGCAAAAAGAATCCTTGGACAAGTTGTTATTGACAAAGAAACTGAATTGCCAGCAGATGGATTTAAATGTGTAATCCGAAATTTCACAGATATTTTTTGGATTTTCGAAGTTATAATCGTCATGTTTAATCCAAATAGAAGAATTGGAGATTTAATAGCTGGTACAAAAGTCGTGAGAACGAATAAAGAAGAAATTAAATCTATACTTTCAAATTTTCAAAATGCAAATAAACTGAATTGGATTTTATCTCTTGGAATTGCCATGTTTTATATCTGGATAATTTTTCAAATAACAGATTCAATTTTATTCGTATGAAAATGAAAAAAGAAAACGAAATATAACAAATTGTACACGGAAATCACTCCTAAACGTCGTGACTGCGTGTATACAGAGACGTCAACCACAATACCACCAACACTCACTAACAAAAAAATGGAAGAATTCCCTGAAATAGACTACGATTTAGTATTTTCTATCTCCGATGATGAAGATTTCCCTTCGGGCAGCAATGCTATTGGAGAGAGTTTTGATTTTGTCTTGCAAAATTCTGTAAGTCAAGGACTTAGTGCACCTAAGAAGACAAAAAAATTAATCCAAACAGAAGCCGAACCAGAAGAAATAATAGCACCTCACATTCCTATCCGCGAAGCTTTTCCTAGTGCAGAGGAAGAGTACTTAGGTGGAAAGAGCGACGGCAATATATATTCAACAGTATTTATCAGTAAAAAAGGAGAAATTACATACGACATGGTGCGCGCCTTTTTAAAAGATGAAGGTTTTGGAGACATTCCTTTGCCAGCTGATTTTGATGAATTACTAAAATTTAGAATTCCTTCTCGCAATAAACAAATCCTACTTTTCGAGGACAACGGATACACTCACAATCCTATAAAAATCCTCTTCCCAAAGACTGGTAAATCTACCAAAAAACTCATTTTGGAACTATATAACGAAAATGCAGAAGGTCATTTATTGCGCTTTCACAGAAAATCTTAAAAATACTTACCTTTAGATAAGTTAGTTTTCATTTCTGTTTCTATTTTTACGCTCTATATTTAGATGTTGGATATTAGACCTTAGACCTTAGATTTTATGGTCGGTGGTCTAACATCTAAAGTCTAAAATCTAAAATCTTGAAACATGAAAGTTACTTTTCGCATACATTATAACACGACTTGGGGCAAACGAATTGCCATTACTGGTAATCATAAAGAACTTGGAAATAGCCAAATTTCTGATGCCATTTTTATGGATTATGCCGAAGATGGGCGCTGGACGAAGACGATTGAAATCAAGGATTTAGAATCACCTTTGACCTATAGATATGTTCTCCTCAATGACGAAAAGGAAGTTTTAGATAAGGATTGGGGAGAGGAGAGAAGTGTTGATTTAACAAAAGAAAAAGCTAAATCTATTACGCTTTATGATAGTTGGCGTAGTGATAAAAGCCCTGAAAATTCTTTGTATACCTCTGCCTTCACCAATGCCATTTTTAAGCAAGAAAAGAAGACGGCAAGCAAGCTTAAGAAAACTGCAAAACAAGGAAAAATTGTCTTTCGGATATATGCCCCGCGCATAAAGTCAAACGAGCAAATTGTTATTGTAGGTAACATTCCCGCGCTCGGGCTTTGGAATATGGGAAAGCCTCTTTTTCTAGAAAATAGCGAATATCCTATTTGGTCAACAGGAGAGTTATCCGTTGATAATCAGCAAACTATAGAGTATAAGTACGGCATTTACGATAATGATGCGAAGAGGTTGATTAGTCTGGAAGCAGTAGACAATCGCTCAATTAGGTCTTTAGTATTACCTGCTAAGGACGAAAAAATTATCCAAACAGATAACATTTATCGTAATCCCGCGGGATATTGGAAGGGGAGTGGAGTGGCTGTTCCAGTCTTTTCTTTGCGTAGTGAGAAAAGCTGCGGTGTTGGGGAATTTACGGACTTACATGGTTTGATTGATTGGGCTGATAAGATTGGTCTGAAAATGGTGCAAATTCTACCTGTAAATGATACGAATGCAACAGGACGTTGGACGGATTCCTATCCTTATGGAGCGATTTCGGTTTTTGCTTTACATCCGCAGTATTTGAGTTTGGAAGCAATCGAGGGATTTAAGAAAGCTATTAATCAAGCGAATTATAAGAAGGTGCAAAAGAGCCTGAATGCCCTGCCAGAAGAAGACTATGAGGCGGTGATGCAATTTAAATTGGAGCAAGCGCGCTTGATTTATGCGGAGCAGAAAGATACGATGCTGAAAAGTGCGGAGTTCAAGACCTTTTTAGCCGAAAATGAGCATTGGTTGCCTGCTTATGCGGCATTCTGTTACTTGCGAGATAAGAATAAAACGGCTGATTTTAATCAGTGGTCTAGTCATAATAAATTCACCTCTGCCAGTTTGAAAAAACTAACAAATCCCAAAGCAAAGGAATTTGACGAACTTGCATTTTGGTATTTTATTCAATACCATTTAGACCGTCAGTTAGCTGCGGCGGGCGATTATGCACGTGGAAAAGGCATCATTTTGAAAGGAGATATTCCGATTGGAATTTATCGCTACTCCGCAGATGCATGGACACAGCCAGAACTATACAATATGGACGGTCAATCAGGTGCACCACCAGACCCATTCTCTGAGATTGGACAAAATTGGGGCTTCCCAACTTACAATTGGGCAGAAATGGCAAAGGACGGTTTCCAATGGTGGAAAAACCGTTTTACGCAGTTATCTCGCTATTTTGATGCCTTTCGGATTGACCATATTTTGGGTTTTTTTCGCATTTGGCAAATTCCGTTAGAGCAAGTAGAAGGTAGTTTTGGTTTCTTTAATCCTGCCATTCCAATCGCGCGTAAAGAGTTTAAGGAACGCGGTATTGTGTTCGATTTTGAGCGTTATTGTCAAGCATATATCACGGAGGAAATATTAGTTGAATTTTTCGGAAAAGAGGCAGATACTGTAGAGGAGATTTTCCTAGATAAAGACAAAAAGGGGCGTTTAAAATTTAAGAATAAATTTTCAAACCAGCGCAAAGTTGAGGCTTTTATCCAATCAAATCAAGAATATAAAGAATTTGAAAAGGGCTTGTATACATTGCATTCAAATGTCTTGTTTTTCGCTGTAGAAGGCTCTAGAAAAAGTAAATTTCATCCACGTATTGACCTTAATCAAACCTCTTCATTTAAAGAATTGCCAGCAGATATTCGCTCGCGTATTGAGGCGCTTTACAATGATTATTTCTATCATAGACAAGAGGAGTTTTGGAAGGATTCTGCTATGTCAAAATTACCCGCGATTAAGGAAGCAACGAATATGTTGATTTGTGGGGAAGATTTGGGAATGGTGCCAGCATGTGTACCTGGCGTCATGGATGATTTGAGTATTTTGACTTTGGAGATACAACGGATGTCTAAAAATCCTGAAACTGAATTTTTGCAGGAACAAGATATTCCCTATTTGTCTGTAGCAAGTCCATCGACACATGATATGTCGCCGATTAGATTGTGGTGGGAAGAAATGAAAATAGACGAACGTAATCGTTTCTATAACAGAGAGTTACATAATTATAGAACAGCAGCACCAGATGAGTGTACGCCAGATATTGCGAAACAAATACTGCAACAACACCTGAGTTGGAAAAGTATGTGGGTCGTTTTCCCATTGCAAGATATTTTGGCGATTAGTCCAAGTTTGCGCCGTGAAAATCCAGAAGAAGAACGCATTAATGTTCCTGCTAATCCGCAGCATTATTGGCGTTTCCGTTTTCATATAAGCAATGAGGAATTGTTGGCTGCGGAGGAGTTTAATGAGGATTTGGGGAGGATGGTAATGGTGTCGGGGCGGTAGTCATATTAATAATTAGTTGATAATTCAAAGGAGGATTCAAATGATTTTAGGAGCTGACTTTACTTATATCGTTGTAGATGAAGTATTTCTACTTTATTTATCAATTTTGATAATAGTTTTTATTATTTGGTTGGTCTGGAAAAGAAATCGGAGTAATTGATGTTACGCACTCTCATCTTTAGAGTGCAACTGTTGTTGTTGGGTCTTTTTATTCGATTAATAATTGTTGTGATGTAGTATTACCGCAGTAAAGCTTATATGATTTTCCATAACTTCGAACACAACGGTAGTTTTTTAATTCAAATGTGTCTCTTCTGAAAATAAAATCATGCGCTTTTATATTATATTTTATACTTTGTTTTTGTTTGCATCCTGTGATATTTCCACAGTTGAAAGTAACAAAGATATTTTACTTTTAACGGATACTCAGTATTTAGCATTATCAGAGGTAGAAGCAAAAGATGTGAAGAAAAAGAAGCAATTGCTGGGATTAGTTGAATTTTCAGAAAATGAAAGAATGTATGAAAGAACTTGGCATATTATTGAAGACTCTCTAAACCAAATTCAATTAAGTATTCCGAATAATTGGAAAATTGAGGAGCGTGATAAAAGTCTTCTTTACGCTAAAATAGATAATGAAGATGGATTTTTCATAATTGTTGCTCATGACCGAAAATTACACGATCTAAATTTAAATCAATATGTTGATTATTTCATGTCAGTAATGAGAAATGATACTGAAGAAAAATTATTTTGGTCTAACTTCAATGGGGAGAGGAATAAAAATGGTTTATTTGATATAACTCTAGCGACAGACGGAAAGGAAGGCAAAAGTTTCTTTCATAGCTATTTGTTTGAATACAAAAACTATGTTTTTGAAGTAACAATGAAATTTAAAAATGAAAGTGATATCAATTTATATAAGACAATACATGAAAAAATTATTGGTGGACTATATATATATTTTGTAACCACCCAACAATAAATCAGGAAGTGTTCTTTGAAAATTTGTAGGAA
>CAZQTE010000416.1:0-5243 GCA_964595615.1 uncultured Saprospiraceae bacterium
TTTTATCGAAAAGAGTAATATTTCCTACCTTCGTGTAATCCTGACCTCTTTTAATCGTTTATATATCTAACCAAAAATATCACCTTATGTTACAACGTATTTTTACTCTTTTAATTTTTGTCTTGTTTTGTTTTCAGACCATTAATGCGCAAGTTGTATATACTGAGCCCGTTTTTCCAAAAGAATCTAACGAAGTGACGGTCTATTTTGACGCATCAAAAGGAACTGGTGGACTTATGGATTGTGCCTGTGATGTCTACATTCACACAGGTGTTATTACTAATGAAAGTACTTCTGCATCTGATTGGAAGCATGTTAATATGACTTGGGGAGTTGCTAATGATGCATGGAAATTAGACCCTGTGCCTGGTTCGCCAAATCTTTATACTTATGTTATCGAGCCTTCGATTGCGGATTTTTATGGAATTGATGCGGATGAAGAGGTTTTAGAATTGGCTTTTGTTTTTAGAAATGGAGACGGTTCTCTAGAAGGAAAAGGAGATGGGGGAACAGATATTTATTATCCTGTTTATCCTGATGATTTACCATTTTCTTCAATTTTATTGTCTCCAGAGTCAAACTCTGTTGTAACAGAATTGAATGAAGAAATCAATGTTAGATATGCGACTTCTGAAGATGCAGAAATTACAATATCTCGCGACGGTATTGAATTGACATCAATCACTGGCAATCTCTTAGATTATGATGTATTTGTAGATGAAACGGGCAATCATACTGTCAATATTGAAGCAACTGCAAATGGCGAAACCTTGACTGAAAGCTTTTCTTATGTAGTGCCAAATGCAACTAATATTGCCGATTTGCCAGAGGGAACGAAGGTCGGTATCAATATCATCAGTGAAACTGAAGTTACCTTAGTTTTACGGGCGCCAGGCAAGGACAATGTTTTTGCCTTTGGAACATTCTCTGATTATGCTTTATCTACTGATTATCAGATGAATAGAACTGCTGATGGAGAATATTTTTGGTTAAACTTAACGGGACTTTCTCCTGATGTAAATTACTTTTACCAGTATCTCGTTGACGGAACAGATACTTATGCTGATCCCTTAAGTACTCTCATTCTTGACCCACAAAATGACGGCTCTATTTCAGAAGAAACCTTCCCTAATTTGCCTGATTATCCTGAGCAAATGAATGGTCATGTAACTTGGTTGCAGACTGCGCCAGAGGCTTATGATTGGCAAGTGACGGATTTTGAACGTCCTGCACAAAAAGACTTAGTTATTTATGAATTATTAGTGCGTGATTTTTTGTCTGCACGCAATTATACGACACTGATTGATACTTTAGATTATTTAGACAGATTAGGCATTAATGCGATTGAATTAATGCCAATCAACGAATTTGAAAATAATGACTCATGGGGTTACAATCCTTCTTATCACAAAGCATTAGATAAATATTATGGTCCACCGAATGAGTTTAAACGCTTAATCGATGCTTGTCATGCGCGTGGAATAGCGGTGATTGTCGATGTTGTTTATAACCATGCTTTCGGCCAAAATCCTTTTGTGCAGATGTGGTTTGACGGCAAACCTACTAACGATAATCCTTACTTTAATCGAGATGCAAAACACCCATTTAATGTTGGATATGACATGAATCATGAAAGCCCTGCGACTCGCGAATATGTTAAAAATATTATGGATTATTGGATGGAAGAATTTCGTTTGGACGGCTTCCGATTTGATTTGTCGAAGGGTTTAACACAAACAAATAATCCTGATAATGTAGGAACATGGGGTAATTATGATGCAAGTCGTATTTCCATTTTAGAAGATTATGCTGACCAATGCTGGGCGACAGGTGGCGAAGATTTTTATGTAATCTTAGAGCATTTTGCGCAAAATACCGAAGAACAAGAGTTGACTGCCTACGGCAATGGCATGATGACTTGGGGAAATATGAACCACAATTATAATCAAGCCTCTATGGGGAAATCAGGCAATAATATCTATGGTGTCACGCATCTATCTCGTGGATTTTCAGAACCTCGATTGGTAGGCTATATGGAAAGCCATGATGAGGAACGCTTAATGTATAACAATCTAGAAGAAGGAGCTTCCAGTGCGGCTAATAACTATTACATTACGGCTATTGGAACATCTCTGCGTCGCCAAGAGTTGGTGAGTACCTTCTTTTATCCAATCCAAGGACCTAAAATGTTATGGCAATTTGGAGAATTAGGTTATGATATTTCTATCAATTTCAATGGACGTACGGGCGCAAAACCTGTTCGCTGGAACTATTATGAAGAGGAACCGCGCCGTCGTCTATACGATGTAACGCGTTCTTTAATTAATCTTCGTATGAATCATGATGTATTCAATGAAGGTGAAGCAGAATATCCAAATAACAGCAGTGTGCGTAAGCGTATTGGCATTGATGGAGATGATATGGATGTGGTTATTCTAGGAAACTTTGCAGTGACTCCGCGTGAATTAACTGCAGATTTTTACGGAACGGGCACATGGTATGAATACTTCTCAGGAAATGAGATAGATGTGGAAGATGTAGAAATGAGTTTTGATTTTCAACCTGGTGAATATCGCCTCTATACGACACAGCCATTAGGAGAACCATTTGGTGGTTTTATTGATACTTCGACTGGACTTGATAAAGTTGTTAATGCTGATTTTGCAATGAATATTTCGCCTAACCCTTCGGCAGGTTCGGCTACTTTATCTTATAGTTTGACTGATGCGGAGGAGGTCTATATTGAATTGTACGATGTGACAGGTCGTTGGTTGGGCATCGCTTTTAGTGGTCAGATGAATGCTGGTCAGCAGCAGTTTGAATTTACAGATTTGGATGCAGGACAGTACATTGTGCGTGTGCGTGCTGGTAATGGCGTACAGGCTATGAAGTTAATGGTGACAAGGTAATACGCTTGTCCTACCTAGTAACGACAAAACAATAAGTCCGTCATCTGGACAGGTCAAATTTTCCTCATTTTTCACTTCAAATCGCTTAAAGTATTAACAATTATCGCGCTTTGAAGCCAAAAATGAGAAAAATTATACACTGTCCAACTTGACGGACTTATTATTTCGTCGTTACCTAGTGACAAAAGCCCTCTGACTCAAACTGGTCAGAGGGCTTTGTCTATATCTACTTTCTGGAAAAAGCGTTAAGACTTTTCAAGCAAAACAACTTTTTTCACAAACTCAAAAGCCCGTTTTTCAAACCAAACAAAGCCTTCTTTATCTCTCTCATAAAATCCACAATGTCCGCCATATTTTGGCATTTCAAAGTGAAAATATGGATGTGCTGCTGCTAATTCTACAGGGTAACATTCTTTTGATAAAAAAGTATCGTCTTGTGCATTAACTAATAAGGTTGGAATTTTGATATTGGGAATAAACTGCAAACTACTATTCTTTTCCCAATATTCCTGCGCACTACTAAAACCATGAACAGGTGCAGTTATCATCTCATCAAATTCGTTGAAATTCTTAGGATTGAACTTCTCAAACACAGGAAAATCAACATCCTTTCTTCTCATTTTCTCCTGTGCTTTAGCATTCATAGATGTTATAAAACGCTTCATGTACATGGCATTCTTTGGGCGACTTATCTCTTTATTCGCCGTCGGAATTTCAATAGGAACAGAGAATGCAGCCGCCGCTTTTACTATATCTGGCAAATTCTCTCCATGTTCTCCCACATATTTAAGGGTCACATTTCCACCTAAACTAAATCCGACTAAAACAATACTATCATAATCATAATTAGCATCTACATACTCTACAATATACCCAATGTCATCAGTTTTACCCATGTGATAGGAGTGTGCTTGGCGATTATTTTCACCACTACAACCGCGATGATTAATAGCCAAAGCATCCCACTTTTGTTCATTAAAATAACGTGCAATCCCGCGTGCGTATTGACTCTCTGAGCTTCCTTCTAAGCCATGTAGCACAATCACTAAATTGCGACTGCCGACCTGTGACCAATCTAAATCTAAGAAATCATCATCTAAAGTATCAATGCGTTCTCTGACATATTGAAACTCCGAAAATTTGCGGAATACAGCTGGATAAATGGTATTGACGTAGGAATTTTTAAATAACAGCGGAGGCTGATAAGTACTTTTTTGAATAAATGGCATGAGTCGAGTGTGATTTAAGTTTGTTTTCTGTCTTTCAATAACGCAAAGGTATAAGATTTAGTTTGTTTCAAGCTTTTAGATTATTACTAATTATGGGATGAGGTATAATTTTTTTATTTTTGGGTGTTTTAAGCCTTTATTTACCTTTATAGTCGTTTGGTTGGCGGTTATTGGACGTAATTGATTGATAAATAGAGACTTGTGTGATGATTGTGCTTTTTTTTGAGGAGAGTGTATGTATACACATTGCACACAATTAGAACAAAAAATAAACTGATAACGAATAAAAATGATTAAAGCGAAAAGCTTAAAAAGGAAATTTTCTATAAACAAATTATTAATATTGTTTGTCTTTCTCGCATCATGTAAAGCAATGAAACCAATTGATAAATATAGTGGATTATGGTTGGGAGAATTGAAAAATGAAAATATTGCTGACCACCAAATGATAGAAGTTAGAGGTGAAAAAATTTATTTTTATGATTCAAATAAGGTTGTTGATTCAACTTACACAATCAAGAGAAATAAAATCATAAATGATTCAAAATCAATTTTGGGAAAAGTAAAATTGTTAGACGAGTCAAAAATTCTTCAAATCAAAAACAGTATCGAAGAAAACCATAATACAGAAAGCTTAAAGAAAGTGACTCCTACACAATTATCATGTAGAAGAGAATTATTAGATAAGATAGGTGAAGAAGATGTCGAATGGCATGTTGTAATAACTGAAAAAGGAGAATATTACTGTACAAATAAAATACAAGATGTAGAGGATTTGAGTAAATATGAATTTTCTAAGATTAATATATTGAAAATTGGTAACACATTTTTTCTCGTTAATCAAAATAGGAGAGGAAAAAATATTTTAGCTCCGATAATAAATATTCGAGATGATGAATTTGAAGTCTATAATGATTTTGAAAAAGATAACTTTAAAATTATTTGGGGAATACCGTAAGAAAAAAGAAAACTGTGTACAATAAATAGCGCGCAATACGCCGTGATGTAAGGCACTTACTACGATATTGCGCGCTGTCCATACGGATAAACTTGAACGCAAACCTTCTGTAGCGGGTTTGTAAAAAGACCTAAAATATCTCTATGA
>CAZQTE010000417.1:0-5238 GCA_964595615.1 uncultured Saprospiraceae bacterium
CTTTTTGCTTTTCAGAATATGGTGTTAGCGCAAAATGATGTGGGTGTTTATCTTGGTAGTGGTATCTATAATTTATTGGTGGCAGATGAAGAGAATACGAACTTTGTTCCGAGCGTGCATTTAGGAGTTTCTTATCAAAAACCTTTTGCGAAGAATAAACTTTTCTATGATATCAAACTAAACTACAGCTATTTAAATCGAACGAAATTTAATTCCATAGATAGTGTTTCCATTTCTGTTTTAGAATTTCCTCCTCTACTACCGATAGGCGTAAATAACACACCTACAACAACTATCGAAGCTGCTAAAACAGATTATGCTTGCCATATATTTAGTTTGCCTCTTACACTTGGTTTAAATGGAGAAGGTTTTAGACCGTTTATTGGTATAGAACCATATTTTAAAGATTATCAATACATTAGCATACCTGTTGACGCTCCCGAAAATAGGCTTACAGGATTTGGAGTTTCAAGTTCAACTATTGGGGCAAGTGCCATTCTTGGTTTTCAAATTCCTTTTTCTAAAAGGTTTGCATTAAACGCTTCTTATCTAAGACAGTTTACGGTAGAAGAAGTTCCAGACATACAATTTAGTCCAAATAAAGATGTACAATTTCAGAGATTAGACTTGACTCTTCGTTATCGACTTTTCAAAAAAGTATCATAAAAATCAAACAGCAGTTCAACGATTAGGCGGAAGAAGTTCATTCTTTCGCCAAATTATTCTTGAAGTTTTTACTCAATAACCTTACTACTCGCCGAACTCACAAAAACAGTATTCCCAATCGTATCATAACCTTCAAAAAGACTAATACCTGAATGCTTCAAAGCCTCACCATGAAAACCAATAATCGTCAAATCTGCGTCCTGTGATTTATCAGCAATAACTGTTCTTTTATCCATATCATGTTTACGGGCAATGACCTGAATATTATTCTTTGAAATCGGCAAACGACCGTCGTCAATGAGTTTGAATAGTCTAATGCGTTCGTCATCACAAGTGTCATCAGGATAGAGCGCAAAAATTTTGATATGCCCGCCTTGCCAGTCTGTATGACCCGAAATAATATAAGCCAAAAGTATCATCAAATTGGCATTATCATAGTTGTCAGAGGTAATCCAAACATGAATTTCTTTCTTCAAGCCAAAGCCGCGTTCTGAACTTCCTAATATTAAAGAGTCAAATTCTACGGACTTGATTAAGCCAAAATTATCAACAATATCTTGTAAATTATCTCCTTTGTTTTTTGAATATTCTAAAAGCAAAAGATTATTGTCCGTACCTGATATACCAGGCAATTGAATCGTCTGCGCAATCGCAGAAGTATAGGATGGACTGATTAGAGTATCTATATAAATATTTGAACCTGCTGCTTCCGCCATTTTGATGAGGCGTTCTTTTGAGGAACGCGCTTCTTCATTTGTAGATTTGGAAAGATAGCCGCTTATTTTGTGAATGTAAGTTCCAAAGCCGTAGCGTTGTGAAATCCACCGCAAAAGGTCAAATGCAGCCAAACGCTCAAAGGAATTTTCAGAAATACAAACAGCACTTGGACGCCAATTTCCTGATTTTTCTTTCTCTGCTTTTTGTAAAAATACTTGCAAACGACGACTCACTTGAAAAATAACGCCTTGGAAAATCACAGCAATATTTCTTTTGTCAGGATTGTAATAATTAATGACAACGTAAAAAATAACCATTAAAGATAATGCCCCAACAGCATAACCAGGATTCATAAAAAACATCAATCCAAAACAAGCAATCGCACCCGATAAGGAAATCCACCATTTAGAACGGAAAGTCGGTCGATAAGACGGGTCTGCGGCAAAGTGCTGCATAAAGGAAATGAGATTCAAAGAACCATAAGTTACCATGAAAAACATAGAGATAATCTCTGCCACGGCGTTTAATCCGCCCATTAAAACGAAAATCAAGGCAATTCCAACCGTGATTAAAGTTGCGTTATAAGGTTCGTCTGCCTTTCCTTTTCCGCGTGAAAGAAAATAATTTGCTTTGGTAGATGGTAAAATACCGTCACGCGCAATGGCTTGCAAAGTACGCGGCGCGACCATGATAGAGCCTAAGGCAGAAGATATTGTCGCAGCTGCTAATCCCAAAGGAATCAACCACCAACCTTGTATCGCGATTTGCCCCATGACCAAGCTATCTGTATTTGCTAAATCCGCTGGACTCGCCGAAACGGATAATTTCCAAGCAATCAAAAGATAAACTACCATTCCCGTCAATGTCCCTGCAAGCGTTCCTAAAGGTATGGAGCGACTCGGTTTTTCTAAATCTCCAGATAGTCCAACTCCCGCAGTCATGCCCGTAAAGGCAGGGAAAATAATGGCGAAGACGGTAAAGAAACTAATCGCCGCAGGTACTGTTGGGTCAGAAGGCGTTGGGGATGAAGTTTGAGGATTTAAAATGGGTTCATCAAATTCCAATATACTACTATCCGAGAGGATAGGATTTGGTAATTCTGCAACTGTTTCAGTTGCTGTCGTATCATTAAAAACCGTGGAAAAGTAATCAAATTCATGCGTCTGAGAATAATCTGTTGTTCCTGAAAAGAAAGCAACAATCGAAACGAAGAGGGTGAATACAACGACATACAAAGCTTTCACTCCCAAATCTGCACCTTTCGTCAAAACGATAACTGTCAATAAAACTAAAGCAGGAATACTAACGGTTTGTTTCTTTTCAACTAACCATTGTAAGGTGGGATGTAAGGAATAATTGGAGGAAAGCCAATCAAAAAAAGAGCTAAATGCCTCCGCAAAGGCGATAATATAAAAGGCTACAGAAATCGCCTGAGAGATATATAATGCCAAACCAATCGAAGACCCAATCACCAAACCAAAGGAACGCGAAATAATAAAATATTCTCCTCCTCCTTCTACTTTTTGATTAGTCGCAATCTCCGCAATAGACATCGCTGTCGGCACAGTAACGATGTGACCAATCAAAATAATCGCCACCGTCCCCATAAAACCAACCGTCCCCACGGCAAAGCCAAAACGCAAAAATAGAACTGCCCCCAATATCGTCGATATTGCAGTAAAGAAAACTGGTGCTGTTCCGAATTTTTTAGTTGCCTGTGCCATTTAACTCGTTTTTAGTTCTTTGGTCATCGTGTACATGCCTTTCATATGTGGGTACATCATTTCTATCTCCAACCGAAACTTTTCTGTGATTTTAAAACCACATTTTTCGTAAAATTTAATCGCTTGTTCTTGCGTATCCATTGCTTCTAACCAGATAATTTCGCATTGAGTGCGATGCGCTTCCTCCTCAATCCAGTGGACTATTTTCTTACCCATACCTTTGCCATGAGTCGCGGGGTCAAGGTAGATTTTACTCAGTTTCAAAGCTTTCTTCTCTGGAAAATCTTTCAATCGTTTATCGTATTGCAAAAATAGAATACCGACTTTTTCTCCTTCCAAAATGATGAAAAAATATTTTCCAGCAGGGTCTGAAATATCTTTTTTAAAGTTCTCTACTCCATAAATCTTATTCAAATACCAAGCGCCATTATCTGGCCAAAGATGCTGATAAACGGGCGTATAGATTTTTTGCATCAAAGCAAAAAGAGTCTTTTGCTCAGATACTTTTATCCTCTGCAAAACTATTTCATCGCCTATCTTAATATTTTCCGTCATAGCTATTCCTCATTCGTTCGAGTCACATAGGTACGGACTTTCTGAAAAGTAAAAAAGGAGTTTCGACAAAGATTGCTATCTTTCGACGAGAATTGTAAAAACTACCATTTTTCTATGATAAAACGTCTTTTTACTGAGATAGATATTGCTTCTTTGGTCTTTTTTCGTGTCCTTTTTGGTATCCTTGCCTTTGCGGACATAATGGGCTTGTGGACTTATTATCATCTTTGGGAAGGGGATTTTAATCCTCACAAGTTTCAATTTAAGTATTATGGCTTTGAATGGGTGCAACCTTTACCCGAGCCATTTATGTCGATTTTTTTCCTACTTTTATTGTCTGCGGCGGTTTTAATTGCGATTGGTTATAAATATCGGGCGAGTGCGATTGCTCTATTTTTTGGTTTTACTTATGTTTTCTTGTTGGAAAAAACACATTATCTCAATCATGGTTATTTGTTCTGTTGGTTGAGTTTTGTCATGATTTTCTTACCTGCTAATCGTGATTTTTCGAAAGATGTTGCGCTTGATACTTCTTTGCATCGACGGACAATTCCTTATTATAATATTTTCATTCTGCAATTTTTGATGGCTGTAGTCTACTTTTTTGGTGGATTGGCGAAGATAAATTCTGATTGGTTATTAGAAGCAATGCCTTTGCAAATGTGGATTGGATATAAGTCTGAAATGCCAATTTTAGGTTGGTTGTGGCAACAAGAAATTACTGCTTTTGTGATGGCTTGGTCGGGAATGCTCTTAGATTTATTAATTGTCTTTTTCTTATTCTTTCGTCGGACGCGGCTGATTGCCTTATTCTTCATACTTTCTTTTCATATCATTAATACCATTCTTTTTAAAATTGGAATTTTTCCTTGGTTGTCGATTGGATTAACACTTTTATTTTTTCCGCCAATGCGTCCACATTTATGGATAGATTGGTTGGGGAATAAATTGAAAGTAGTCAAGAGAATTCAGATTTGGTGGCAAGAGAAAATATCAACCAGTAAAAATGTAAAGCAAGAAACTTGGGGAGAAATTTTTTCTTCAGAAAATCGTGTTTTCTCTCCCATTTCAAGTTTCAAAAAGAAAGCAATTTTAGTAGCCATTGGACTTCTCATTCTTATTCATTGCACATTGCCTTTACGTCAACATCTTTATCCTGGTCCGACAGCTTGGACGGAAGAGGGACACCGTTATTCTTGGCGGATGATGTTACGTCAAAAAGTTGCTTATGGAACCTTTATCATTAAAAGTTCTGATTGGGAAAAAGAAAGGCGTATAAATCCCAGTGAATTTTTGAGTAAAAAACAAGCGCGTAAAATGCGCACACATCCAGATATGATTTTGCAATTTGCCCATTTTCTGCGCGATAAATATGAAGCAACAGGTGCAAAAAACATAGAGGTTTACGCGAAAATTAAATCTAAATTAAACGGAAGAGACTACCAAACTTATGTGGATGAAAAGGTGGATTTAGCAAAAATAGAATGGTCGTATTTTGAGCATTCTGATTGGATAATGGAATTTGAGGATACGGAAATAAAGAAGTGATTTAGTTGATTGTGTTGATTAGTTGATT
>CAZQTE010000418.1:0-1574 GCA_964595615.1 uncultured Saprospiraceae bacterium
CAGAGTTTCTTCCAACTCGTCGGAGTCTGGTTGCATGCCGAGCAAACAAAAAGCCCGAACTTTCAATGGAAAGTTCGGGCTTTTCTTTTTACGCCCCAATCCGCGCACTCAACACTCGTCCAATCTGCTCTACCACACCCACAACCAAAGCATTTCCCATAAAAAAGGCGCGCTTGGTATTTGAAATCTTCTCTAATTTCGTGTGATTATCAGGAAACATATTCAGGCGTTCCAACTCAAGAGGAGTCAATCGACGATGTCCACTTGGCGTCTTAATCACGTGTTTAAAACGAGAAGCAGCCTTCCCTCCTTCTCCTGTGATTATCGTACGCGAAGCCTTGTCTAGCGCATCAGGGAAACCCATTTTCCCTTCACTATAATTGTAAGTAAATCCAGAAGCATTTGTCCGTACTTCTTTCTTCGCTCCTTTAAAATATTGCCAACGCGGAAGTTCTTCAGCCGTGATTTTAAACTCCTCATCGACTTCTTCTTTTTGTAAAATATCTCTTAGCAAAGTAAAATCACCTTCGTAAGCCGAACCCATTTTCATACTCGTAACTTCGCCATTTATCATCACTCCTCCATTAAGGAAAACGCGTTTATTAGCACTCGTATTGAAATTAGACGAAATCTCTGTAATATCTCCTGAAAAGCTTATTTTCATTGGACTTTCACCCAAGTCCGTCGGAGGAAATGCTTCTGCTAAAAGACCTTTACTTCCTATCCAATGTTCCGCTTTTTCCTGTACTAAATCCTGATAAATATTTGTTCCTTTTAGGTAAGCTAAAATGAAAATACGCCGTCTACGTTGTGGCATTCCAAATTCCGCAGCATTGATAACACGCCATTCGACTGCATATCCTAGTTGGTTTAAACTTTGCAGGATAATAGCAAAATCACGCCCCCGTTGTTTGGAAGGAGACATCAAAAGTCTATCTACATTTTCTAAAATGAGGTACTTTGGTTTGTTCTTTTTTTCGCTAAGTATTTTGTGAATAGACCACCACAAAACGCCTTTTTTACCAATGAGTCCTTTGGCATTTTTGAGTGTAGTAGCAACAGAATAGTCTTGGCAAGGAAAACCTCCCACTAACAAATCGTGGTCAGGAATATCAGCAACATCCACTTCGGCAATATCCTCATTGCTGTGCCCTTCACTCCCCCAACGATTTTCGTAAACCCAAGAGGCATGTTGTGCTTTTGTCTTTGGTTCGAATTGATTTGACCAGATAGTTTGGTAAGGAGAGTCGTATTTTTTGGTATAACTAGAAGAAGCAGACTTAGCTTGCCAGCCTTCTAAGCCTAAGCGAAATCCGCCGACACCAGCGAACAGTTCAACAACTCGAATGGGTATTTTTTGCATTTGTATGTGTAATTTTCGTTTGGGTGAAGGTAAGAAAAAACGAATAACTTCCCTTTTATTGACTCGGGAATATTCGTTCCGATTTCATTAAATAAAGTTTCTTCTTTTGTCATATTGTTTTTTTAGGAGTCAGGGGCGAGGAGTCAGGCTGTTTATACTTGCACGCTGCGACTCTATAAAAGTAAAAGAGTAATATTTTTCCCTCTGCATT
>CAZQTE010000418.1:1674-3339 GCA_964595615.1 uncultured Saprospiraceae bacterium
GCATTGAAACCTTTCATCATGTAGATTCTAAACTTCTTCAAATGAAGTAGAAAATAACCCCAGCAATCCAAAAACTGCCCCAATTCCTAAAATTACATAAGCATATTCAAAATTCCAATTCTCGCCTAAGTAAGCCACCAATTGAATACTAAAAATCGTAATCGCAAACCCCAAACAATTTACAATCGTAAGTGCTGTTCCGCGAGCTTCGGCAGGTGCATTTTGGGCAACTAAAGTTGAAAATAAAGGAGAATCTGCAACCACCATTATTCCCCAAAAAATCATAAAAAGTAAAAAGATTAATGTAGAATTTTGAAAGAAGAAAAAAGGCGATAAAAAGCAAGACAAACCTGATAAAAACAAGGCAATTGCTGCAGTTTTTCGAGTTCCTAAATGGGCAGAAATGTATCCGCCAACAGCACAAGAAATACCGCCAATCCCTATGATTATAAAGGATAATTGGGAAACATTGAAACTCTCATCAGGATGCAAGTTTAGATAATAAGCCAACATCACTGGCACAAATGCCCAGAATGCATAAAGTTCCCACATGTGTCCAAAATAACCAAAAGCTGCTGCTCTAAATTTACGATTTTTGAAGACAGTAAAAATGGCGGTCAGTTCTGTTTTTTGTCCAGATTTTCGATAAGGACCATTCGGCACAAAGAAGTAGATTAACGCGCCTCCAAATGTGGCTAAAATGGAGATAGAAATTAAAATTATTCGCCAAGGTAGTTCTTCAAAAGAACCTTTAATTAAATGCGGTAATGCTGTTCCAACAACCAAAGCGCCAACTAAAAAACCTAAAGATTTACCCAAGCCTTTATCAAAATAATCAGAAGCGATTTTCATACCCACAGGATAGATACCTGCTAAGAAAAATCCCATTCCAAATCTTAGAAAAAGTAAACTCATTAAAGTATTACCCTCAAGAATAGTACATAAATTAAGAGCCGCCCCCGCTAGTGCGCTCAATAAAAAAACCAAAGAAGGTGAAAAACGGTCGGCTATCGTCAATAAAGCAAAAACCAAAGTTCCAGCAATAAATCCAAACTGTACCGCGGAGGTCAAATCACTCAATGCGCTACTCTCAAATTGAAAGGCTGCCGCCAATTCGTTCATGACACAATTACTTGCAAACCAGAGAGATGTGCAGCAAAATTGAGCAATAACAATGACAGGAAGGATGTGTTTAGCTACTTTCATTCTTCGGCTAATATATTCTTTACACGTCCCACCTCTCCTGTAACTAATTGGACTTTGATACCATGTGGATGATTGGATGATTTGGTCAAAATACGCTTGACATAACCATAAGTTAGTTCACCTGTGCGTTGATGATTTTTTTGTACTATTTCGACTTCGGCATCGATTTGAATATTGCTACGTTTCGTTCCGTCCATGTTCTTTTGTTTGTGATTTAAAGCACAAAAATACAAAAAGCGAAATACCCATTCGAGATATTTCGCTTTTTGTATTTGCAGCTCTATTTTTAGATAGTGCGCTACATCATTTCTACTGCTTTACAACTTTACGGATAAGATCATCAGTATTTGTTGTTAACTTGACGAAGTAAGTTCCGCCTAGTAATTCATTGTCAAATTTAACTGGTATTCTATTTTGTCCAGTTTGTAAGCTTACTAAATTTTGACGATAAACTTTCTG
>CAZQTE010000418.1:3439-5233 GCA_964595615.1 uncultured Saprospiraceae bacterium
CCAAAAATTGTGTATTCTGGGTCAATAAGTACTTCCAATTCCCAGTCATCAGTACTACCCATTTCACGATATTTCAACTCATAGCTCAAACTCGTAACTAAACCTGTCCAAGTTAAAGTTGTATTCGTAAAACCAGAATCATATTCAAAATTAGTCGGTGCAGCACAAGGTTCTTCAGGTGCAAACCAAGCTACAATTTCTTCGTCTTCAGCAATACTCATCTGGATAGCACTTGCAAATTCATCAGGAGTAAAAGTCGCAGTAGCTACTTCCCAATGGTCAAAAATCCAACCTTCTGCTGGCGCGGCTTCAAAATTCAAAGTAGTTCCTGCAAAATAGTTACCCATGAATGGATATTCAGTTGGAATGAAAGTATTTACTTTGACGCCATTTGGAGAACCTGCTGGCTCAACAATTACAGTCACAGGATAAGGTCCCTCTACATCATAACAATCTTCAATACCATCATCTATCAAGGTACAGCGAGTTAATATAAAGTCTCGCAACTCTTGCACACTAGCTTCCCAGCCAGCCATAGTTCCACCCCAACGCTCTATCTGACGTGGCATTTCTGGTTCTATACGTCCAATCATTTCATCCAACAAATCAATCATATAATCACAGGTAAAAAACGAGTTGTTCATATCTGCATAGCGATTGACATAGAGAGAGTGAAATTCTTCATTTTGCATCAAAGATTGAATCAGCGCTACATGTCCTTCAAAATCAGAAAAACCAATATCTTCATTATCACAAGGATCAGCTGTAGGTCCTGTATCAGGAATTCCCGTGTAATTGATATAGTGTCCAAATGAGGCATCCATATCCCACAAAGCATAACGCCAAGTTTTTGCACCACCGTCTTCTTTTCTACCTCGCCACCATGCTGTATTCCAATTTAACCAATCGGCACAAACAACATGTGTATTCAAAATCATATAATCCACTAAAGAAAGCATATTCAAACCTTCTTTTGCTTGATCATAGTTGGCTTGCACACTCATATCATTGTTATTGATAAAAGCTGTCAAAGTGTACCAATCATCCCAACTACCGTACTCTTCCCAAGTACCACCCCAAGTCTTGATAAAGTCAATCCATTGTTTACCTTGGTCGTAATACTCTTTTGTATAATCATGGTCATCTACTTTTTCACGTAGCTCATACACTCCCCAATATTCTCCATTCATATACATGATACATGGTTCCCAAGTTCTTTCGTCCAATTCCATATCCGCCAATTGCGACAAAGTATGCACATAAGCATCACGAATGTGCGCGCCATTTTCAAACGGATAGTTGTCATTTGCAGCCGCTTTAATGATTAAACGCTGATAATCATTACGTTCTTTTATATCAAAAATTTCATCATCAATATCGTCGTTATAACCATATTGGTCACGCGTGATATAGTCAATACCACGTTGATCATATGCCCAAGAATCATTACCGTGTTTGTTATATTCACCAACTGCCTCATCCAATAAAGTACCGTCGTCTTCAAATAACTCAAAACTACCAAGGAAATCTCCAAATTGCCCGTTTAATAAATCGTCAACCTCTGTTCCTGCTATCGAGATAACCTTCAAAGTATGGGTTTCATTGATGAAATAAGTATTTGTTTCAATAAAACCAGGCAAAACATTTGTATCATTACTAAATGTACGCGCACGGATAACGGTTGTATTTGGAACTGTAATTTCACCTGTATAAAGTGTAGAAGTTTCCGTTGGGTCATCGCCATTTGTAGTATAACGAATCTCTGAATTTCCTTCCGTTGTAGAAAGCGAAACA
>CAZQTE010000419.1:0-5225 GCA_964595615.1 uncultured Saprospiraceae bacterium
CTTCTATACTTTTTCGTACATACTCAAACGTACATTTGTATCCGCTAAAGAAGTGGCAATTTTTGCGCGCTGACTACTAACGACTTTAAATGACTGCTCAAACCCGCTTAATTTTTCAATCGCTGCATCATATTCTTCTAAGGCATATTCCTCTCCACGTTTCACTTCTTCTAATGCTGCAACTTCATCATTTGAACTAACTGCGGTTTTTAGGCTAATCCATGCACGGTGAACATCAGCAAGCGCTGTAGTTCCTTTATTGACTTCCCCTCCCAAACGCTCAATTTCTGTTTTCAACTCATGTCCAAACTCGTAACGTTGTTGTGAACGTGCGTATAAAAGTGTTTTCAAACTAGGATTTTCTGTACTCTCTCCAACGGAGATATAGCCCTCCTCGGCATCATAGCATTTAGCAATTAAATTATTTAAGATATCTACTACTTCTGATTTTTTCATTTCTTTCATTTTTTTGGTTACTTAATAAAAATATGGAATTACTTTTCCAACAATGCTAAAACGAGTGTATTAATAAGATGTTCGGATTAATAGTAAAAAATAAATAAAATCATAACCACCTGATTAACAATAAATATATTTTCTAAAAAATCAGATTCAGCAAAAAAATGTGAACAAGTAACTGCGATAATCTTTATAACATCGAAGATTTATTTATTACGTTTAAGATATTTCATTAGGCGCAGCCCCAATTATTTTAAGCAAAATAATTACATCATTCAAAAACAAATGAATAAGAATTTTGAAAACCAAAATTAGTACAATGAAAAACAATAAGTCCGTCAATATACTACTTCCTCTTCAAACTAGCCATAAACATCGCCGCAATTTTCTGCGTATGCGGAGATTTTAAATCCTCAACAATCACCTCTAGCATTTCATCCATATCTCTATCAACCAATTTTAATAAGCCTTTTCGGAGATATCTCTTCGTTTGCGCATATACGGAACTTGGCACTCTCAAACGCTGTTGCATACGTTTTTCTGCTAATGGTACGACTTCTTCCACTTCAACACTTTCATTGGCAAGACCTGCTTCTACTGCCGCATCACTGTCGTACATTTTGACATTTTGGACGGCTTCCCAAGCTTCTTTTTCGCCCAAATGATAAGCATAAATGTCAGCAAGTAATTCTGGAATAACCATAGAATTTTTAAACTCATTCATGCCCGTGATATGCTTTTCGCCTTTTCCCATGATACGATAGTCTGCACACAAGGCAAGCGTTGTTCCACCTGCAGGTGCATAGCCTGTCATACCACAAATAAATGGTTTTGGAAAGCGCACCATAGTTTGAATAGCAGTCAAATAGCTCTTCCAAAATGCGCGACCGCCTTCTATTCCATTTCCTATCATAGAACCAATATCCAAACCTGCACTAAAGCAATGCGGTCTGCCGATAAGTATCACCCCTTTGACCGCCTCATTTTTCTCTAAATCTGTAAAAGCAGCATGCAAATCATTGGTCAATTCGGTCGAAATGGCATTCACTTTTCCATGATCCATTTGAACGATAGCGTAATTTTCTTTGTATTCTATGTTAAGCGTCTGCATTTATCTATTTTTGTGCTGTGAATTCTACATTTCTTTTATTGTAGAAACAAATGTAGAGATTATTTTAGACTTTGGAGAGGAGATGTTAGACATTAGATTTTATTAAAATGAGCATTAATTTTGCAGTAATTCAAAATTAGAACATGAAAGATTACTTTTTGTATTTTCTCCCAGCTATCACTCAAATGTTGCGCTACTTCTTCTTTGCTGGCGGAGCATTCTTGATTTTCTATAAGTTCTTTCCTGAATATTTTTCTGCTAATAAAATTCAGAGTAAATGGGCGCAGAAAAAAGATTTTGTACGTGAAATTTTGCATTCGATGCAGACTTCTATCATTATTGGGGTCGTTGTTGTACTAACTATTTTCACACCAATTGGCGAATATGCTGCGATATATCGAGACATGGCAGAATTCCCAACTTGGTGGATACCTGCCAGTGTTGTTATTGCCTTAGTAGTCCATGACAGCTATTTTTATTGGATGCATCGAGCGATGCATCATCCAAAATTGTACAAACACGCTCATTTAATTCATCACAAATCTATCAATCCTTCACCTTGGACTTCTTACTCTTTTCATGCGATTGAAGGATTTACAGAGGCTTTGATTGTTCCCTTGATTATTTTCCTAATTCCGATGCATCCACTTGCATTATTAGGCTTTGGTTTGTCTTCTCTATTTATCAATGTGTATGGACATTTAGGCTTTGAAATTGCGCCCAAATGGTTTAGAAATTCTATCTTTTTTGAATTTGTAAATACTTCTGTACATCATAATTTGCATCACGAAAAATTTGTGGGGAATTATGGTTTGTATTTCCGGATTTGGGATAGAATAATGGGGACAGAACATCCTGATTATGTAAAGGAATATGATGTTATTCAGGAGAGGAGATTTGGGACTGGAAAAAATTCTGTTTTAGTGGCAGAGTAGGTTTGAGTAATAGGTCTTATATTTGCAAAATATAATTACCTGATGTTATGCGATGAAATATGATTTTCTATTTTTGCCATACTTTTTTGCTTGCCAAAAAAAGTATCAAAAAAGGCAAGTCTTTATACATTTTTTAACGCTGCACTACGGATAAAAAAGCTAAACAAAACCAAAACTCCTCCTACGTCGTCAAACAAGGTTTTGTTCTTAACGCTTTTTCATCCTTCGTTTCACTAAAATGTATAAGGACGGTCAGTAACAACCTGACAGTCTTTAAGAATTTTTCTAAATTGTATAATATCACA
The DNA here is from genome assembly GCA_964595615.1 of uncultured Saprospiraceae bacterium. Taxonomy (GTDB): domain Bacteria; phylum Bacteroidota; class Bacteroidia; order Chitinophagales; family Saprospiraceae; genus JAHDCG01. The sequence goes on from CAZQTE010000419.1 coordinate 2,811, forward strand.
AAGTCAATCGTATATTAACAAGTAGTATTGTACTACGATTACCAACTCAATCAATTTAAAAACAGAATGCATAATAATAAATTAGCGGGCAAAAAAGTTCTCATAACTGCTGGTGCTCAAGGAATTGGAGAATCAATCACCAGACACTTTATTGATAATGGAGCAGATGTTGCCATCCACTATTTTTCCAGTTCAGATACTGCCCAACAGTTAAAGGAATACGCAAGCAGCAAAGGACAAAAAGCAGTGATTATACAAGGTGACTTAACAAAAGAAGCCGATGCAAATGCAATGGTCGAAAAAACAGTAGAATCACTGGGTGGTTTGGATATATTGATTAACAATGCAGGTTCACTTGTCGCGCGTAATTTATTAAGCGAAATGCAGACAGACTTCTGGCACAAAGTTATGGGCATTAACCTCACATCCATGATGTTTGTGACACGAGCGGCAGGACCTTATCTTGCAAAAAATGATAACAGTAGTATTGTTAATTTGGCATCATTGGCTGGTCGTAAAGGCGGGCATCCAGGCTCATTGGCTTATGCGACGAGCAAAGGCGCAATCCTAACATTTACAAGAGCACTAGCGACTGAATATGGTCCTCAAGGTACTCGAGTTAATGCTGTTGCTCCAGGTCTTATCCTCGGTACTTCCTTTCACAATACACATACAACCAAAGAATCAGCGGCAGCAACAACGGCTGGCATTCCAATCCAACGTGCAGGGAACTCTGCGGATGTTGCACGAGCTGTTTTATATTTAGCCTCTGAATATGACGGATTTATTACTGGTGCTACTCTTGACATCAATGGAGGGGTTTATAATATGTAGTTGAAATATAGAGCTACTAAGCTTTTGAAAAGGTAAGTACTATTTTATTTCCTCTTAAAAATCAAATAAAAACATGAGTCATCCCAAATTTCACAACAAGGTGTTTTCAATGTAAAAAAGCACCTAAAGGTGCCCAAATTGGGGTTTTAGGGGGGAACATTAATATTTTGCATGCAAAATATTAATGTTCCCCCCTAAGTTTTTCCTTTCGGCGAGCGAAAGCGAGCCGCAATTGCTGTAAAAAGAGAAATCCCGAACTTTCAAGTGAAAATTCGGGATGACTCATGCTTTTTTATAAACTTACGTTACTACTCAAATTCACCAGATATACAGCTTTCGTTTTTCATAATTAATAGAAAAAACAGCAGACTGAAAGAAAGGTGCACCTAATAAACCATCAATTGATATTTCACTGGCATCGTTGATAGCTGATAGATCAGTAAAAAGATACTTCATGTCTGAATAAGTATTCTTTTTGATATTTGTCTCGCTAATCCAAACCGCATCAACATTCTTCTCATTTTTATCTAAGCCAATTATTTTTTCTTTCTTTGAATTGATTATCAATGACTTATCTATCTTTCTCAATATTTTTTTATCTAAAACATTTGCCTCTGCCCCACTATCTAAACCAAGATGTAAGACTTTTTTACCAATATTAAGCTTGATGACCGCCAAATGATTTGACATTTCAAAATCAATAACTGCTTTTGGCTTTTGGTCTTTGTGCAAAGACGATTTATGATTTTTAGTCAAAATAATCAAACGGCGTTTATAATCAAAAAGTAGTTCTGCATTTTTTAAAATATCATAGCCTATCAAACCCGCCACATCTTGCTTTGCAGCTCTCTCTATATGACTCATATCCAAAATTAGAGCTTCTGTTTCGTTAGTTTCAATGCCCGCCCACTCAAAATTTTGGACAATTTCTTCCGATATTTCAAGTTCGCCAGTCACTCCTTTTGCAACAGTAGTCTCCTCTTTAATTATTTCCTTATTCAAAACCAAACAGGGTGCGCCTGTATCTAACATAAAAGTTTTTCGTGCTCCCTCTATTCGCGCATTGACCAGAATTTTTCCATCCACTAACTCAAAAGGAACATAAGTTAAGTCTCCTTTAAAACTCGCCTCTTTTTCTAATGTAAAATTACTTTCAACATAGGCAATCTCGCTTGTCTGCGCCAGCACTGCGTCAACAGTGAGACAAATAAGTCCAATCCATATGTAAAATAATTTCTTCATAATTCTCGCATATCTACTCTGCAAAAAAAACTTTACGTCTTAAATGCTGAATAAATGTACGACAAATACAAAACAATAACAAGAATATTTAAAACTAAATTTACTTTTTGTTTACATTAAGTTAACATTAGGATTTACATAAGATTTCTATGATTAGAATTCGCCTGCTTTATTGGACTTTGAGATTTGTGTCTTATCTTTTTTGAATTTGTGACGGAATTTGATGTTAATTAGTAGAGGCGGTTTGTTTAAGGAGTTGGATTAATTTTGGTAGTGAATTTTGCTATTTCGCACACACAATTCATCCATTCATAGCTTGTCCTATTTTTTCTTTTGTTA